>CATOKC010000071.1 GCA_951800675.1 uncultured Oscillibacter sp.
CAAAACAGCGATAGAAGCGAGGTAACCAAAGGCGAGAAAAGAAGCATCCAGTTTGTCACATCTGGTGGCAATTCCGCGGTTTGTCCAAGTCGGGTGAGACTGCTTAATTGTACAGAAAAAATCATTTTGCGTATTGTAAAATATACAAATAAGCCCGTCAGCCTTTACGCCCCTCTTGGCAAACCGGGAGAAAAAGATTATAGTATGGATACAAGGAGATATCTCTGGGGCTAAACGTGTGTATCCGGTTCCGGAGCTCCTGAACCAGGTGAAAATGAAACCCGCCCGCTATTGGGGATAGAAACGATACCGGAGGACTTGCGTATGCTAAGCGTTGTTCTAGCGGATGATGAGAACAAGATCTTGCTGCTGCTGCAAAAGCTGATTGATTGGGAATCCCTGGGTTACGAGATTGCCGGAACTGCCAACGACGGTCTGCGGGCCCTGGAGCTGGTGCGGGAGAAACAGCCGGATTTACTGATCACGGATGTACGCATGCCAGGGTGCAGCGGAATCGAGCTGATTCAGCGGGCAAAGGACCTACAGCCGAACCTGCGCTTTATCATCATCAGCGGATACCGGAAATTCGAATACGCGCAAAACGCCCTAAAATACGGTGTGGAGGACTATTTGCTCAAGCCGATCAAGCAGGATGACCTGCTCGGCATCCTGCTGCGGCTCAAAGACAAGCTTGGGGAGGAGGCCGCGCTGGAATTCCGGCTGAAGAAAAGCAGCGAACGACAGCAGGAGCTGCTGATGGCGTCCCTTGCCGACGTGTCGGAGCACCAGCGGTCCTTTATCGCATATGCGGACAAGCGTTTTCACTCCTCCGGGGGTATCTGCTTTGCGGCACTGGTGCGGGTGGATATGACCGACACCACTTGGACTCCGGGCAGCTATCAGATCATTCTCCGGTACGCCCTGGAAATCGTTCGCCGGGAACTGCGTGTCCTGACGGACGTCTATGCCGCCGCGGCGCGCAAAGAGGGCGTCGCCATCGTGCTGCGCATGAGCGCGTACCGGGCGGTGGCCGTGAAACAGTGCTTTACAAAGATTCAAAAGGAGGTCGAGCAGCACCGGGACATGTTTGGGAATCTCCGCTGCGCCGTGTGCCTGGGCAGCCGGCAGGCCTCGTTTGAGGAGGTCGTCCTCTCCATGCACCAGGCACAGTGGCTTTGCCGGGACCATCTGTGCCGGGCCCAGCCCTGGCGGGATGCAGAGACCGACCGGCCCGCTTTCAGCCGGCGGTATGTGATGGAGGCGGCACAGAAAAAGCGGTTTCAGGTGTCGGCAGAATGCCTGGACGAGGAGCGTTTTCAGCAGGAACTGGATGAGAGCTGCGGCGCGCTGCTGTCCCGTCCCGATCTGAACGGCCAGATGCTGGAGGACTGGTTTTACCAGGTGCTGGAGGCGTGCCTCTACGGAATGCGGCAGACTGGCCAGGTGGATGAGCGCTTCCCCGCGGAAATGGAGGACCGCTTCTGGCTTTGCGCGGACGCCCAGGGCGTGCTCACGCTGTTGCGGGACAGCGTATGCCAGCAGATCAGGCGTCTGGAGGCTGAGCGCTCCCTGCGGGAGACGCGCCCCATCATCGACGCTAAACGCTATATCCAGCAACATTACCGGGAGACGCTGCGCCTGGAAGACGTCAGCAATACCGTCGGCTTCAACGCCACCTATTTTTCCACGCTGTTTAAAAAGGAAACCGGGCAGAATTTTGTGGATTATCTAACGGACCTGCGGATCGGCAAGGCCAAGGAGCTGCTGTCCGGCGAAGATCTGTCTGTCCAGGACGTAGCGGAGATGGTGGGGTACCAGGACCTGAAATACTTCTCAAAGCTCTTCAAAAAAGTCACCGGTGTCAGTCCATCGGACTACAAAAAGCTGTACAGGTAGGTGATACCATGTGGCTGCGGGCTATAAAAAAGCTGCGCTGGGCGCTCCGACGCTACCGCGATGACTGCGATCTGGAGGCTGTCCTGCTTCAGGATTGGACGGGGGAGCCAGCGCTGCGGGACTTTTTCTCTGATATCGAGGAGCGGCTCCACGGCGAGGAAATTACCAGGCTGCGACAGAAGCAGTCGGAATATCTGGCGCTGCAGAACCAGATTAACCCCCATTTTCTCTATAACGCCCTGGAGGCGATCCGGACGGACGCGCTGCTGGCGGACTGTGGGGAAATCGCCGAGACGACGGAGGCGCTGGCCACTTTTTTCCGCTATACCATTTCCAACGTGCAGGAGTATGTCACCTTCTCCGACGAGCTGGATAATGCCGAGAACTATTTCACGATCCAGCGGTGCCGCTTTGGGGATAAAATATCTATGGAGCTGGATATAGAGGATGAAAAGTTATTGGAAGCGCGGATGCCAAAGCTGATTTTGCAGCCGCTGGTAGAGAACGCGGTAGCCCACGGCCTGGAGGGCAAGCTGGGGTATGGCACCGTCCGCATCATTGTGGAAAACAGTGACCGGACGCTGTTTCTTCGGGTGCGGGACGATGGCGTTGGGATTCCAGACGGACAGGTGGAGCGGCTGAACCAGCAGTTCGCGGGGGACACCAGCACGATGACGGGACAGCAACGGGGCGGCATTGCCCTGCGCAATGTCAACAGCCGCATCCGCCTGATCTTCGGCGAGGACTATGGCCTGCGCATTTTCAGCGTGGAGGGGATCGGTACAGAGTGCTGTGTGACGCTGCCGCTGCTCTTCCAAGAGGAGTAGAGCCATGAAAGAGGAAGTAATCCGAGTCGAACACGGCTGCTTCCGGCGGGAGGACCTGGCGTACCGCTTTGATATCTCCATCTCCAGGGGGGAGTGTGTCGGCGTGTATGTGGACGACCATCTCTCTTCCGGCACGGCCTATCTGGATGTATTCAAGGGCGGTACGCGCATCAAAAGCGGCAGGGCCTTTATCAGCGGCTGCCGGGTGGGGACGCCGGAGCTGGAGCGATGGCTCCAGCAAAATAGCGTCATCATTGATAAGCACCGCTTTGATTCCACGGAACTGACCATGCGGGACTTTGTAATCTCCCTGGGAAAACTGGGGGGCTGGCAACAGAAAAAGAGTGCCGAGCAGCGGCTGCGAGGACCGGAGTCCGCGGCCGTTCTGCGGCAGATGGAGCTGGACGTCGCCCCAGACGTGAAGCTGGCGGAGCTCTCCTTGCTGGACTATTACCGGCTTTGCATCTTCCGGGTGTGGTTCTGGAAGGACGGGCTGCTGATTCTGGACCGTCTCACGGAGATTTTGCGCCAAAGGGACCTGGAAAAGATGATGCGGTGCGTCCAGTTGCTGCTGGGGCAAGGGGCGGCGGTGATCCTGCTGGACCTGGACGATATGTTTATGCGCCGCTATTCGGATCGGATCGACGTGGTTAAAAATCGAAAGACCTGCTATCGCCTGTACCCAGAGGAGTATGGGGAGCAGCTGTATGAGATCCTGGGCTGGAAATGCCGCGGCGGCGGTGTGGAACAGGACAGGCGCCAGGACGGCGGCAGAGTCGTACTTCAGGCGTCCGGCCTGGAGCTTCCCGGAATCCCACCCCTGGACTTTCAAATCCGGAGTAACGAAATCGCTTTCCTGCGGGACGAAAACTACAGCACGGCCGCCAGACTGCGGGACTGCCTTTTGGGCGGCCAGCGCTGGACCGGTGGCGTATTCCACCTGGACGGAACCGCTTACGCCCCGGGAGAGCTGTCAAGGCTGATTGGCACGGAGATCGGGGTCCAGCTGGAGCGGCCAGACCGCCAGGACGGAGTGCTGTTCGGCAATTTGAGCGCGCTGGACAATCTGAGCATCTGCCTGCTCCCCAAGGCTGGCCGGAATATCGCGGATTGGCGGATCGTGGAGAATATCTTAGAGGAGGCGTCGCGGTGGTTCCCAAGAGAGGACCTTCAGCGCCCTCTGTACACATGGCCGCTGCCCCAGCGCCTGCGCTTTTCCTACTATAAATGGTATCTCCTGAACCCGCGCCTGCTGATCTGTTTTTTCCCGTTTGCGGGCCAGGAGCCAGCGCACCACGAGATGATCATTGATATGTTGGTGACCTGCGCGGAAAGAGGCATGGCCATCTGGGTGATTTCCTCGGGAATCAACGCTATCTGCGAAAAAACCAAGAATGAGGCGTTTCTCAGACGCCTGCGCTATATCAACTGACCGTGCTTGCCCCATTCAATACCCATAAAATTGGAAAGGGCCGGGAGACTGAACGTCTCCCAGCTCTTTTCCCACGTTTGGCGTCGGCTTGGGCGTTTTTTTTCCGTCACTCACCCAGCAACTCCCGCTGGATGCGCTCCAGGGCCTCGGGGGCCTGCTGGTCCATCTTCTCCGGGAAGCCGAAGTAGCTGACGCAGATGATGTTGTCCCCGCCGGCCTTGGGAGCGTCAGGCTTGAGCTGTTTATTGACAAAGTCCATCTCCCGCAGGGTCTCGAAGATGCCGTCGAAGTCCACCTCGCCCTCGCCCATGGCGGTGTGCTGGTGAATGGTCACGTCCGCCCGGCCTCTGGCGTTCAGCCAGGGGGGATTCAGGATGTACCGGCAGTCCTTCGTCTGGTTCCAGGTGTCGGCGAGAAGCACGTGGGTCAGCTCATCCCCTGCGTACTTGAGCATATGGCGCACATCGCCCTTCCCCTGGTCGTAGAAGAAGCCGTGGGAGGCGGAATACACATAGCCCAGGTTCTTGGACCGGAAGGACTTCACAATGTCGCAGGTCTCGTCGTTCAGCTCGCAGAAGTCGTAGGGATGGGACTGAATCTCCACCCGCAGGCCCTCCCGCTCGATGATGGGGAGCAGCTCCTCCATGGAGCGGAAGAACATGCCGTTGCACAGCTCCTGCTGGTTGGGGTCGCCGGAGAACTCCGTGTTGATGACGGGGACTCCCATATCCACGGCAATCTGAATCATCCGCTTCCAGTTGGCCACGGCGTGCTGGCGCTGCTCCTCGGTGGGGCCGGACCAGCGGTAGACCACGATGAAGCTGGAGATTTCCACGCCGGTTTCCTTCAGGGCCTTCCGGTACTCCTCCTCGCACTCCTTGGAAAAGAGGGGGTGCTTGTAGAAAGGGTTGATGCGGGGATGGGGAGACTGCTCAATGTATTTGTAACCCCAGTCCGCCACCTTACGGACGTAATCCCGTATGGGCATCTGCTTGGCTAATACGTCAACGTCAAAGGCGATCTTCATAATGGAGAAACGCTCCTTTCCAATTTGTAATATACGAAGGGGAGTTTTACTTTTTGTAGAAATCCGGGGTGCCGCCGGTGATGACCTTCTCCACCTGGCCGGAGGTCTGGGACTTCACCAGGGCGTCGGCGGTGATGGAGGCAACATAGCCGTCCCAGGCGGAGGAGCCGCCGGTCTCGCCCTTTAGCGCGTGGTCTACCCAGTCCTGAATTTCTACGTCATAGGAGTCGATGAAACGCATGATCCAGTTATCCTCGATTTTGGTGGAGACATTGTTGGCATAGCGGACGGTGGGGAAGGACGGGCAGGGCAGGTTTACCACGCCGTTTTCGCAGACTACCTCGCAGTTGATGTCATAGCCAAAGCCGCAGTTTACATTGACTTCCAGCATGACCACGACGCCACCCTTGGTTTTCATAATCATGACCTGGGGGTCCCGGAGGCCTTCGTGGGCTTTGCTGGTAACCTTGGGAAGGATGCACTGAACCTCGTCCCACTCGTCGTTCACCAGCCAGGGCAGGCAGTCAATCTCGTGGATAGCGGTGTCCGTGACGGCCATGGAGGTGGTGTAGCTGGGGGCCACGCCGTCGGCCCGGTGGGTGCACTTCACAATCAGCGGGGCGCCGAACTTCCCGGAGTCCAGCAGCTCCTTCACCTGGTTATAGCCCCGGTCATAGCGGCGCATGAAGCCGATCTGGACCAGGTGCTTGCCGGAGGCCATCTCCGCGTCCACCACGGCCTTGCAGTCGGCGGCGGTGTTGGCCAGGGGCTTCTCACAGAACACGGGCTTGCCGGCCTGGATGGCGGCTAGAACGGGGTCCTTGTGGAACTGGCCAGGCGTAGTGACCACCACGGCGTTGACCTCCGGGTCGTTAATGGCCTCGCGGAAGTCCGTGTAGGTCTTGGTGCCAGGGCCTGCCAGCTCCGCGCCCTTCTTCACGCCCTCCTCAAACACGTCGCACACGGCCACGACTTTGGCTCCCCGGATGCGGTTCTGGATGCGTTCAATGTGTTCCCGGCCGATCATGCCACAGCCAACTAAGCAGATATTGAGTTCCATCATGTTTGCCTCCTGTTAAAAATATGGCGGTGCTTTTTTTGATTTTACATACAGCGGTTTTGTTTTGACCGGCGGGCTCTTGCCGGAGCCGCCGGAGGGCACATCCGTCCTGATGCGTACCTTTGCCTGCGTTTCGTTTCCGTTTCTCTAATTATGATTATAGCAAAGCGTTCACGAGAACGCAAGCAAAATGTTGGCATATTATTCACAATAATACGAAGTTAAAATTGTGAAATCCTCTGTCGGCGCCATAGATTGGCGGCTGTTTTTGACAGCCGTGTACAAATCGGAAAGGCTTTGCGTTCATTTTTGCACATGCGGGTTCATCCCCCGGCCCTCTGGCGCTTTCGCAAAACGGACAGCAAAAGGCGCCGCCATCCGGCGGCGCCTTTTGCTTATAGGTTTTTCTGGATTGCTCAGGCCGCGATGCCCAGGGGGGAGAACACCGCATAAATGGCTATGGCTAGAATCAGCCCCACGATGGAGACCACATGCCGGTACTTCCAGGGGGTCAGGTCCACCGCGCCCACGTCCTGGGGGATGTACTCCTCGCCGGGCCGGTACTTGTTCAGGGCCCACATGATGAGGAGCTCCACAGGGAACAGCACCGCCATGGCATAAAGATAGTGAATGGGATTGTCCGTGCCGGGGTAGCTGGGGGCGATGAGAAGGAACGCGCCGTAGCAGACCACGTGGAAGATGGTGATGACCTTCGGCGTGTAAGCGGGCAGGCGCTTGAAGAGGAACACGCCCAGGATGGTGCACAGCACCGGCAGGGACACAAACTGACTCATGGAGTTCAGGAAGGTGGTGATGCCGGAGGCGTTCATTACAAAGGGGGCAATCACAATGGACACACAGCCCGCGATGGTGCCGTAGACCTTGCCCACCTTGACGCAGTGAGCGTCGGAGGCGTCGGGCTTGAAGGCGGAACGGTAGAGGTCCAGGGTGAACATGGTAGAGGCGGAGTTCAGCACGGAGTTGAAGGAGGAGAGGATAGCGCCGAACATGACAGCGGCGAAGAAGCCCATGACCGGCTTGGGGATGATGGCGGCGATGAGGGCGGGATAGGCGAAGTCAATGGCCTTATCGCCCGCCGCCGCGATGGCGTCCTGAATGGAGGGAAGATAGAAGGCGATGATGCCGGGGATGACCAGGTACAGGGGGCCCAGGCACTTGAGGAAGCCGCAGAAGATCGCGCCCTTCTGCCCTTCCTTCAAGGATTTAGCCGCCAGGGCCCGCTGGACAAAGGACTGGTTCGTGCACCACCAGTAGAGGTTGTTGAAGAACATGCCGGTGATGATGAGAGGCCAGGGGACCTCCGGCTCCGCGGCGTTCCAGGCGTTGACGGCGTTCATTTTCGCCGGGTCCGCCTGGACAATGTATTGGATTCCGTCCAAAATGCCCTGTCCCCCGGTCTGCTGGGCCAGCACGGCAAAGCCGATAAAGGGCACCATCAGCCCGCCGATGATCAGTCCGATGCCGTTGATCGTGTCCGATACCGCCACGGCTTTCAATCCGCCGAAGATGGCGTAACAGCCGCCGATGATGCCGATGATCAGACAGAGAACGGCCACCGATTGGAACTTGCTGACTCCCAGCATATCGGAGATACCAAAGATCTGCTCAAACACCACCGCGCCGGAATAGAGGATCACTGGCAGGTTCAAAATGGAGTACATCACCACAATGACCAGGGAGAACATGGTCTTGGTGCCCTTGCCATAGCGGACCTCCATCAGGGAGGGGATGGTCATAGCCCCCATTTTCAGGTACTGCGGCAGGAAATAGTAGGCCAGGGCCAGCAGGGTGAACATGGACCCTACCTCCCAGGCGATGGGGCCCATATTGGACGCCCAGCTCTGGCCATTCAGGCCCACCAGCTGCTCGGCGGAGAGGTTGGTCAGCAGCAGGGACCCGGCAATCACGACGCCCGGCAGGCCGCGGCCCGCCAAAAAATAGCCCTCGGCGGATTCCAGGTCGTCTCCCCGGGTTTTCCAGCTGGAGATTACCGCCACCAGGGTAGTAAAGAGGACGAAAGAGATCAGCGTCCATGCAAGGGAACTGAAGAATGTCATTGTTGCAGCCTCCATTCATGTTTTTCAAAAAAGGAAACAGAGGCACGCAAAACGCACGCATCACAAGACAGACAGGCGGTCCCAGGGGAAGCGCGCGGCAACACGCTTTGAGGGTCCCGGGCAGAGCTCTTGATTGACTGCTATCAAAATACCATAGAAACCTCCGTTTCGCAAGAGGATTTTCAGTAAAAATCCTCAAATCCAGAAAGTTTGGAGAAGCCGGAAAAGCCGGTAGCGGTTTCTTGTGCATTTCTTCCTTCCCAGTCCCCAAAACGCGTGCAATTGCGTTCTTTTTGGAGGGGGTTCGGAAACGGCCTTGCCAAAGGATGCGGGCTTATGCTATAATGTCCTTAAAATACACACCAAGGAGGGCTGCTTCATGGCCGTGACTTCACAGCAGATCGCCCAACTGGCGGGGGTCTCCCGGGGAACGGTGGACCGGGCCCTCCACAACCGGGGCCGGGTGAACCCGGAGGTGGCCGCCCGCATCCAGAGAATCGCGGAGGAGCTGGGCTACCGTCCCAACTCCATCGGTCAGGCCCTGGTCCGGGCCCGGCAGGGCCTCCGGCTGGGGGCTATCCTTCAATCCGCTGAAACGCCCACCATGCAGGACGTGGCCTCCGGGGTCCGGCAGGCCGCGGAGGAGCTCCGGGCCTCCGGCGTGGAGGTGGAGCTCCGGGAGGTCCAGGGCCGGGACACCGCCAAGGTCCTCCGGCAGATCGACGAGCTGATGGACTGGGGGGCTGGCGGCCTGGGCATCGCCTCCAATAACACCCCGGATTTGGTCCGGCGCATCGACTTCCTCCATGAACAGGGCGTGCCGGTGGTAACGTTCAATACCGACGCGCCGGACAGCAAACGGCTGTGCTTTGTGGGCATGGACAGCTACCGGGCAGGGCAGACGGCGGCGGGACTGGTCCGGCAGATGCTGCCCGGCGGCGGACTGGTTCTTCCCATTGCCGGACATGTCAACAACGGCGCTCACTACAACCGCCTCCGGGGTTTTCTGGATACGCTGTCGGGCGAAGCGGACATTCATCTCCTTCCCTTTCAGCCCTGCTTTGACCGGGATGACTACGCCCACGAGATCACCCAGCATACCCTTCGGGAGAATCCCTCCCTGGCCTGCGTCTACATCACCTCCAACGGCCAGCGGGGCGTCTGCCGGGCCATTGAGGACGAGCGGCGAAAGAGCCGGGTCCGAGTGGTGGCTTATGACCTGAATACGCCCAACCGGCAGCTGCTGCAAAGCGGGGACCTGAGCTTTGTGCTGGACCAGGTGGCCCTGGCCCAGGGCCGGAAGCCTTTGCAGATTCTCTATCACTACCTGCTAAGCGGCACGCCACCGGAGCGGGAGCTTCTTTACACAGATATCCTCATCCGCACGAAGTACAACAGCGGAGACGAACCCTGAACCCAAGCGCCGGAGCTGCCTCTACCAGGCGGCCCCGGCGCTTTTATTCGGCAGAGCGGGCTCTTGGCTTCCGTGGAAACGGCGAAATGGAAAACGATTCCAGGGATTGAAAAATGGATAAATTTGTGATATGATTAGTTTGCTATTTTGCGGCCGCAGGCCACGACGGCGTTTCCGCACATTAAACAATGGATAAAGGAGAATTGTTATGGATCGTTTTGGCATCAATGTGACTTTGAAACACACGCCTTCCCTGGACCCGGACTTTATCCCTCTCATGCGCTTCAACCGCGCCTTCCTGGCCACGGCAAAGAAGCCCGTGGGCATCGCCGTGGAGCGGGCGGACGGTCAGATGGCCTCCTGCCGGACCTTCATCCACGGCACGCCGGAGATGGCCGAGGCCGACCACTATTACATTGAGCGCCTGGTAAAAACCATTCTCTGGATGAAGGGCGGCTTTAAGGTTTACGTCAGCGGCGACGCGGGCGTCTGCGAATACCTGAAATCCGTCTACTGCGCCGGAGGACAGCAGGAGTTCGACTGGGATTACATGGCCAACGTCTTTGAGCATCCCTTCGAGATCGTGCTGGTGGACGACATCCCCGCCGCCAAGGACGCCCCCAAGGCCATCGGCGGCCACATGGAGGGCTGCCGCATCGGCTTCGACGCCGGCGGAAGCGACCGGAAGGTCTCCGCCGTCATCGACGGCGAGACGGTCTACTCCGAGGAGGTGGTCTGGTTCCCCAAGACCAACTCCGACCCGGACTATCACTATGACGGAATTGTCTCCGCCCTGAAATCCGCCGCGGAGCACATGCCCCGGGTGGATGCGGTGGGCGTCAGCTCCGCCGGCGTGTTCATCAACAACCGGACCATGAACGCCTCCCTCTTCCTCAAGGTTCCCAAGGAGATCTACGATGAAAAGGTCAAGGACATCTATATCCGGGCCATTCACGACACCTTCGGGGACGTGCCCTACTGCGTCATCAACGACGGAGACGTCTCCGCCCTGGCGGGAGCCATGAGCCTGAACGACAACAGCGTCCTGGGCATCGCCATGGGCACCAGCGAGGCCGTCGGGTATGTGGATGAGGAAGGCCGGATCACCGGCTGGCTCAACGAGCTGGCCTTCGTCCCCGTGGACGCCCAGCCGGACGCCATGCGGGACGAGTGGAGCGGGGACATCGGCTGCGGCGTGAAGTACTTCTCCCAGGACGGCGTCATCAAGCTGGCCCCCCGGGCGGGCATTGAGCTGGATGAGAACGCCTCCCCCGCCGAGAAGCTGAAGGCGGTGCAGAAGCTGATGGCGGAGGACGATCCCCGGGCCGCCAAGGTCTATGAGTCCATCGGCGTGTACCTGGGCCACACCCTGGCCTATTACTTTGACCTCTACGGCTGCCGCCATGTGCTGCTGCTGGGCCGGGTCATGAGCGGCAAGGGCGGCGACCTCATCCTGGACACCGCCAAGAAGGTGCTGGCCGACGAGTATCCGGAGCTCACCGGGAAGATCGTCCCGGAGCTTCCCGACGAGAAGTTCCGCCGGGTGGGCCAGTCCATGGCCGCCGCCAGCCTGCCGGAGCGCAAATAAGGACGGCGGCTCCCAGGAGAAATAGCCTGACCAGGAGGTCAGGCCCCACAAAGAACCCAATGCCCCCGAGCGAGCCGGGAGCATTTAGAAAAGAGGAACGCAATGAATCGGCAAACATTACTGGAAGCCCGGACCTGGGTCCGGGCCGAGCTGGAACGCTCCGCTAATTTCTGGCTGGAGCATGGCATGGATCAAGAGCACGGCGGCGTGTACACCTGCCTGGACCGGAAGGGCGAAATCTACTCCACCGACAAAAGCGTCTGGATGCAGGGCCGCTGCGGCTGGATTTTCGCGTTTCTGTGCAGCAATTACGGCGTAAAGCAGGAATGGCTGGACGCGTCCAAAAGCTGCCTGGACTTCATGGAGGCCCACTGCTTTAACCACGAGCGCGGCGACCGGATGTACTTCACCGTCACGGCGGAGGGACAGCCGTTGCGCCAGCGGCGCTATTACTTCTCCGAGGCCTTCTGCGCCATCGCCAACGCCGAGTACTACGGAGTGACGGGAGACAAGGCCCGCCTGGAACGGGCCCGTCGGTGCTACGACCTCTATTGGGACCTGAGCCAGGGCAAACCGGACCCCGTGGGCATGGGCCCCAAGACCATTCCCGAAACCCGGACGGGCCGGGCCTTCGGCACGCCCATGATCATTTTGAATGTCACCGGCGTGCTGCTGCGGACGGACCCGGAGCGGAAAGCCCTCTATGAGGAGCGGGCCCGTCAGTGCGTGGAGGACATCTTTAAATACCACGTGAAGCCGGAGCTGAAATGTACCCTGGAGAACGTGGACGTGGACGGCTCTCCCCGGCTGTACTACACCGAGGGCCGCACGGTCAACCCCGGCCACGACATTGAGGGCGTGTGGTTCCTGCTGGAGCACGCCCAGCGGACCGAGGACAAGGCCCTGGTCCAAAAGGCGGCGGAGATGTTCGACTGGGCTATCGCCGCCGGATGGGACCAGAAGTACGGCGGGCTGCTGTACTTCACCGACTGCCTGGGCAAGCCCCCGGAGGCCTATGAGCACGATATGAAGCTCTGGTGGCCCCACAATGAAATTCTGATTGCCTCCCTCATGCTGTACCGGGACACCCGGGAGGAGAAATACCTGGACTGGTTCTACAAAACCCTGGACTACTGCAAGGCCCACTTCGCCGACCCGGAATATGGCGAGTGGTACGGCTACCTCCGCCGGGACGGCCTGCCCACGGAGCCCAGCACCAAGGGCAGCACCTTCAAGGGGCCCTTCCACCTGCCCCGGAGCATGATTCTGGCCGACAAGCTGATGGGGGAAATTCTCGGAGAGTAAGCGAGGAGACGCGGATGGGCAAGGATATCATCGCGCTGATGATCCAGGAGTACGAGCGCTTCACCCGCTCGGAGCGGAAAATTGTCGATTATGTACTGGAACACCAGGAGGAAACCCAATATGTCAGCATCACCGATCTGAGTGCCCAGTGCGGCGTGGCGGTGTCCACCGTGTCCCTGTTCTGCCGAAAGTTAAAGCTGGCGGGATTCAACGACTTCAAGCTGGAGCTGGCCCGGGCGGCGCTGCCCGCCCGGGCGGCCCTCAGCGAGCCGGGAAGCGAAATCACAGCCGGAGATTCCGCCGAAACCATCATGGGCAAGGTGCTCTCCGCCGCCCAGGATACTCTGAACAACGCTTATCACATGCTCTCGGAGCGGGAGGTCACTCAGGCGGCGGACCTTTTGTGCCGAGCGGGCCAGGTGGTCTGTCTGGGACAGGGGAACCACGCGGCGGTGGCTCTGGCGGCCTGGGCTCAATTTTCCACTACCTCGCCAAAGTTCAAGACCATCCAGGACTCTCATATGCAAACCGTGGTCCTCTCCACCCTCTCCGAGGGGGACGCGGTGCTTTACTTTTCTTACTCCGGCGCCACTCACGAGCTGCTGGAGGCGGTGGAAGTCATTCAGACCCGGGGCGGGAAGCTGATTCTGGTGACCCGATACCCCAACTCCCCCGCCACCGCCTACGCCGACGCGGTGCTGCTCTGCGGGCCCAATGAACAGCCCTTCCAGTTTGGCTCCACCTCCGCCCTGATGGCCCAGCTCTACGTGGTGGAGGTGCTGCTCAGCGAGTTTGTCCGCCGGGCTCCGGAGGAGGCGAAGCGAAACCGGCAGTCCGTGGGCAAGGCGCTGACGCAGAAATGTGTGTAGGAGGCGGACATGGGGGAATTCTTCAATCCTGAAAAGGGAATTTGGGTCTGGCTGAGCACCCTGGTGGATATCTGCGGGTTGTCCATCCTCTGGACCTTTCTCTGTTTACCCATCGTCACCATCGGCCCGGCCACGGCGGCGATGTATTACACGGTGGTCAAATGTGTCCGGGGCCGGGAAAGTGGGGCCTTTGGGTACTACTTCCGCTCCTTTCGTCAGAATTTTAAGGTGGGCCTGCTGGCGGGGCTCATCGCGATTCCCCTGGCCCTGTTACTGTTCGGGGGACAGTTCATCGTCCGCTGGTACGGGACCCGCTGGGGAGGATGGGCCTATGTGCTCTACGTGGCCTATTACTTCGCCCTCATCCTTCCGGCGGGGGTACTCTGCTGGCTGTTCCCCCTCCTGGGCCGGTTTGATTACGGCGTAAGGGGCCTGTTCCGCACGGCTCTCCAGTTGACTGCCGCCCATCTCCCCAGCACCGTCGTGGCGGTCCTGCTGACGGCCCAGACCGCCGTGTTCTGTATAGAGGAGTGGTGGCCCGTTGTGTTCATGCCGGCAGTTTCCATGTTGCTGGTCTCGCTCTTTTTTGAAAAAATCTTTCAGCGGCACTCCCCGGAATTGGCTTCAGAGGAACCGGAAAATCAGGAAGAGGCGACAGAATGAGGACCGAAACGGCGTTCCGTTCCGGTCCTCGTTTCGCGTCTCGCGCCTCGCTCAATTGGGCAGCAGGCCCGGCACAGCCTCCGCCAGAAGCGCCGCCAGCTGGGCGTGGCCCTTCCGGGTCAGGTGCATGCCGTCCACGGCGTTAAACTCGCAGTCCTTGGCGTTCAAGTAATGGGCGCCCACCAGTTTAGCGGTTTTCTCATAGTAGGCGGGCAGCTCCCGGGACTTCTCCAGGCAGCCCTTCCCCATGGGAACGCCGGTTTCGGAGCGCTCCATCTCCGGGCGGATGGGGGGCGGGCAGACAATCAGGATGTTGGGGCCGTGGTCTCCCCAGCAGTCCACGCTCTGGGCCTTGCGGACCAGTCGCTCCATGCCGATGGAAACGCAGGAGGCGTTGGCCCCCAGGCGCTCCTTCACGTCGTTGGTGCCCAGCATGATGATTAAAAGGTCCAGAAACTCATGGCTTTTCAGCAAGGAGTAGAGCACGGTGAGGGCGTCCATGGTCTCGTGGAGGGGGTCCTGAAAAACGGTGGTCCGCCCGCTGAGACCCTCCTCCGTCACCAGAAACCCGGGCCCCAGGGCCTTTTGCAGCAAACAGGTCCACCGCTCGTCCTCGTTGAAGCGGATACCGCCGTCGGCGCAGTCGCCGGGATCGGCGCAATAGCCGTGGGTGTTGGAATCGCCTAAGCAGAGAATGTGTTTTTTCATAAATCGGTCTCCTTTTCTATCCGCGGGCCATTGGTCTAAAATTTACCCTTTCCCTTATAAATTAGCAGTTTTTTCCGGTTTGTCAAGGCAGGCTTTCGAAATTCCAAATTGATTTCCAGTGGTAATTTTACCAAAAATCGAAATTATTTTTGAAATTTCCGCCGAATATGCGGTTTGCACAGAAATCCTTTCGAATTCAATTGACAAAAGAAGGAAGCTCTTGTATAATTCATACAGCGGGCTGGTGCTTGCCGGCTCATTTTTTGTAAAGGTTAAAAAGGAGGACCCGTGATGAAGAAGTTGCTTGCATTGGTATTGGCCATGGTCATGACCATGGCCCTTGCCGCCTGCGGAGGCGGCAAAGATGATTCCCAGCCTCCCGCTGACGATCAGACCCAGACCGACACCCAGACTCCGGAGGCTCCGGAGGAGCCCGCCGCCGCCGGTGAGTTGACCCTGTGGACCTACCCCATCGGCGACTGGGGCAAGGAAGAAAAGGTCAAGGCAATTACCGACGCCTTCACCGCCGACACCGGAATCACCGTGAAGGTGGAATACTTAGCCTACGCCGACGGAGACGACAAGGTAAACTCCGCCATCACCGCCAAGAGCGCCCCCGACCTGATCATGGAAGGTCCCGAGCGTCTGGTGACCAACTGGGGCGACAAGGGCTATCTGGTGGACCTGAGCGACATGTTTGACGACACCGACAAGGGAGAAATCAACGCCGCCGCCATGGCTGCCTGCACCCACTCCAATGGAGCGGTCTACGAGTATCCTCTGGTCATCACCGCCCACTGCATGGCCATTAACCTGGACGCTTTCAAGGAAGCAGGGGCTGATGTGTATCTGGACCTGGAGAAGCACACCTGGACCACCACCGATTTCATTAACGCCGTGGAGGCGCTGTATGATCACTACCAGGCTCCCGTAGGCGCTGTGTACTGCAAGGGTCAGGGCGGCGACCAGGGCACCCGCGCCCTCGTCAACAACCTGTACGGCGGCACCTTTGCCACCGCCTCCCACGACCGGTACACCTGGGACGATCCCGCCAACATCAAGGCTTTGGAGCAGCTCAAGAGCATGCCCGGCATCACCTTTGACGCCTCTCTCGAGGGCGGCGACGAAATCAAGGTTTTCTATCAGGGCATCCTGAAGATGGCTTTCTGCTGGAACATCGCCCAGCAGCTGAACCCCAACCAGGCCGACACCGGCGCGGGTCTCACCGCCAACGGTGAAGAGATCGTCTTTATGGGCTTCCCCTCTCAGGGCGGTTCTCCCGCTCTCCAGGGCGGCATCTGGGGCTTTGGCATTTTCGACAATGGAGACCAGGCCAGAATTGACAACGCAAAAACCTTCATCAAGTGGATGTGCGACTCCGAGCACACCGTGGACGCGGTAAAAACCGCCAACTACTTCGCCGCCCGTTCCGCCGCCGAGGGCACCGATCTCTCCGGCATCTGGGCCGATAACGAGATCATGAACGAGTATCAGGTCCTCATGCCGTTCCTGGGCGACTACTACCAGGTCACTAAGGGCTGGGCCGGCGCTCGTACCGAGTGGTGGACCATGCTCCAGAAGGTGGGCGAGGGCGCCGACATCGCCGAAACCGTCGCCACCTACGCCGGAAACGCCAACGCGGCCGCCGCCGGCTAAGCATCTCAATACACGGTCAAAGAGATAAGGGTTTTTGCGCCCCTCTCCCGCGAAGGGCGGGAGAGGGGCGCGCTTATATCCCAATTTATTCCATAAATCCCTGCCCTGTAGAATCCAGTCGTAAAGGAGTGTTGATCTTGGCAAGACAGTCCCACCCCACCATGAGCCGCGCGCTGCAAAGGCGGGAAAATATCTCCGGCTACCTCTTTCTGCTGCCCAGCCTGATCTTCTTCATCGGCTTTGTAGTCATCCCCATGATCATCTGCATCATCACCAGCCTCACAGACGCCAACATGCATGACCAAGGCATGTTCGGCGGCTTCGTCGGCCTTTCCAACTTCACCAAACTGATGAGCGACGAGACCTTCCTGGAAGCGCTGAAAAACACGTTCATCATTGTAATTGTCAGCGTCCCGACGGTGTGCGCCTTCTCCCTGTGGGTGTCCTCCGTCATCTATAAGCTCAGCGGGCCCGTGCTGTCCGCCTTCCGCTGCATCTTCTACCTCCCCGTGGTCACCGGCTCCGTGGCCGTCACCGTGGTGTGGAAGTGGATGTATGATAACTACACGGGTATTTTCAACCACGTCCTCAAGGGCGCGGGACTCATCGAGCAAAACATCAACTGGCTGGGCGACTCCAAGTACGCCCTCTGGTGCATCATTTTAATCCTGTTCACCACCTCCGTGGGCCAGCCCATCGTGCTGTACGTCTCCGCCCTGGGCAATGT
>CATOKC010000072.1 GCA_951800675.1 uncultured Oscillibacter sp.
TGATCGTGGCCTACTCCCGGCCCATCGCCATGAAGATCTACCGGAAGCTGCTGGAGCTGCGGCCCGGCTGGATAGAAAAAATCGGAGTCGTCATGACCAGCGGCAACAACGACCCGGAGGAGTGGAAGACGGTTATCGGCACAAAGAGCCACAAGGAGGAGCTGGCCCGAAAATTCAAGGACAACGACGACCCTATGAAAATCGCCATTGTGGTGGACATGTGGCTGACAGGCTTTGACGTACCCTCCCTGGCCACCATGTACGTTTACAAGCCCATGCGCGGCTACAACCTGATGCAGGCCATCGCCCGGGTCAACCGAGTGTTTCAGGACAAGGAGGGGGGCCTCATTGTCGATTATGTGGGCATCGCCTCGGCGCTGAAAGCAGCCATGAATGAGTACACGGAGCGGGACCGCGGCAACTACGGCGATATGAACATCGCTCAGACCGCCTACCCCAAGTTCCAGGAGAAGCTCCAGGTCTGCAAGGACCTGATGTATGGCTTCGACTACAGCAAATTTAGCGGCGGCAGCCCTTTGGAGATGGCACAGGCGATCTCTGGCGGCGTCAACTTTGTTCTGGATGCCGCCACTCCTGACCGCAGGGAGCTGTTCGCCCGGGAGGCGCTGCTTCTGAAACAGGCCCACTCCCTATGCGCCAGCCTGACCACCGCCCAGGAGCGCCGCAAGTCCGCTTACTTTGAGGCGGTCCGCTCCGCCGTGGTCAAGCTGACTGTGGGCGGCGCCGGAGGCCGTCTGCTGTCCTTGCAGGAGATCAACGCCCAGATTAACGAACTGTTGAAGGCCAGCATCCAGAGCGAGGGCGTCATCAACCTGTTTGACAGCAAGACGGTGGGGGAAAAATTCAATCTCTTCGACCCGGAGGTATTGGAAGAGATTGCAAAGATGAAGAAGAAAAACATTGCGGTGGAGATTCTCCGCAAGCTGATGGCGGAACAGGTCTCCATCTTCAAGCGGACAAATGTGGTGCAGTCCCAGAAGTTCTCCGAGAAAATTGCCCAGCTGATGAACGCATACTACAATGGTCTGATTACCAATGAGGATGTCATTAAGGAATTGCTGGACGCCGCCGCCCAGATTGTGGACCTGCATCAGCAGGGTGAGGAGATGGGGCTGTCCCCAGAGGAGATGGCGTTCTATGACGCGCTGACCAAGCCGGAAGCCATCAAGGATTTTTACCAAAATGACCAGCTGGTGGCCATGACCCGGGAGCTGACCGAGATGCTCCGTAAAAACCGCACGATTGACTGGCAGAGGAAAGAGACCGCCCGAGCTGGGATGCGGAAGATGGTCAAGCGTCTGCTGAGAAAATATGACTATCCTCCGGAAGGTGTAGAAGACGCCGTTAATACGGTCATCAGCCAGTGCGAGATGTGGACAGACAATACGATGTGAATGGTTACTATTCTTTATCTGTATCTTCGGCTGGCGGTTTATCCGGTTTTTTCCCATATTGATCTCGTAGGCTCTGGTGTCCTTTCTGATCTTTACGAATCCAGTCCTCGGCTGTTAGATCCCGCCACTGCGGATGGCCTTCTCTCAGATCAAGCGCCATAAACGATGCAGGGTATTGCCACACAGGGTCAAAGTCCAAATCGGCAGCCACTCGTTTTTGCCAAGCGCTTTTCTCTGGAGGCAGTTCCTGTTTAACCGTGACGTAACTCTCCAGCTCATGCGTGGTGTCAATACGACGCAGAAACTCCTCTGCTGTAATTTTGCCGGCAACATACTCCCGTCTCGCCGCACGAGCATTCTCTTCCCAATCTCCATATTGAAGCGAGGTCATGGGAATCAGTTTTTGCGCTGGCTTTCTGGTGCGTCCTCATATCGGAGCGACCTGGCATACATACGGTCTCGTAGCTGCTTGAACAGTCTCAGGGCGTCGTTCTGTTCAGGACCTCTTTTACGTTTGAGATTGGCGCCCCGCTTTTTACAGCTCTGCCCTTCAAAAATCCGGTCGCAGTAGCGCGTTGCCGCCCGGGTTCTTGGGATGAAATAATTCCAGCAGTAGTCGCATCGAGCGATGCGTCTCTTGTCTTGCTGGAAATACAAAAGGAGTTCTGCCAGACGCAGTTGAAAAACAGAAGCAGCACGAAGCTGTAATGGAACATTTTCGTAGTCAGCCAGCCGGGAGGGATCACAAAACGCGGCGATGTTGGGATATACGCCGCGCAGCTTCTCAAACCGCTCCTGCTGAGTGGCCCGCTCCATCCCATCGAACGTCATCTCCATGATGTTCCGGAGACGTATTTGTGTACGGATGGGAATTTCCAGAATCCGCAGCAACCGCCGCCCGGCCCGGAGAAGAAACAGGGCTGAGCCGTCATCTTTTGTCCGTAAAGCTTGATCTAAGAACCAGCCGACCTCGAAAAAACCGAGGGGGTCGATCTCTTGGAGCATAGAGGGGAGCATCAGCGCTTCCGCAGCCAGGTCCTCCAAATCGAGCATTGAGATATCCAGCTTGTCTTCAAACAGCGGGTGTTCCTCGTAGAGCTTTTGAATCTCCTGGCGGTATGTTCCATAGTCTATCTCCGCAGCGCCGACCAAATCTTCCGCTGGAGTGATGGGCGGAAGCCTTTTTTCCTGCCCATCCAGGTCAACCATAAACGCACATATTTTTCCGTCAACCCCGGTCTCGATCCAGAGGCCGGGGGATTTTTTGCCTGCCATGCCGTTCCCTCCCCAAGATCACTTCATGATGTAAAGACGGCTGAAATTATTGTAGCATGACAGCGAGGAAAAAGAAAGTCCGGACGAACCTCGACAACTGAATACCCGCCACCAGAGAGGATATGTCTCCGGCCCAAGTATCGCCACAACTCCGCAGACACGGACGAGCGTACCAGGAGAGAACACTACGCGGCAGGAAAGGCCCTGGCGCAGGAACAGGTATGGTGTGTGGCCAAAACAAATAAACAGAGGAGGAGCAAATTTGAACAAGCTGAAACTGCTCACCATGAGCGACATTCCGGCGGAGGAGGTGCGGTGGCTCTGGTATCCGTATCTCCCCAGAGGCAAGATCACGATTATCCAGGGTGACCCCGGAGAGGGCAAGACCACCTTCGTGTTGGCGCTGGCGGCTCTGCTTACACGGGGACTGCCAATGCCTGGCTGTACGGAAAGTAGACCGCCCATGAACATCATCTATCAGACGGCGGAAGACGGCCTGGCGGATACGGTCAAACCCCGGCTCACAGCGCTGGGAGCGGATTGTTCCAAAGTGCTGGTCATTGACGAGAGTGAGCGGGAGCTGACGCTGAGTGACCGACGTCTTGCCCAGGCCATCCAAGAAACGGATGCAGGACTGTTAGTCCTCGACCCCATCCAGGCGTATCTGGGAGAGGGTGTGGATATGCACCGGGCCAACGAGGTGCGCCCCATCTTCAAGCGGCTGGGGCAGTTGGCGGAGCAGACCGGCTGTGCCATTGTGCTGGTGGGACACATGAACAAAATGCAGGGCGCCAAGTCTGCGTATCGAGGTCTGGGTTCCATTGACTTCCGGGCGGCGGCGCGGAGCGTACTGCTGGTGGGGCGCTCCAAGGATGACCCCGAAACCCGAGTGGTGGTACACGACAAGAGCAGTCTGGCTCCGGAGGGGGCGTCCATTTTGTTTTCTCTGCATTCAGATACAGGTTTTTCCTGGAGCGGGTTTTGCGATACCACCGCCAGCGAACTCCTCTCCGGCAGCGGCCCCGGTGTGACCAAGACAGAACAGGCGGAGCGTCTACTGTTGGAGCTGCTGAAAGGTGGTGAGGTCGCTTCTGAAGAACTGCTGAAACAGTCCTCTGCCCTTGGCATCTCTGAGCGAACACTGAAGATCGCCAAGCAGAACCGTGGCGTGATCTCCCTCCGAAGGGGCGACCGCTGGTATGCCAAGCTGCCGGACACAGGTCAAGAGGGTAAGGGGGTAACGTGTTAAAGACACTGCCCGGTTGCCCTCTTATGCAGCAGGCTGGGAGGAGCGAAATTTTCTCCTTTAGGAGAAAGCCAGCATCGCGTTTGTCTGGACGCCGGCCTTCGCCGCCGCCCGCCAAACGCTTTTCCGAGCAGAAGCCCGGACCCACTTTAGAACGGAGGAACGATGAACAAGGACACCACATTCAGTATCCGAATCGCTTCCGGCGACTTAGATACCATCAAGAAAAAGGCAAAACAGGCCCGGCTCTCTCAGAGTGATTACGTCACCCGCTGCTGCCTGGGACGGCAGGTGGTGGTGATCGAAGATCTGAAAGAAGTGGCCAAACAGCTCCGGGCCATCGGCGGGAACCTGAACCAGCTGACGATGCTGGCGAACATGGGCCGTGTCAGTATCGTCAACCTGGACGGCATGACACAGGAGCTGGCCGGGATCAGTGCCGCTCTGCGGGAGATTCAGGAGCGGGGGAGGTGGAGCAGATAGCCATCATCCACTTCACCAACTACCCCAAGGGCCAGAGCCGCACCTGCATGGGAGCGGTGATGAGGTACACACAGCAGGAGAAGAAAACACTGTGGGAGGGCCGCCAGCTGGTCAGCGGCGTCAACTGCCGGCCGGAGAGTGTGTATGATGATTTCCTGCGAACCAAGCTGCTATACCACAAAGAGGGTGGCACGATGTTCTATCACATGGTGCAGTCCTTCCCAGCGGACGAAGAAGTAAATCCCGTGACCGCGCACGCCGCCGCACTGAAGCTGGCAAAGTGGTTCCAAGGGCGGGAGGTTCTGGTCTGCACCCACGTTGACCGTGACCACATCCACTCCCACTTCCTCATCAACAGCGTCAGCTTCGAGGATGGGAAAAAGCTGCACATCAGCGAACCGGAACTGACTCAACTGCGCCAACGCAACGATCAAGTGTGCATGGAGTTCGGCCTGCCGGTATTCCAACCACGGAAGAAGCGGGTCAAGTCCATGTCCGGCGCGGAGTACCACGCCGCCGCCAGAGGAGAGAGCTGGAAGTTCCGTTTGATGAACACCATCGACGAGTGTATGCGGTACGCCCACAGCCGGGAGGAGTTCATTGCGCTGATGCGCAGCGAAGGCTATGATGTCCGCTGGACGGATAGCCGAAAGAGCATCACCTACACCACTCCCAGCGGTATGAGATGCCGGGACTACCGGCTCCACGACGAAAAATATTTGAAGGAGAGGATGGAGCTTGAGTTCAGAATCCGACAGGCAGTTATCCATGGAGGAGCTGCGCCAGCGGAATATGCAAAGGCCGCCAGCAGAGACACTGCATCCCACAGCGGGGGAGTGGCAGAGCTTGACCGCTGCACTGACGGCAATGGGAGAACTCCTGGCGGAGCAGGTGCTTCTGCTGGAGAAAATAGCCGCAAGGCCCAAGCCCTGGGCGACACAGGAACAGATGACGGAATTGATTCGAGAGGCAAGGGAGATACACCGCCTGTTGGAACAGGCTGGGAAGAAGAGAGAGCGGCGCTTTTCCCTGCCAACGATCCGACTTCCCAGCCCCTCACCGGAGTGGCTATTGATTCCGACGGTGCTGGTGGGATTGCTGGCACTGTGGTACGGTTGGGCCACGCTCTGGAACGGTCTGACAACCCTGTTCCCGTAAGCGACGCCGCAACTGCACACAAGCACGCCGACAGCAAGACACTCCGCAGAGAGCGGGAAAAGAAAATCGCCCTCGGTCACAAAGAGGACGACCATGAAGAGGAGCAAACCTGGCAGCAGACCATGTGATGATGGTCTGCTTTTTGTTATCCCGTTGGTGCTGGAAGGAAGGAGAAGCTTATCGACAGCCGTATAAATCAGGTAAAATACGGAAATTATTTTATAGAATGGAGGGACAGTCATGTCTGAGCAAAAGTCCACTGAACAGCGCAGGAAAGAGACAGCGGCAAAGATTTGGCTGTCCTACTACAACCGGGTGCTGTATGAAAAGGGCATCATCACGGAGCGGGAGCGCAACAAGATGGCGCTGAAAATCGACGGCTGGAAAATGACCATGAGCTGACAAACAGGGGGACCGCAATTGTTGCGGCCCCCCTTGCTTTGCTTTGTATTCTGTGATATACTGCGAAATAGAAAATGATAAAACGAACCATAAAGGAGACGAGCCATGGATATACACAGCATTCGTCAGGCCTTGCGCACAAAATCTGTCTACGATATCCCTCTTCGAGTGACCTTCTACGCCCGGGTATCCTCCGAGAGCGACGAACAGCTCAACTCCCTGGGCAACCAGGTGAGCTACTACGAGGAGTTCATCCGCAAAAATTCCGCCTGGGAGTATGTGCCAGGCTATGTAGACGAGGGTCTGTCCGCCGCCACCACCAAGAAGCGGGAGGACTTCCACCGCATGGTGGAGGACGGTAAGGCGGGACTCTTTGACCTCATCATCACCAAGGAGATCACCCGCTTTGCCCGAAACACCCTGGACTCCATTCTCTACACCCGGGAGCTGCTCAGCGCCGGAGTGGGGGTGTTCTTCCAGAACGACAACATCAACACCTTCGACGAGGACTCCGAGCTACGCCTGACCATCATGTCCGGAATCGCCCAGGATGAGTTGCGAAAACTGTCCAGCCGGGTAAAGTTCGGCCACGCCCAGGCCATCAAGAAAAATGTGGTGCTGGGCAACAGCCGCATCTTCGGCTACGTCAAGGACGGCGGGCGGCTGGTGATTGACGAGGATGAGGCCCCTATGGTGCGGGAACTGTTCGAGCTGTACGCCACCGGGGACTGCTCCATGAAACAGATTGAGACATTGTTTTGGGACAAGGGCTATCGGAACCACAACGGCAAAAGAATCGCCCACACCACCATGTCCGGCATGATCTCCAACCCCAAGTACAAGGGCTACTATGTGGGCAACAAGGTGAAGGTCATCGATCTGTTCACCAAGAAGCAGAAATTCCTTCCCCCGGAGGAGTGGGTGATGTTCAAGGATGAGAGCGGCGAGATCGTCCCGGCCATCGTCTCTGAGGAGCTGTGGGACAAGGCCAACGCCGTCCTGAAAAAGCGCAGCGAGGACGTGAAGGGCCGCCAGGGCATCTGCAACCACGCCAACCTCCTCACAGGCAAGCTCTACTGCACCCACTGCGGCGCGGCTTACTACCGGCGGGAGTCGGTAGACCGGCAGGGGAACAAAAACAGCAAGTGGGTGTGTTCTGGTAAGATCAAAAACGGGGCGGACAGCTGTCCCTCCTTTGCCGTCTATGAGGAGGAGCTGAAGCCCCTGCTCTTTGAGGTGTTCCGGGAGACCGAGGCAGACGCCCAGGCCTTGGTGGAGGAGTACATCGAGATGTACAAGGCCCTGGGGGACGGCGAGGACATGGCGAAGCAAATCGCCACCCTGCGGCAACAAATCGAGCTGGCCCAGAAGAAGAAGAGCAAGCTCCTGGGCTACAACGCGGCGGGCCAGCTTTCCGACCGGGATTTCCTCTCCATGAACAAGGACTGTGACCGGGAGATCAGCGAGGCGGAGCGGCAGATCTACGACCTGGAGCAGCAGCAAATGTCCCGGGAGGATTTCCGCAAGCAGATTGAGACCATCCGACGGGTGCTCCGGGAGGCGGAGCGGGACGCGGCCCAGGGACTCATCAGCAAGGAGTTTGTGGACAGGTATATCGACAAGATATTCGCCACCCCGGAGGAGGACGGCTCCCTGCGGCTGCAAATCAAGATATTTACCGGAGAGTCCACCGAAAAGTATCTGCAAAGCCTCCGGGCGGGCGCGGCGCGCAGCGCCCAGGGGATCCAGCGGCACGCTGGTCGTACGGGTCACACGTTCAAGAAGATGATCGAGTCCTACGAGAAGTCCCTGTAACTTCCCGCTGGAACGAAAGGGGGAGAGGCAATCGCCTCTCCCCCTGTTTCCCGCATCCTCTCACCGCAGCAAAATCGGCTGGATCTGCTCCCCCCGGAGGGCGGCGTCCACCGTCTCCGGCAGCTTTGAAAAATCCGCCACCAGGGAGCCGGGCTTTTGCGCCGCGTTGTCCTGGCCGAAGGGCACGAAATAATAATTCCGCCGGACCAGCAGCTCGCCGATGTTCTTCGCCCCCGCCGCCAGCCCGTCGTTGCTGGACACCGCCAGCACCACCGGACGGCCGTTCCGCAGATGGGATTTGGCCGCCATAGTCACGGAGGTATCCGCGATGCCCGCCGCCAGCTTGGCAATCGTGTTCCCTGTGGCCGGGGCGATCACCAGTACATCCAGCAATCCCTTGGGCCCGATGGGCTCCACCGACGGGATATCCAGCAGCACGTCGTTCCCCGTCAGGTCCTCCAGCCGCTCCAGCAGGTCCTCCGACCGGCCGAAGCGGGTGTCCGTAAAGGCGGAAATCTCCGAGACAATGGGAATCACCGTCTCATAAATTCCCGTCAGCGCCTCCAGGGCCTTCAGCACCTTCTCGTGGGTGCAAAAGGAGCCGCAGACCGCGAAACCGACCCGTTCCTCGCGCATACAGGTCACCTCATTCTTCCAATAGGATGTAATACACCGCGTCCCGGATGGCCGCCGCCGCGGACCGCGGACTGAGCCGCCCCGGCAAGGAGCGGGCCCAGAGAACCTCTGGGCCGCCCTCCGCCGCCTCGATACCCCGGACAGAGGCCAGGTCCATCAAAAGGCAGTCCGGCGGCAGCTGGGCCAGAAGCGGCCCGCCCAGGACGGGAGAGGGAACCGTGTTGAACACCGCGCCGAAAGCGCCTAAATGGCCTTCCAGCTTCCCGGTCTCCAAGGCCCGGTAGCCGTAGGCCCGAATCCAGGCCAGGTCCTCCGGCCGTCTAGCCGTAGCCGTGACCCTGGCCCCCAGGCCGTGGAGGCGGCAGCTCAGGAGCTTCCCGATGCGGCCAAAGCCCAGTACCAGACATTCCTGGCCCAAGAGCGTCCGGTCCAGCCGCTCCATGGCGGTCTGGACGGCCCCCTCCGCCGTGGCGGCGGCATTGGCCACCGCCAGCTCCTCCCGGAGAAAGTAGTCCTCCACCGTCAGGCCCAGGGCTTCCGCCTCCCGGCGCTGCTGGGGCCGCACCTGGCCCGCCAGAATCCGCTGCCCGGGCTGGAGGCGGCGGAACAGGTCCGCCGTGGGCACCGCCCCCTCCTCGCAGTTCAGCACGCCGTCGCCCTTGCACAGCGGCAGGGGCAGGATCACCACGTCGGCAGAGGCGGCATGGTCCAGCGTGTCCGCCCCCACGGGCTTCCAGCGGTCCAGGCCATAAGTACGGACGGAATGGCCGTCCCCGGCCAGCAGCCGGGCCAGCTCCGCCTGGCGGCGGTCCCCGCCGATGACGCCAAAGGTCTTGTTCATCTCAACACTCCCCCTCGCTCCATGGTATGGCCGGGAGCGGCAATGGGTGATTGTCTTTTCCCGTCAGGCGTGGTATAATGAAGGCGGTCAAAATTCCCGAAAGGATTTTTTGTGATGAACTACGAGTACCTGCTCTTTGACGCCGACGATACGCTGTTCGATTTTCCCAAAGCCTCTTCCCGGGCCTTTGACGCCATGTGTCAGGCCCATGACATTCCCTACACGCCGGAGATTTACCGGCTCTATCACGAAATCAACCTGGAGCTCTGGGCCGCCTTCGACCGGGGGGAGGTGACCAAGGAGTTCGTCACCCTGGAGCGTTACGTCCGCTTTTTGAAGGCTCTGGACCTGGACCGGGACCCGGCAGCCTGCAACCGGGACTACCTGTCCGCCCTGGGAGAGGGCGTCTACCCCCTGCCTCACGCAGAGGCGGTCTGCCGGGAGCTCAAAGCCCGGGGCCATCGCATGTTTATCATCACGAACGCCGTGGCCTCCGTCCAGCGCGGCCGCCTCCGGGGCAGCGTATTCGCGGAGCTTTTCGAGGCCGCCTTTATCTCCGAGGAGGCCGGGGCCGCCAAGCCTAGCCGGGCCTACTTCGACTATGTGCGCCGTCAGCTCCCGGGACTGACGGACAATAACGCCCTGGTCATTGGGGACTCCCTGTCCACAGACATGCAGGGAGCCAACAACGCCGGACTTCCCTGCTGCTGGTTCAATCCCGCGGGGAAGTGGCGGCGTGAGGGGCCGCGGGTGGACTATGAGATCACCGATCTACGGGAGCTGTTGGAGATTGCGTAAAGCAAGAATCGGCGCCGGAGGCTTCCGGCGCCGCATTTTCAGGTCTGCTTCGGCTCTCTTCGCGGCTTTAACATCGCCCCCTCCTGCGCCGCCGACACCTGGAGCAACGCGGTGGTTGCGTTCCCCGTTCTTTTGGGGACTGTTCCATTATGGCTCCGGCCTGCTTCCGGGCCTCTCCAAGGGCCTTTAGAGACAACAGGTTTGCCGCCTCTCCGCCGCGGGCGGGGCAATGGCCGTCCAGCTTCATCGGGCACAACCCGCAGTTCGGCCTGCGGAGGGAAAATGCCAAATCCGCTCTTACAAAGCCGTTCGTCTCACGTTCCCTTCTCCGTCCCCAGGTCCCTTTGGAGATACGCCAAAAGGGCCTCCCGTTCATTGGGCAGCGCGCCGTCCATCACCTTCTCCAAAAGCTCCTCCAAAGCCCTTCCCACCGCCGGCCCGGAGAGGCCCAGGGCCAGCAGGTCCCCGCCCTTTACCGCCAGCCGCTTCAGGGAAAAGCAGGTCTCCTCCGCCAGGAGGCGGTCCAGGATTTCCTCCGCCTTGTCCAGCTCCTTCTGCCGGTCCCAGAACTCCGGGGCTTGTCCCAGATTGTCCGCCCGCTTCATCAGAATCAACCGGCGCAGATCCTCCTCCCCCAGAATCCGCAGGGCCCGCCGGATGGACTTATCCGTCCGGGGAATGTCCTTGTCGTGCCACTCCACCAGCCGGGCCACCGTCTCCCGGAATTCTGTGGCGCATTTCAAGCGGCGAAGCATTTCCTCCGCCATCTGGCGGCTGACGGCGGGGTGGCCGTAGAAGTGCCCGACGCCCATCTCGTCCAGGGTAAAGCTGGCGGGCTTCCCCACGTCGTGGAGGAGCATCGCGCAGCGGAGAACCGGGTCCCCCGGCACAGCCGCCAGGGCGTGGAGGGTGTGCTCCCACACGTCGTAACAGTGGTGGCGGTTCCTCTGGTCGAAGCCCACCATAGCCATCAGCTCCGGCCAAAAAACGCCAAAGGCCTCCGGACAGCTCCGCAGAACCTCCGCCGCCTGTTTCCCTGTCAGGAGCTTGAAAAACTCCACCTGTATCCGCTCCGCGGCAATGTCCCGCAGTCCCTCCCGATTCCTTCGAATCGCCTCCTCCGTCCCGGGCTCAATGAAAAATCCCAGCACCGCCCCAAAGCGGAGGCCCCGGAGAATCCGGAGCGCGTCCTCCTGAAACCGCCGGTCCGGGTCCCCCACGCAGCGGAGGACTTTTTTCTCCAAATCCGCCCGTCCTCCCCAGGGGTCCCGGAGCTCGCCCCGCAGATTCCAAGCCATGGCGTTGACGGTGAAATCCCGGCGGGCCAGGTCCTGGTCAACGGAGCGGGTGAAGGTCACGGACGCCGGATGCCGGTGGTCTTGGTAGGCCCCGTCGATCCGGTAGGTGGTAACCTCCACAGGCCCCTCTTCGGTTTTGACGGTAACCGTGCCGTGCCTCAGCCCTGTAGGGAGCGCCTGGGAGCCAAATACCGCCAGGGTTTCCTCCGGCCGGGCGGAGGTGGTCACGTCCCAGTCCTCCGGCGTCCGGCCCAGCAGGGCATCCCGGACGCAGCCCCCCACGCACCAGGCCTCATGGCCCGCCGCTTCCAGGGTGGTCAGAACGTATTCCACATGATTTGGTATCTCCATAGCGCTGCTCTCCCTTGTTTTTTGGGTTTCCCGTACTAGAATAAACCAGGACTCTCCGGTTTTCCGGAGGGTTCAAGGAGGTGGCCCCATGATCCTCTGGCTCAACGGAGCCTTTGGCGCCGGGGAAGCCCAGACGGCCCGCGCCCTCCGGCGGCGGTTACCGGGGGCCTGTGCTTTCGCCCCGGAAAACGCCGGTCCTATTACGATGAGGTGATTGGGCGGCTGTCGGAGGAATACGACAGTCGGCGTTTCATTTTATGCGCCAAACGAGAGACCCTCCAAAAGCGGCGGGCCGCCCCTTGCCCCAGGACCGCCGGAGCGGCCTGTGGAGGGCCCTTGACCGGGCTGTGGTTCAAATCCGGCATATTCGGCAGCCGGATGTTCCCTTTCGCCGTTGCATTCTGCCGATTTCTATATTATAATAAAACGCTCGGAAGGATACAATCTTTTTTAAGTTCCGTTTTCTGGAAAGGAAGCTGAGTTCCATGATTCATAATGAAAAACCCATCAGCGACTTCTTCGTCCCAGGCGCGCGGGCCCATCTGGTAGGCATCGGGGGCGTGTCTATGTGTCCCCTGGCGGAGGTTCTGCGGGACAAGGGGCTTGTCATTCAAGGCTCCGACATGGCGGAGAGTGAAACCGTAAAGCGCCTCCGCTCCCTGGGCATCTCTGTGGCCGTGGGGCACAATGCCGATAATCTGGGGGACTGCGATCTGGTGATCCGTACCGCCGCCGTCCACGACGGCAACCCGGAAATCGCCGGGGCCATTGCCCGGGGCATCCCCGTCTATGAGCGGGCTCAGGCCTGGGGGGCCATCATGCGCCACTATCCAAACGCCCTCTGTGTGGCCGGGACCCACGGGAAAACCACCACCACCTCCATGTGCACCCACGTCTTTATGGCGGCGGAGGCAGACCCCACGGTGATGATCGGCGGGACCCTGCCCCTGCTCCATTCCGGCTACCGGGTGGGCCAGGGGGATACCATCATCCTGGAATCCTGCGAATACTGCAACAGCTTCCTCAGCTTCTATCCCACCGTGGCGGTAATTTTAAACGTGGAGGCGGACCACCTGGACTTCTTCCAGGACCTGGAGGACATCAAGCGCTCTTTCCGCCGCTTCGCGGAGCTGGTGCCCGCCGGCGGGCGTGTAATTGTCAACGCGGACAACGCCGGGGCCCGGGACGTGGCCCAGGGCCTGGACGCTTTTACCTTTGGCCTGGAGCCAGGAGCGGAGTGTACCGCCGTGAACCTCCGGGAGGACAAGGGCCGCCCTGTCTTTGACATCCACGTTCATGGAACGTTTTACGCCCATGCGGAGCTGCGGGTTTATGGGCGGCACAACGTATCCAACGCCCTGGCGGCGGCCTCGGCGGCCTATGTGCTGGGTCTGCCGGGAGCGGCCGTGGAGAAGGGTCTGGGCTCCTTCACCGGCGCGGGGCGGCGCTTCGAGTACAAGGGAACCTTCCAGGGCGCGGAAATTTACGACGACTACGCCCACCACCCCGACGAGCTCCACGCCCTGCTGACCACCGCCAAGGGACTGGGCTACCGGCGGCTTATCGTGGCCTTCCAGCCCCACACCTACTCCCGGACCGCCAAGCTCTTTGACCGCTTTGTGGAGGAATTGAAGCTGGCGGACGTGGTGGTGCTGGCGGAAATTTACGCCGCCCGGGAGCAGAACACCCTGGGCATCTCCTCGGCGGACCTTGTTCAGCAAGTCCCCGGCTCCGTGTACTGCTCCACCCTGGACAAAACGGCGGAAGCCGTCCGGCGGCTGGCCGGGCCGGGGGATTTGATCCTGACCGTGGGCGCGGGCGATATCTACCGGGCAGGCGAAAAGCTCTTGGCAAAGGAATGACAAGCACATGGAATGTTCATCTATCTATCACAATGTCCGCCCGGAGGGGGCATTGCTTCCCCAGGAGGAAGCCGCCTTCGCGCTGCTGGAGGCGCTGGGCATGGACTATGACCGGGTATCCAGCGAGCCTGCCGATACTATGGAGAAGTGCGCCGCCGTCAGCGAAGTTCTGGGCATGCCCATCTGCAAGAATCTGTTCCTCTGCAACCGGCAGAAAACCCAGTTCTATCTGCTGCTTATGGGACCGGATAAGCCCTTCCACACCAAGGACCTGTCCCATCAAATCGGCTCTTCCCGGCTGTCCTTCGCGCCGGAAGAGGCGCTGTGGGAGCTGCTTCACTGCGCTCCCGGCTCCGCCACGGTGCTGGGGCTGATGAATGATACAGAGCGCCGGGTCCGGCTGCTGATGGAGCGGGAAGTGTACGAGGCGGAGTATTTGAGCTGCCATCCCTGCGTCTGCACCAGCAGCTTGAAGCTGCGGACGGCGGACGTGCTGGGGAAGCTGCTGCCCTATACGGGGCATGAGGTCACGGTGGTAGACTTGTAGCGCGCAAATCAAGACCGGAGGCCGTGAACGGCCTCCGGTCTTTCTGCGTTATGTCGTTTTCTTCTGAGGCAAAACCACTGCCCCGCCGTCCAGTACGCGGTTTCCCGCCTGATCAAAGCACTCGGTTCACAGGGTAACCCGGTTTCTTTCGGCGTCTAGGGAACCGCCCGCCCTGGCAAGCATGTACAGATTTGCGCCGGCGAAGAGAACGTGTAATCGGTTAAGATTTTTTCTCAGGCCCCGGTAAACGGTCTTCCGAAAACCGAAGCGGCCTCCACTGTGTGGACAAAGCCGCTCCCGGCATCCACGCCGGTGTGGCGCTTCATACCAAAATGCCACTGTTTTCCCTTCTTCACCGAGTGCGTTTCCGGATCCCGTTTTTCTCCGCGTTTTTTGTAGAGCTGGGTGCGCTGATCAGCGTGGCGTCTACGATGCTGCCGCCCCGCATCATCCGCCCAGCCCCTTCCAGGCAGCGGTTGATTGCGTCAAAAAACAGCTTGCCAATGCCCTTCTCCTCCAACAGATGCCGAAAGTGCAGCAGGGTCGTGGCGTCCGGAACATCCTGCTCGAAAAAGTTGATCCCCATAAATTTGCGCATGGCATAGCTGTCATAAATTGCGTCCTCTACTCCTTCATCAGATAAGCTGAACCAGCATTGCGGCAGATACATCCGCGGCATGGTTTCTATCTCAATCGGCGGACGGCAGCGTTTTCCGGTTGGATAGTGGGGGACGACCGGCGACACCCATTCCTCCCATGGGATGATCTCGTCCATGATTTCCAGGAATTCTTCCCGTTTTGTTTTCTTTTTCCGGCACCGGTATTCCATATCGCTAAAACTTCCCTGTTTCATACCCCGCGCGCCCTTTCCCTTATTTTATTACATCTCCTTCTATCATTTCGGGGAATTAAATCAGCGTTTCCTTAGAAATGCAACCTACAGAATAGAAATATTTTCTAAAATTTTTTCGCCGTATCGACAGAGGACCCAATAGAGGCAGAAACATTAGGGTATAACTGATTTGTCAAATCTGCCGTCATAATGTCAATTTCTCCCATTTTGACCACGCATAGCCCCTCATTGCCGTTAATACAAACCTTTTTAAGCTATCCGTATTTTCAGTATCCATCAGCGTGGCCCCATTGCGGGAAAAATGAAAATCGTAAAAAAGTCGCCCAATTCATTTTCAAACCTAGATAGTGTCTACGCCAAAGTTCGCATAAGGGTAAAGAAATGTTGTGCCTCACCAGTGCTGAAATACGCATACCACGCTTCCAATGTGTTGCGCTGGAAAACATCTAACCGTTCAATAAGGTGCTTTGCCCACAGTAACCCCCCAGTGGAACTTGCGGTAATCAGGTTACGGTCTGCCACAGATGGTGCGTCAACAAAGAACTTCTGTCCTTTATAGCAGGGAGAAACCATTTCGAGGTATCCGGCTCCATTACTGGTGTGCGGACGCTGATCCAGCAAGCCAGCATTCGCCAGTGCGACAGTGGCCCCGCAGATAGCGCATACCAGAGCACCCGCGGAAAGCAACTCACCGGCTTTTTTAATAATAACGCTATGCCCCGGATCGTCCCATGTGTTTGCTCCAGGCAACAGCAGTACACTCTTTTCGCTTACTGCAATTTCGCTGATAGTGCAATCGGGAACAATAGTCAGACCACCCATTGTTTTAACCGGCCCCGTTGAGATAGCAACTGTTTTGACTGATACTTCGGGCGCGTCCTTTTTGAAAAACCGCCCGGAGTTCAATTCCGCTGTAACATAGCCCAACTCCCAATCGGCCAAGGTGTCAAGGACATAAATGTAGACTGTGAACATAATACCCTCCATTTTCTTTGGTCTTGTTTTACTTACACCGTAATCTTACCACTTAATTATTGACATCAGTATGGCAACAATTTATAATGATATAAAAGCCCTTTGAAAGGCGGTTGCCAGATGAAAGTTGATAGACTTGTCAGCATCATTATGACGCTCCTTGACAAAAAGCGTATGGGCGCGCAGGAGTTAGCAGATATGTTTGAAGTTTCTCCGCGCACAATCTATCGTGACATAGACGCGATTAATTTAGCTGGCATCCCTATTCGCTCAATATCAGGAGTTGGGGGCGGCTTTGAAATCATGCCGGAATATAAGATTGACAAAAAGGTTTTTTCAACCGCTGATCTTTCTGCAATTTTGATGGGGCTTTCCAGCCTTTCAAATATGGTACGAGGTGATGAACTGGTAAACGCTCTTGCGAAAGTGAAAAGTTTTATCCCTGCTGAAAAAGCGAAAGATATTGAAATAAAGACAAATCAAATTTGCATAGATTTAAGTCCATGGATAGGCAATCAAAATATACAGCCATATTTAGAAGCGATTAAAGCAGCTTTGCAGAATTGCAGACTACTTTCTTTTGAGTATATAGCTCACCATGGAAATAAAACTGTACGGACGGTTGAGCCATATCAGCTTGTATTGAAAAGTAGCCATTGGTATTTTTATGGATATTGCTATTACAGAAACGACTATCGCTTATTTAGGCTATCTCGTATGTCAAACCTGCAAATACAGCAAGAAACATTTGTTCCGCGAAATTATCAAAAACCAATTTTGGCTTTTGAGGAAATTCTGAAAGCAATGCAGACGGAAGTTAAAATTCGTATTCATAAATCTATTATAGATAGAGTACTTGAATACTGCACATACGACCACTTTACGCCAGATGGGGATGAGCATTACCTTGTTAATTTTCCATTTGTTGAAAACGAGTATTATTTTGATATTCTCCTCGGATTTGGGGATAAATGTGAGTGCGTTGAACCTCTATACATTCGTGAGGAAATGAAGCGCAGAATTTGTAATATAGTCGCTGTCTATGACGATTAACGATTGCAAAAAATAGCCAGGACATGGAGGGCATCGGGCTGTCCCAAGCCAAGTTCGGAAAAATCGCTGGCATCCCCCAGGCTACCATCAATC
>CATOKC010000073.1 GCA_951800675.1 uncultured Oscillibacter sp.
CGTCACCCCCATCCCCCACAACGGCTGCCGCCCCCCGAAGCGCCGCCGCGTCTGATCGAAAGAGGAGGTAAGAAGCAATATGGCAAGGAATATGCAGCCCATCGCCAAGCGTTGCAAGGCTTTGGGCATCTCTCCCGCCGTCATGGGCTACGCCAAGAAGGAGACCAACCGGAATCCCGGCGGCCAGATGCGGAAGAAAAAGAGCGAATATGGCATTCAGCTGAACGAAAAGCAGAAGGTCAAGTTCATCTACGGCATCCTGGAAAAGCAGTTCCACAGCTACTATGAGGCCGCCGCCGCCGCCCCCGGCAAGACCGGCGACAACCTGCTGATCAACGTGGAGCGCCGCCTGGACAACGTGGTGTACCGCATGGGCTTCGCCATGACCCGCCGCCAGGCCCGTCAGCTGGTGAACCATGGGCATTTCACCGTCAACGGCAAAAAGGTCGACATCCCCTCCTACCAGGTGAAGGCCGGCGACGTGGTGGAAGTGGCTGAGGGCAGCCGTTCCTCCGAGGTGTTCAAGCGCCTCACCGGCCAGGACGCCCCCATCTTCCTCCTGCCCGCGTGGCTGGAGCGGGAGAAGAACGGCCTGAAGGGCACCGTGACCCGCCTTCCCGCCCGTGAGGATATCGACATCCCCGTGGAGGAGCACCTGATCGTCGAGCTCTACTCCAAGTAAGCGGAGGATACCCTCGATAATGAGCCGAACCAGAGGCGGTGTTTCACGCCGCCCGTTGAGAAGATGAAGGAGGGTACTGCGTGATTGAAATCGAAAAGCCCCAGATCGAATGTATCGAAGCGCCTGGTGATGTAACCTATGGCAAATACGTGGTGGAACCCCTGGAGCGGGGATATGGGACGACGTTGGGTAACGCCCTGCGGCGGATCATGCTCTCCTCGCTGCCCGGCACCGCGCCGACTACCATTAAGATCGCCGGCGTCCAGCACGAATTTTCCACCATTCCCGGCGTGAAGGAGGATGTCACGGAGATTGTCCTGAACATCAAGAGTCTCCTGACGAAGCTCCACAGCGACTCGGTGAAAACGGTCTATATTGAGGCGGTGGGTCCCTGTGTGGTGACCGCCGGTGATATCAAGGCCGACGGCGAGGTGGAGGTCCTGAATCCGGATCTGCGCATTGCCACACTGGATAACGGGGCGTCTCTCAACATGGAGATCACCCTGTCCCATGGCCGGGGCTATGTCCCCGCCGACCGCAACAAGCCCCAGCAGAATGTGATCGGGACCATTGGGGTAGATTCCATCTATACGCCGGTGTATAAGGTGAATTATACCGTGGAGCCCACCCGGGTGGGCGCTTCCAGCGACTTTGACAAGCTGACGCTGGAGGTCTGGACGGACGGCACCATTTCCGCGCGGGACGCCGTCTCTCTGGGAGCGAAAATCCTCTGCGACCATTTCACGCTGTTCACCGACCTGAGTGAGAACGTCGGCAGCCGCCCCACCGTGGTGGAAAAGGCGGAAGCCCAGCGGGACAAGGTGCTGGAGATGACCATTGAGGAGCTGGACCTCAGCGTCCGGAGCTTCAACTGCCTGAAGCGTGCCAACATCAACACGGTGGAGGACTTGATTTCCAAGACCGAGGACGAGATGATGAAGGTTCGCAACCTGGGGCGCAAGTCCCTGGAGGAGGTCATCAACAAGCTGGCCATGATGGGCCTGCACCTGGCCGACGAGGAGAACAATTGACCGTCTCCCGCCCGAGGGCGGAGGCGAAACGCTGAAAGATAACAATAAGGAGGAAACCGAAATGCCTCGTAAGCTCGGCAAGACCTCTGACCAGCGCAGAGCCATGCTGCGTCAGCAGGTCACGGATTTCCTGGATCACGGGAAGATGGAGACCACCGTCACCCGGGCCAAGGAGATCAAGCCCCTGGCTGAGAAGATGATTACCCTGGGCAAGAAGAGCGATCTGGCCGCCTACCGGCAGGCTATGAGCTTCATCACCCGGGAGGATGTCTGCAAGAAGCTCTTCAAGGAGATTGCGCCCACCTACGCGGAGCGCAACGGCGGATACACCCGCATTATCCGCACCGGTATCCGCCGGGGCGACGCCGCGGAAACCGCAGTGATCGAGCTGGTGTAAGAGCAAGCGTAAAACGATAAGAGCGCTTTGTCATGAGAACCTAGGCTCATGACAAAGCGCTCTTACTTTTCGAAATTTTTCCAAGAGCAATCACCGGAGAACCGCGCATACTAACCCCGAAGAAATAGGGGGAAACTGCGCAATGGTGAAGAAAAGTCTTTCAATTTTGGTGGTGGCGGTGCTGACGGCGCTGTGTCTTGCCGGTGAAAAGGCAGTGCCAGCGGAGGGCGGAGCGGCGATCCCGGCCGGGGAGAAGTTTGTGGCCTTGACCTTCGACGACGGCCCCCGGCGGGGCACCACGGAGCGCCTGCTGGACGGCTTGAAGGAGCGGGGGGCCAAGGCCACGTTCTTTCTCATCGGCCAACAGATTGAGGACAACGCCGCCCTGGTGGCCAGGATGGCGGAGGAGGGGCACCAGATCGGCAACCATACCTGGAGCCACCAGCGCTTGGACAGTGTCCTGCCGGATGAGGCGGCGCAGGAGATCGCCCGGACAGAGGCGGCGCTGGAGGCGCTGCTGGGCGGCGGGGAATACTGGCTGCGGCCCCCTTACGGTCAGGTGCCGGAGGGGGCGGAGTTCCGCGTGCCCATGGTGAAGTGGTGCGTGGACCCCCGGGACTGGGAGAGCCGGGACGTGGAAAAGGTGACCCGGGCGATTTTAGACTGTGTGGAACCCAACAGTATTATTCTGCTCCATGACATTTACCCTACGTCGGTGGACGCGGCGCTGCGGGTGGTGGACCGGCTTCAAGCGGAGGGATACTGGTTTGTGACGGTGGAGGAGCTTCTGTGGCTGAACGGCGTGAAGCCGGAGGCGGGACGGATGTACCGGACTGGGAGAGGCTAAAGGAATTTCCGGAAGTCTGGCAAAAATTTGTTGACAAAAGGGGGCGGAATATGCTATGATACTATGCGTGTTCAAGAGACGGCGCCTTCCTGTGGAGAGATGTCCGAGTGGTTGAAGGAACCGGTCTTGAAAACCGGCGGCGCGCAAGTGCCCGTGGGTTCGAATCCCACTCTCTCCGCCAAATTTTTAAAACTGCATAGGAATACGCGGAAGTACCCAAGTGGCCGAAGGGGCTCCCCTGCTAAGGGAGTAGGCTGGGTAAAACCGGCGCGAGGGTTCAAATCCCTCCTTCCGCGCCAAGCAATGAAACCCTTGGTATGACAGGCTTTGATCTGATACCAAGGGTTTCGTTGTGGTTTCTCGTTGTTCATTTCTCTAAAATATAAAAACACAGTTCGGACACAGTGAAAACCCCTCCTCGATTTTCCTGGTTGTTGCCGCCAACCACCCAAAAAGGATCGTCTTTTTGCCCCACCTCAAAACAAGCTGGCAGACAGCACAAAGTGGCAGGTGTGGACGAGTCTGAAAGCCGGTGCAAGCAGAAAAGGGCCTGTGGAATCCTTTCCACAGGCCTTTTTGGGGGAATCGCATCCAAAAACTTTACACAAAACGCCCGTTTCCCCTTGACAGAAGGAAATGGGCGTGGTAAAATAAAGCACTTATTGACAGCGGGTGGAAAGCCTCCCGCTCCATACCTTAATCGGAGTATAGCACATTTCCCAGAAGAATGCAAGAGCAGGGCGAAGGGTTTTTAACAACAGCGCCCGGCGTGTCTCGATCCCCGCCGCCGGCGGCGGCAGAAAGGTGAATGTGAAGATGGCCAAAGACAAGTATTACGGGAAAACCCTTCGCAAAAACTTTGCCCGGTATGAGGAAGTCGTCTCCATGCCCAATCTCCTGGAGATTCAAAAGACCTCCTATCAGGAGTTCCTGGATACCGGCCTCCGGGAGGTTTTTGCCGACGTAGGCGCGATTTCTGATTACCAGGGCAACCTGGAGCTGACCTTCATCGATTACAAAATGGACGAGAAGCCCAAGTACGACGTGGAGGAGTGCAAGGCCCGGGACGCCAACTACGCCGCCCCCCTCAAGGTCAAGGTCCGCCTGCGGAACAAGGAGACGGAGGAGATCAAGGAGCAGGAGATTTTCATGGGGGATTTCCCCCTGATGACCCACTCCGGCACCTTCATCGTCAACGGCGCGGAGCGAGTGGTGGTCTCTCAGATCGTCCGCTCTCCCGGCGTGTACTATGGGTATGAGGTGGACATCAAGACGGACCTGCCCATCCTCACCTCCCAGGTCATCCCCCAGCGGGGCGCGTGGCTGGAGTATGAGACCGACGCCAACGAGCTTTTCTGGGTCCGCATCGACAAGAACCGGAAGATCCCCGTTACCTGTCTCCTCCGGGCCATCGGCCTGAAAACGGACCAGGAGATTTTAGACCGTTTCGGAGACGACCCCCGCATCGTGGCCACCCTGGAGAAGGACCCCTGCAAGAGCTACGAGGACGCGATGCTGGAAATCTACCGCCGCCTCCGTCCTGGCGAGCCCCCCACGGTGGAGGCCTCCGAGACCCTGGTAAACGGGCTCTTCTTCGACCCCCGGCGGTACGATCTCTCCGTGGTGGGCCGGTATAAGTTCAACAAGAAGCTTTCGCTGTGGCAGCGGGTCACCGGGCGGAAGCTGGTCTATCCCGTGGCGGACCCCGCCACCGGCGAGATTCTCTTCGACGAGGGGTATCTGCTGAGCAAGGAGGACGCCCGGACCCTGGACGCCGCGGGCGTCAGCGATGTGACCATCGACGTGGACGGCACGCCGCTCCGGGTGATCTCCAACGGCATGTGCGATATGAGCCGCTTTGTGAGCTTCGACCCCTTCGAGACCTGCAAGATCAAGGAGAGGGTCCGGTTCAGCGTCCTCCAGGAGCTGCTGAGCCAGTACAGCGGCGAGGAGCTCATTGACCAGATTCTCCTCCACAAGGACCAGCTGGTCCCCAAGCACATCATTGTGGACGACATTCTCACGTCCATCAACTATATGAACGGACTGGCCCGGGGCGTCTCTGTGAAGGACGACATCGACCACCTGGGCAACCGCCGCCTGCGCTGCGTGGGCGAGCTGCTGCAAAACCAGTTCCGCATTGGCTTTAGCCGCATGGAGCGGGTTATCCGGGAGCGCATGACCATCCAGGATATGGATATTGTCACGCCCCAGAGCCTTATTAACATCCGCCCCGTCACGGCGGCCATCAAGGAGTTCTTCGGCTCCAGCCCCTTAAGCCAGTTCATGGACCAGACGAACCCCCTGGCGGAGCTGACCCATAAGCGCCGCCTCTCCGCCCTGGGCCCCGGCGGCCTGAGCCGTGAGCGGGCCAACATGGAGGTCCGGGACGTGCACTACAGCCACTATGGCCGCATGTGTCCCATCGAGACCCCCGAAGGTCCCAACATCGGCCTGATCTCTTATCTGGCCACCTATGCCCGCATCAACGAATACGGCTTTATCGAGGCCCCCTACCGGGCCGTGGACAAGGAAACCGGAAAAGTCGCCGACGCCATCACCTATATGACCGCCGATGAGGAGGATAACTTTATCGTCGGTCAGGCCGCCGAGCCTGTGGACGAAAACGGCTGCCTGGTGAATTCCCGTATCACCGGACGGCACCGGGACGAGATCGTGGACGTGGACCGGGAGATGGTGGACTATATCGACGTCAGCCCCCGGATGATGGTCTCCATCGCCACCGCCATGATCCCCTTCCTCCCCAACGACGACGCCAACCGGGCCCTGATGGGCGCCAACATGCAGCGTCAGGCGGTGCCCCTGCTGCGGCCCCATGCCCCCATCGTGGGCACCGGAATGGAGCACAAAATCTGCATCGACTCCGAAATCGTGGTCCTGGCGGAGGGCGACGGCGTGGTCACGGACCTGGACGCCCGCCATGTCACCGTGCAGTACGACAGCGCCGAGAGCAACCCCGCCCCCATCCGGGGAGAGAAGAAAACCTATAAGCTCATTAAGTTCCTCCGTTCCAACCACACCACCTGCATCAACCAGCGCCCCATCGTGGAGGTTGGCGAGCGGGTCCATGGCCGGGGCATCGGCCCCGACGGCCAGATGAGAGATCCCACCGTCCTGGCGGACGGCCCCGCCACCGAGCAGGGCGAGATCGCCCTGGGCCAGAACATCCTGGTGGGCTTCATGACCTGGGAGGGCTACAACTACGAGGACGCCGTCCTGCTGAACGAGCGCCTGGTCCGGGAGGACCTCTATACCTCCATCCACATTGAGGAGTTCGAGATCGACGCCCGGGACACCAAGCTGGGCCCCGAGGAGATCACCCGGGACATCCCCAACGTGGGCGAGGACGCCATGAAGGACCTGGACGAAAACGGCATCATCCGCGTGGGCGCGGAGGTCAAGGCCGGGGACATCCTGGTGGGCAAGGTCACCCCTAAGGGCGAGACGGACCTCACCGCCGAGGAGCGCCTCCTCCGGGCCATCTTCGGCGAGAAGGCCCGGGAGGTCCGGGATACCTCCTTGAAGGTCCCCCACGGCGAGAGCGGCATTGTGCTGGACACCAAGGTCTTTACCCGGGAGGGCGGCGACGAGCTGGGCCCGGGCGTAAACATGGTGGTCCGGGTCTATATCGCCCAGCGCCGGAAAATCCAGGTGGGCGACAAAATGGCCGGCCGCCACGGCAACAAGGGCGTGGTCTCCCGGGTTCTGCCCCAGGAGGATATGCCCTTCCTGCCCGACGGCACGCCCCTGGACATCGTGCTGAATCCCCTGGGCGTGCCCAGCCGTATGAACATCGGCCAGGTGCTGGAGGTTCACCTGGGCTACGCCGCCCATGCCCTGGGCTACAAGGTGGCAACCCCCATTTTCGACGACGCCCGGGAGGAGGATATCCAGGCCATGCTGGCCGAGGCGGGGCTGGACCCCGACGGCAAGAGCGTTCTCTACGACGGGCGCACCGGCGAGCCCTTTGACAACAAGGTCACGGTGGGCTATGTCTACTTCCTCAAGCTCCACCACCTGGTGGACGATAAGATTCACGCCCGCTCCACCGGCCCCTACTCCCTGGTCACCCAGCAGCCTCTGGGCGGCAAGGCCCAGTTCGGCGGCCAGCGCTTCGGCGAGATGGAAGTTTGGGCCCTGGAGGCTTACGGCGCGGCCTATACCCTCCAGGAAATTCTGACGGTCAAGTCCGACGACGTGACGGGCCGCGTTCGCACCTACGAGGCCATTGTCAAGGGCCACAACGTGCCCCAGCCCGGCGTGCCCGAGTCCTTCAAGGTCCTGGTCAAGGAGCTCCAGTCCCTGTGCCTGGACATCCAGGTCCTGGACGCGCAGGGGAATCCCATCGAGCTCCGAGAGGATGAGGACGCCATGGATACCTTCAACCTGGCCCGGATGGACGCGGACGACGAGCGCAGCCGCAGCGCCTACACCGAGGACGTGGCGGCGGAGTTCCAGGAGTCCGGCTATGACATCGAGGACGCCCCCGAGGACGCTGGGGCGGACATCGGCGCCGATTTCGACGACGGCGAGGACGACGAATGATGCGTTCGTTGAATATTCCGGCAGGACCGGAGCAATGAAGGAGGAACGCGCAAGATGACCGACAACAAAACCGGCGGAAATATCGCCTTCGATACGATAAAAATCGGCATGGCCTCTCCGGAGCAGATTCGCCTCTGGTCCTACGGCGAGGTGAAAAAGCCCGAGACCATTAACTACCGCACCCTGAAGCCCGAGCGGGACGGCCTCTTTTGCGAGCGCATCTTCGGCCCCACCAAGGACTGGGAATGCCACTGCGGCAAGTATAAAAAGATCCGCTATAAGGGCAAAATCTGCGACCGCTGCGGCGTGGAGGTCACCCGGGCCAAGGTCCGCCGGGAGCGGATGGGCCACATCGAGCTGGCCACCCCTGTCAGCCATATCTGGTATTTCAAGGGCATCCCCTCCCGAATGGGATTGCTGCTGGACATCAGCCCCCGGATTCTGGAGAAGGTGCTGTACTTCGCCAACTATATCGTCACGGACCCCGGCGAGACACCCCTGAGCCGCAACCAGATTCTCTCCGAGAAGGAGTACCGGGACTACCGGGAGAAGTACGAGGACGACTTCCAGGCCGGCATGGGCGCGGAGGCCGTGAAGCGGCTGCTCCAGGACGTGGACCTGGATCAGCTCTCCCAGCAGCTCCACGCGGAGCTCAAGGGTTCCTCCGGCCAGAAAAAGGCCCGCATCGTCAAGCGCCTGGAGGTGGTGGACGCCTTCCGCATCTCCGGGAACAAGCCGGAGTGGATGATCATTGACGTGCTGCCCGTCATCCCCCCGGAAATCCGGCCCATGGTCCAGCTGGACGGCGGTCGGTTCGCGACCAGCGACCTCAACGACCTGTACCGCCGGGTCATTAACCGGAACAACCGCCTCAAGCGGCTTATCCAGCTCAACGCCCCGGACATCATCGTCCGCAACGAGAAGCGGATGCTCCAGGAGGCGGTGGACGCCCTCATCGACAACGGCCGCCGTGGCCGCGCCGTCACCGGGGCCAACAACCGGGCCCTGAAATCCCTGAGCGACATGCTCAAGGGCAAGCAGGGCCGCTTCCGCCAGAACCTGCTGGGCAAGCGGGTGGACTACTCCGGGCGGTCGGTCATCGTCGTCGGCCCCGAGCTGAAAATCTACCAGTGCGGCGTGCCCAAGGAGATGGCTGTGGAGCTGTTTAGGCCCTTCATCATGAAAAAGCTGGTGGAGGACGGCACCGCCAACAACATCAAATCCGCCAAAAAGATGGTGGATAAGGGCGTTACCGAGGTCTGGGACGCCTTGGACATCATCATCAAGGACCACCCCGTTATGCTGAACCGGGCGCCTACCCTCCACCGCCTGGGCATCCAGGCCTTCGAGCCGGTGCTGGTGGACGGCCGGGCCCTCAAGCTCCACCCCCTGAACTGCACGGCCTTCAACGCCGACTTCGACGGCGACCAGATGGCCATTCACGTGCCCCTCTCCGCCGAGGCTCAGGCCGAGGCACGCATCCTGATGCTCTCCGCCAACAACCTCCTCCGTCCCCAGGACGGCGGCCCCGTCACCGTGCCCACCCAGGACATGGTGCTGGGCAGCTACTACCTGACCATGGACCGCATGGGCAGCGCCGAGAAGGGCGCGGCGGAGGTCTGGTGCGTGGACGCGGGAGACACGAACCTTACCGCCGGGGGGCCGGTGAACGCCGACGAGTTCCTGGCCGCCAACGAGGCCATCGACGCGGAAAACAAGGCCGCCCGGAAGGCCGGCGAGCCGGAGAAGCGGAAGGCTACCTACAAGCCCCTGCGGATTTACGCCAATGAAAACGAGGCCCTCATGGCCTATAACGAGGGCGTTATCGGCCCCCACTGCCCCATCCTGGTCCGCCGGACCTGCAACGTGGACGGCGCGGAGCATACACGCATCGTGGAGATCACACCGGGCCGTATCCTCTTCAACCACAACATCCCCCAGGACCTGGGCTTTGTGGACCGCGGCGACCCCGCCCATATCTGTGACTATGAGATTACCGAGACCTGCGGCAAAAAGCAGCTGGGCAAAATCGTAGACAAGACCATCAATAAACACGGCTTCACCATGGCCGCCGAGGTGCTGGACGCCATCAAGGCCACGGGCTACAAATATTCCACCCGGGCTGCTATCACGGTCTCCATTGCCGACATGACCATTCCCCCCAAGAAGTACGAGATGGTCCGGGATACGGAGCAGAAGGTGCTGGACATCGAGACCCAGTACAAGATGGGCTTCATGACGGACCAGGAGCGTTACCGCAATGTGGTCCAGGAGTGGGAAAAGACCACCGAGGACGTGTCCAACGCCCTGCAAAAGAACCTGGACCGCTACAACCCTATTTTCATGATGGCGGACTCCGGCGCCCGCGGCTCCATGAAGCAGATTCGCCAGCTGGCGGGCATGCGAGGCCTGATCGCCAACACCGCCGGCAAAACCATTGAAATTCCCATCAAGGCCAACTACCGGGAGGGCCTGACGGCCCTGGAGTACTTCATCTCCAGCCGCGGCGCCCGGAAGGGCCTGGCGGACACCGCCCTGCGGACCGCCGACTCCGGTTACCTGACCCGCCGCATGGTGGACGTCTCCCAGGAGGTCATCATCCGGGAGGAGGACTGCCATGTGACCCACGGCATCAAGGTCTCCGAGATCAGCGAGAACGGGCAGGTCATTGAAAAGCTGTCCGACCGCCTCCGGGGCCGCTTCCTGGTGGGCGACGTGGTGGACGCGGAGACCGGCGAGGTGCTGCTGAGCAACGACAAAATGATGGACGGAAGCGAGGATAAGCTGCTGGAGTCCCGGAAGTGGGTCCAGGAGAACGTCCGTCCCGGGGACCGCTGTGAGTTCGACCCAGCCGGGGACCCGGACAAGAAGCCCACGGTGATGATCCGCACCGTCCTGACCTGCAAGGCCCCCAGCGGCGTATGCGCCAAGTGCTACGGCATGAACCTGGCCACCTCCAAGCCCGTGGGCCCCGGCGAGGCCGTCGGCATCATCGCCGCCCAGTCCATCGGTGAGCCGGGCACCCAGCTGACCATGCGTACCTTCCACACCGGCGGCCTGGCCGGCGGGGACATCACCCAGGGCCTTCCCCGTGTCGAGGAGCTTTTCGAGGCCCGGAAGCCCAAGCGGATGGCCACCCTGGCGGAAATCGGCGGAACGGTCAAGTTCGAGGAGGCCACCAAGGGCAGCCTCTTGAACATCATCATCACCGCCCCCGACGGGGACACCCGGACCTACGCCGTGCCCCACACGGGCCTCCAGGTAAAGGACGGCGACGTGATCGAGGCGGGCCGCCAGCTGACCTACGGCGCCCTGAACCCCCACGACGTGCTCCGCATCCGGGGCGCGGACGCGGTGTACAACTACCTCATTCAGGAGGTCCTGCGGGTGTACCGCCAGCAGGGCGTGGATATCAACGATAAACACATTGAGGTCATCGTCCGCCAGATGATGCGGAAGGTCCGCCTGGAGGACGCGGGGGACACGAACCTGCTGGACGGCTCTATGGTGGACGTTCTGGAGCTGGAGAACGCCAACGAGGACATCCAGCGCCGGAACGCCGCCGGGGAGACCCAGGAAAACGGCGAGCCCCTGCGCCCCGCCGTGGGCACCCAGCTCCTCATGGGCATCACCAAAGCGTCCCTGGCCACGGATTCCTTCCTCTCCGCCGCCTCCTTCCAGGAGACGACAAAGGTGCTGACGGAAGCCGCCATCAAGGGCAAGAGCGACCGCCTGGCGGGCTTGAAGGAAAACGTCATCATCGGCAAGCTCATCCCCGCCGGCACGGGCCTGACGGCCTATCATAACGCGGCGGAGCAGCTGATTCCCGAGGCGGAGGAAGCTGCCCCGGAGGAAGTGGCTCCGGAGCCGGTGATTTTGGGGAACGCCGTCAGCCAGGCGGCGGAGACCGCGCCCCTTTCCGTGGATTGAAAAAACGGCTGATTGCGAAAAGCGGAGGTTCCATTTGGAACCTCCGCTTTTTGTCAGCCCTTTAAAATGTCCGTGTTTCGATACTGAATCGCCTCCGCGAGATGAGCCGCTCCGATATCCGCCTCCCCGTCCAAATCCGCGATGGTCCGGGCCACCCGGAGAATCCGGTCGTGGGACCGGGCCGTCAGGCCCATGCGCTGGAAGGCGCTTTTCATCAGCTTTTCCCCGGTCTCGTCCAGGCGGCAGAAGGCCCCCAGCTGCGCCGGGGCGATCTGGGCGTTGCAGGCCGCGCCGGACCCTGCCAGGCGCTCCGCCTGAATGGCCCGGGCCGCGTCCACCCTGGCCTTCACCTCCGCCGAGGACTCCGGGGTCTCCCGGCGGCGCATGGCCTCGTACTCCACCGAGGGCACCGTTACGTGGAGGTCGATCCGGTCCAGCAGGGGGCCGGAGATCTTCTCCACATACCGCTCCCGGTCCCGCTGGGAGCAGGCGCACCGCCGGTCCGGGTGCCCCCGCCAGCCGCAGCGGCAGGGGTTCATGGCGCAGATGAGCTGGAACCGGGCGGGGAGGCGCAGGGTACCCCCGGCCCGGGAGATGGTGACCTCCCCGTCCTCCAGGGGCTGGCGGAGAATCTCCAGGGCGTCCCGGCGGAACTCCGGCAGCTCGTCCAGGAAGAGGACCCCGTTGTGGGCCAGGGAGATTTCCCCGGGCCGCATGGCGGGCCCGCCGCCGGTGAGGGCGGAGGCGGAGACGGTGTGATGGGGGCTGCGGAAGGGACGGCGGGTCAGCAGGGGGTGCGCCGGGTCCGCCAGCCCCGCCACGGACCACACGCCGGAGGCCGCCAGGGCCTCCTCCCGGCTCATGTCCGGCAGGATGGAGGGCAGGCGTTTTGCCAGCATGGATTTCCCCGCCCCGGGAGAGCCGATCATCAAAAGGTTGTGTCCCCCGGCGGCGGCGATTTCCAGGGCCCGCTTCACGTTCTCCTGGCCCATCACGTCCCGGAGGTCCAAAAGGCCCGCCTCGTCCTCTCCCGGCGTCCAGGCCGGGGCGGGGGAGAGGGGCTTTTCTCCCCGGAGGTGGGCCGTCAGGGACGCCACATCCTCCACGCCGTAGACCGTCAGCCCCCCGGCAAGCGTCGCCTCGGCGGCGTTGCCCGCCGGGACGAAGAGCTGCCGCACCCCCGCCCGCTCCGCCGCCAGGGCCATGGGGAGAACCCCCGCCACGCTCCGCAGGGTCCCGGACAGGGACAGCTCGCCCACAAAGGCCGCATCCGCCGGGGGCTCCGGCAGGTCGCCGTTTGCCGCCAGGAGGCCCACGAAGATGGGCAGGTCGTAGAGGGTCCCCGCCTTCTTCTGCCCCGCCGGGGCCAGGTTCACGGTGATGCGGCTGACGGGGAACTTGGCCCCGCAGTTCTTCACCGCCGCCCGGACCCGCTCCCGGGCCTCCCGCACGGCGGCGTCCGGCAGGCCCACCACGTCGAAGGCGGGGAGCCCGCCGGAGAGAAAGCACTCGGCGCTGACCTCGTAGCCGGATACGCCGTTTAAGCCAAGGGAACGCACCGTGACCACCATAAGACTTACCTCCCGCAAGCGGAGCGGCGGAGCGCCGCTGTGTTTCTGTGGGATCATGATACCACAGATTGGGGGAAATGGAAAGCGGAGAATGAGGAGGACGGGAATTTTCCGCTGGGAGAACGGGAGAAATTGTGTTAGTGTTAAGTGAAGTTGACAAAATTCCAACAGAAGTTGGTTGCGGAATGTTTTGAAACGCGAGATGCTGGTCCCGGCTTGAAGGGCCCGTCAATATAAGGAGGACCGCAACATGAATTTCAACGAAAAACTGATTGACCTGCGGAAAAGCAGGGGCTTGTCCCAAGAGGAACTGGGAGCAGAGCTGCATGTATCCCGGCAGACGGTATCCAAATGGGAGTCCGCCCAGTCTTATCCCGACTTCCAGCGATTAGTGCTCCTGAGTGATTACTTCGGCTTGACGCTGGACGCGCTGGTTCGGGATGTGGATGTGCGGGAGGTCCGGGAAAAGAATTGGAACAGCGAAAAGCTGGACTCCATTTACCAGGACGTGAGCAAGGCGAAGCGGATTTTTAAGTGGTGGCTGATTGGCGCGGGGACGGCGGCGGGGATTGTACTGACCCTGCTGGTGAATTTCTTTCTCCACGCGATATTCGTCTGGTAAGAGGAATCGTTTGCCCGCCAAGAATCCCTGGGAAAATTTGTGCAAAAAATAACAAAGCGGCGGTTTACACCGGGAAACAGCCGTGTTATAATGGAACCGCATGGGGTCCGGCAAGAGAATGCTTCGGTCCCCTGTCTTGGAGAGATTGCCGTCCCCGGGCGGCAAATTTACAGGAGGTAAGTTTATGGCAAGAAAGTTCAAGTCCATGGACGGCAACAACGCGGCGGCATATGTCAGCTACGCGTTTACCGAGGTGGCGGGCATTTACCCCATCACCCCGTCTTCGCCCATGGCAGACTTGGTCGACCAGTGGGCAGCCGCCGGTCAGAAAAACATCTTCGGCACCACCGTGAAGGTCTGCGAGATGCAGTCCGAGGCCGGCGCCTCCGGCACCGTCCACGGCTCCCTGGCCACCGGCGCGATGACCACCACCTACACCGCCTCTCAGGGCCTGCTGCTGATGATCCCCAACATGTACAAGATCGCCGGCGAGCTGCTGCCCTGCGTGTTCCACGTGTCCGCCCGTACCGTGTCCAGCCACGCGCTGAACATCTTCGGCGACCACTCCGACGTCATGGCCTGCCGCCAGACGGGCTTCGCCCTGCTGTGCGAGGGCAATGTTCAGGAGGTCATGGACCTGGGTCCCGTGGCCCATCTGGCCTCCATTGAGGGCCGGGTTCCCTTCGTGAACTTCTTCGACGGCTTCCGCACCTCCCACGAGATTCAGAAGGTCGCCGTGTGGGATTACGACGACCTGAAGGAAATGTGCGACATGGACGCCGTGGACGCCTTCCGCAAGCACGCGCTGAACCCCGAGCGGCCCAACATGCGGGGCTCTCATGAGAACGGCGACATCTTCTTCCAGCACCGCGAGGCCTGCAACCCCTATTACGACGCCCTGCCCGACGTGGTGGAGAAGTATATGGGCAAGGTCAACGAGAAGCTGGGCACCGACTACCAGCTCTTCAACTACTACGGCGCTCCCGACGCGGATCGGGTCATCATCGCCATGGGCTCCATCTGCGACGTGGCCGAGGAAGTCATCGACTATATGAACGCCCACGGCGAAAAGGTTGGCCTTATCAAGGTCCGTCTGTACCGCCCCTGGCGCGCCGACAAGCTGATTTCCGCCATCCCCGCCACCTGCAAGAAGATCGCCGTGCTGGACCGCACCAAGGAGCCCGGCTCCCTGGGCGAGCCCCTGTACGTGGACGTGGTGGCCTCTCTCGCCAACGCCGGAAAGACCGACATTACCGTCATCGGCGGCCGGTACGGCCTGGGCAGCAAGGATACCCCGCCCCGGAGCGTCTTCGCCGTCTATGAGGAGCTGACCAAGGCGGAGCCCAAGCGCCAGTTCACCATCGGCATCGTGGACGACGTGACCCACCTGAGCCTGGAGGAGAAGCCCGCCCCCAACACCGCGGCGGAGGGCACCATCGAGTGCAAATTCTGGGGTCTCGGCGGCGACGGAACCGTGGGCGCCAACAAAAACTCCATCAAGATCATCGGCGACCACACGGACAAATACGTCCAGGCCTACTTCCAGTACGACTCCAAGAAAACCGGCGGCGTCACCGTCAGCCACCTGCGCTTCGGCGATCAGCCCATCCGCGCTCCTTATTATATCAACAAGGCCGACTTCGTGGCCTGCCATGTGCCCGCCTATATCGTCAAGGCCTTCCCCATGGTCCGTGACGTGAAGCCCGGCGGCACCTTCCTGATCAACTGCCAGTGGAGCGACGAGGAAGTCAACAAGCACATGCCCGCCGTGGCGAAACGGTATATCGCCCAAAATAACATCCAGGTCTATACCATCAACGCCATCGACCTGGCGAAAGAAATCGGCATGGGCAAGCGGACCAACACCATCCTTCAGTCCGCCTTCTTCTCCCTGGCGAAGGTCATGCCCGAGGCCGAGGCCATCCAGTATATGAAGGACGCCGCCACCCACTCCTACCTGAAAAAGGGACAGGACGTGGTGGATATGAACCACAAGGCCATCGACGCTGGAGCCACGGCTTACAAGAAGTTCGAGGTTCCCGCCGACTGGGCCGACGCCCAGGATACCCCCGACACCACCACGCTGACCGGCAAGCCGGAGCTGGTGGAGCAGGTCAAGACCATCCTGAACCCCGTGGGCAAGATGGACGGCGACAGCCTCCCCGTCTCCGCCTTTGTCAAGCACGCCGACGGCCAGTTCGAGCTGGGCGCCGCCGCTTATGAGAAGCGCGGCGTGGCCGTCTCCGTTCCCACCTGGATGCCCGAGAACTGCATCCAGTGCAACCAGTGCGCCTATGTCTGCCCCCATGCCACCATCCGTCCCTTCGCCATGACGGAGGAGGAAGCCGCCAAGCTCCCCGCCGCCGCCAAGGTCATCGACAAAACCGGAAAGGGCAAGGGCTACAAGTTCACCATCGCCGTCTCCCCGCTGGACTGCATGGGCTGCGGCGTCTGCGTGGGCGTCTGCCCGGGCCGCAAGGGCGAGAAGGCTCTGAAGATGGTGGCTCAGGAGCAGGAGGCCAAGCAGCAGGAGGTCTTCAACTACTGCGTGGCCGAGGTCTCCGAGAAGAAGGACCTCCAGGACAACACGGTCCCCGGCAGCCAGTTCCACAAGCCGCTGCTTGAATTCTCCGGCTCCTGCGCCGGCTGCGCCGAGACCAGCTATGCCCGTCTCGTCACCCAGCTCTTCGGTGACCGGATGTATATCTCCAACGCCACCGGCTGCTCCTCCATCTGGGGCGGTCCCGCGGCTACCTCTCCCTACTGCACCAACGCGGACGGCCACGGCCCCGCCTGGTCCAACTCCCTGTTCGAGGACAACGCCGAGCACGGCCTGGGCATGTATCTGGGCCAGAAGGCCATCCGCGACCGTCTGGCGGACCTGACCAAGCAGCTGATCGCGGTGCCTCACACCTACCAGGGCCTGAAGGACGCCGCCCAGAAGTGGCTGGACACCATGGAAGACGGCAAGGCCAACGCGGAAGCCACCACGGAGTATGTAAAGCTCCTGGAAGAGAGCATCATGACCGTGGACGGCATCGTGGCCTTCACCGGCAGCCCCGACGCGGCCAAGGTCTTCGGCGACCAGCTTCCCAAGTTCCAGGCCCACGCCAAGGAGCTCAAGGACAGCGGCGCGAAGTTCTGCGACTGCGACGCGTGCAAGCTGGTGGCGGAAATCCTCAAGGACAAGGAGTATCTCTCCAAGAAGTCTCTGTGGATCTTCGGCGGCGACGGCTGGGCCTACGACATCGGCTTCGGCGGCGTGGACCATGTCCTGGCCTCCGGCAACGATGTGAACATCTTCGTGTTTGATACCGAGGTCTATTCCAACACCGGCGGCCAGGCTTCCAAGGCCTCCAACATCGGCCAGGTGGCGCAGTTCGCCGCCGCCGGCAAGG
>CATOKC010000074.1 GCA_951800675.1 uncultured Oscillibacter sp.
AAACTCACCATAACAAAAGGGCGGGCGAAGTTACTTTTCACTTCCCCCGCCGCTTTCCTCATCGAATGAACTGGATGTTTGCGTCCACATTGCCGCCGATTCCGGCAATGGAGCACTTGCTGGAGAACTGCCAGTAGTCCGGCTGATAGTAGTAGGTGGGACAGAGCTTTTCCGACTGGTCGCTCTTGTACTCGGGGAACCAGCAGAGATAGGGGGCGATGGCGCCCTGGTCATATTTTACGTAGCCCACATAGGAGCTCTGGTAGATCATGGGCGTGTAGCCCGCCTCCTGGATACGCTTGCAGAAGGCGATGGCACAGGCGGTAGCCATCGCTGGGTCAATGCCGTAAACCCGGTAGGAGGCGTTGCCCATCTCCCAGTCGTAGGCTACAGGGCCATTGATATTCAGGCCCCGGAGGCGCTCGATAACGAAGTCCGCCTCCTCAATGGCCTCCTCCACAGTAATGGCCTGGGCGAAGAAATATACGCCAGTTTCAATCCCTACATTCATCGCGCCTTCAATGTTCTGGCGGTAGAAGGCGTCCTCCGCCAGCTTGCCGGAGGAATAGCCCCGAAGGCCGATGCGGACGAAAGCAAAGTCCACGCCGTCGTTCCGGACAGCCTGCCAGTCAATGGTTTCGTTTGCGCTGGCCCGATTCTGGTAGGCGGAGACGTCAATGCCGAAGCGGGTGCGGAACTGACTGCCGTTGTAGACCAGCCGGTCGGGATGTTCTGTGGACCAGGTAAAGTCTCCGTGCTGGAGCTGGCTCCGCTCCGTGCCCGCGTAGACGGGGATTTTTCGGTCGCTGTAGTCAAAGGTCTCTCCAGTGGGGACGCCGGGGGTGTAGACCTCGCCAGGCTGGATGCCGGGCCCGGCGGGCTGTTCCGGTACAGCGGGGGCGTTGGGGTCCACGGGAGTGGGCACCACCACGATGCCCCAGTCGAAATCGTCTCCTGAGCCCGGGGTGCCCGGCTCTTCCGGCGGAGCGGGCGGCACTGGCGTCACCGGGTCCACCGGCGTGACAGGGGCTTCTGTGGAAGTGTTGGTAATCTGCGGCGTGACGGAGCTGAAATTGCGGAGTTCTCCGGTAATGGTCACATTGTCCAGGGTAACGGCCCCAGTGACGCCGGGGGCGATGAGCAGGTCCCCGGAGACGGTCATGTTGGACAGGGCAGCGCCGCCGGCGGCGTTGATTAGGAGACTGCCCTCCACATTGCTGGAATAATCCACACTGGTTTGAATCAGGACCTGAATCATGTTATTCAGCAGGTTCACCAGCTCTGCCCGGGTCAGGGGCTCCATGGGGCGGAAGCTTCCCTCCGCCGCGTCGGTGATCCAGCCCCGGGCGGTGAGCTCCGCGATGTAGGGACGGGCGTAGCCCGCCACCTGGGCCTCGTCGTGGTAAGTCAGGGCGTTGTCTGCCCCCCCCAGCTGGAAGGCCCGGGCCACCATGGTCATGGCCTGCTGGCGGGTGATGCTGTCCCCCGGAAGGGCCTTGCCCTCGCTGCCCAGGTACACCCCGGCGGCGTTGAGTTTCAGGATGGAATCTTCCCAGCGGCTCCCCTTGGTGTCGGAGAAAGTCCCGGCGGGAGCGGCGGTCTGGAATTGGAGGAAGCGGTCCAGGATCCCGGCGAAGGCTCCCCGGGTAATGGAGGCGTCGGGCCGGAAGGACCCATCGTCATAGCCTTGAAGCACGCCGTATTCCTGGCTCCATTTGTTGACGGCGCTCTCGGCCCAATGGCCGCCGGTGTCCGCAAAGGCCATGGCGGGGGTGAGGAGCAGGGCTCCGGCCAAGAGGCCGGAGAGGATGCGCTTGGGCAGTCGAATCAGTCGCATAGCAGGTTCCTTTCGTCGGTTTTTGTCGAGATGATAGGTAAAAAAACACCGCCGCCCGTCGGGGCCGCGGCAGAGGTCCTCGCTGACAATTGCTTATTATATAGGAAATTTGTCCCTTGGTCAATATTTGGGTGCGGATTTCCAGAAATAACATCCTCTTGCGGTTTCTCAAAAATCTGTTACACTATTTATCGAAAAGGGGGATACATATGGCCTTTGATTTCAAGAAAGAGTTCAAGGAGTTTTACCTGCCCAAGGGAAAACCGGAGATCGTGACGGTTCCCAAAATGAATTATATCGCCGTGAACGGAAAGGGAGACCCCAATCAGGAGGGTGGGGCCTACCAACAGGCCATGGGCGTGCTGTACGCTGTGGCCTATACTCTGAAAATGAGCTATAAGAGCGACTACCGCATTGAGGGCTTCTTTGAGTACGTGGTTCCGCCCCTGGAGGGCTTCTGGCGGCAGGAGGGGGGAGGCGGCATAGATTATGGGAACAAGGACGGCTTCCTCTGGACCTCCGCCATCCGCCTGCCGGACTTTGTTACCCCGGCGGACTTCGCCTGGGCGGTGGAGACCGCCTCCCGGAAAAAGAAGCTGGGCTGTTCCGCCGCGGAGTTCTGGACGGTGGAGGAGGGCCTCTGCGTCCAGATCATGCACCTGGGCTCCTTTGACTCCGAGCCGGAATCGGTGGCGAAGCTGGACACGTTTTTACAGGAGCGAGGCTGTGTCAACGACCTGAGCGAGGCCCGGCGGCACCATGAAATCTATCTTACCGACACCCGAAAAGTCCCGCCGGAGAAGTGGAAAACTGTTATCCGGCATCCAATCCGGAAGGGGTAAAAGAACCTCCCCGCCGCGCGGCGGGGAGGTTCTTTTCATTGATACTCGAATTTGATCCGCAGCCGTTTCCTCTGCGGGATCGGCCCGCCCGGCTCCTCCCGGGCGATAGAATCCCCCCGAAACACCGACAGGGCCAGGCCGATGAGGGCCATGTCCACCACCGTCTGGAAATTTCCCACCACCAGGGGCAGGCTGGCGTGAAAGAGCAAAAAGCCGAAATTCAGCGCCGCGCTGAATAGCGTTTGGAACCCCAGGGTCAGGACCACCGCCAGCACCACGAAACGGCCCGGAAGGTAGCTTTGCCGCAGGCCCTTCACCAGCAGCCAGAGAAGCAAAACCGCCAGCGCCGCCAGCAAGGCCAGCAGGGGAACCCAGCCCCAGGCCACCGCCATGGAGGCGGGGAGGAAGTCGTTGGAGAAGTCGATGGGCCGAAACTCCTGGCCACCGCCAAAGACCCGGGCCCCGGCGTTGACCGACATGGCGGCTTCGCCGCCGACGCTCCGCAGGGGAGGAACGTCCTCCCAGAACATATGCAGCACCCAGCCCATGTAACCCCGGTGCGTTTTCTCCAGCTCCGGCCGGAGGGCAATCATCACCCGGAGCAGGAAGGAAGTGAGATAGCCCTTGAGAAAGAGAAAAGCCAGGAGTCCGAAAGCGACGGCCAGGACCGCGCCGACACCTTTCCATCTTCCCACGCCGAACCAGTCTTGTCCCGCGGCGTAGAGAGTCAATATCAGGCCGGAGAACAGCAGCAGGAACGTCCCTGCCAGATTGAACCAATAGCGGGAGACCAACGCCAGAAAGCCACCGCCCAGAGTGGTAAGTAAAAGGCCTTTCCAGCCCTTGCTCCGAAAGCTGTAGAGCCAGAAAGCGTAGACGAGGGGGCTTAATGCCGCCGCAAGGGTAATGTAATATGTGTAGTAACGAGAACGCAAAAATACCAAGGGCAGGAGCGATACTGCCAAACCTCCGCCGTACACGGCCCTTGCGTGCCAGACCAGACGGGATACGTCGAAAAAGTACATCCCCAGCATGGCCACTGTGCCCAGGCCCAGGGAGGCCAGGAACCTCATGATACCCATCTGCTGGACATAGGACTGGCGGAAAAGCACCCGCAGGACCACACCGATTGCCGCCAGAGCAATGGTCAGCCCCAGCAGTCCCCATTGGGGCCGAGGCCGGTGGATCCGGTCCAGCTCTGTTCCGACCGTCACCGGGTCCCCCATATCCTCCACGGCCAGCCGCTCCGCCTCATCGGGGGCCTTGCCCTCTTTTAGGAAATCGTCTCGCTGGTCCTCCAGGTGCCGCTCCAGCTCCCGGATCAGCAGGGGCCGAGCCCGCTTCCAGCGAATCTGCCCCTGCGCCGCCTCCAGATAGGCGGCGATGGTCTTACGCTCCGGCAAGGCACGCGCCCCCCTTCAGCACCCGGCCCATGGCCCGGGCGTAGGTATTCCAGGCTGTTTCCTTTTCTTGGAGGGCGCTCCGGCCCTGCTTGGTCAAGTGGTAATACCGCCGGGTTTTACCGGACTCCGCTGTCTGTTCATAGGCGGTGACCAGTCCCTTTTCCTCCAGGCTGTGAAGGAGGGGATAGAGGGTCCCTGCCTTGAGGCGGAAGGTGTCGTCGCTCCGCCGCCGGAGCTCCTCGATCATCTGGTAGCCGTACAGGTCTCCGTCCTCCAGCAGCTTCAAAACCAGCAGGGACATGCTTCCGCTGGCTAAGCTTTTGTCCAGTTCCATAGAGTACCTCCACATAGATAGATTTTCGATATATCAGCATCCGCATTATATATCGAAAATCTATCTATGTCAAGAAGGAGAATTGGAAACTTTTTGTGGCTTCTTCCTAAATCCGGCAAGGAATGGTTGACGAAATGCCCAGAAGGGCGGTATAATAACCTGATTTACTATATAGAGAACAGGGAGGACCGGCCATGTGGATTGCGGACCGATGGGGGGACTATGAGCTGCTGGACTGCGGCGGCGGGGAACGCCTGGAGCGCTGGGACCGTCAGGTGCTGGTACGCCCAGACCCTCAGGCCATCTGGGAGACGCCCCGGGAGCATCCCGCTTGGCGGAAGGCGGGGGGACGGTATCTCCGCTCCTCCACCGGCGGGGGCCACTGGGAGAAAAAGGCCCTGCCGGAGAGCTGGAAAATCCGCTATGGGGACCTGATCTTTCAGGTGAAGCCCATGAACTTTAAGCACACGGGCCTCTTCCCGGAACAGGCCGTAAACTGGGACTTTATGGCGGAAAAAATCAAGCACGCCGGGCGGCCCGTCCGGGTGCTGAACCTCTTTGCCTATACCGGCGGGGCCACCGCGGCCTGCGCCAGGGCCGGGGCCAGCGTCTGCCATGTGGACGCCGCCAAAGGCATGGTGGCCTGGGCCCGGGAAAACGCCAGGCTCTCCGGCCTGGGGGAGGCCCCCATCCGCTGGATTGTGGACGACTGCGCCAAGTTTGTGGAGCGGGAGATCCGCCGGGGGAAGTCCTACGACGCCATCGTGATGGACCCGCCCAGCTACGGCCGGGGCCCCGGCGGGGAGGTCTGGAAGCTGGAGGACAACCTGTATCCCTTTGTGAAGCTCTGCGCCGGGGTGCTGTCGGACAAGCCCCTGTTTGTGCTGATTAACTCCTATACCACGGGCCTGGCCCCGTCGGTGCTGGGCTACCTTTTGAACCTTTTGGTGAAGGAGAAGTACGGCGGGAAGTGTACGTGGGATGAGCTGGGCCTTCCCGTCACGGCCACGGGCCTGGCCCTGCCCTGCGGGGGCACGGGGAGATGGTTCTTAGAATAGAAAGTGGGAAACGAGATGCCTGATATGATCCAAACCGAGAGCCTCCGCTTCGCCTACCCGGCGGACGAGGGGCAAAAGCCGGTCTACGCTCTCCGGGGCGTGGACCTGGAAATTAAAAAGGGTAGCTTTGTGGTGGTCCTGGGCCACAACGGCTCCGGGAAATCCACCCTGGCCAAGACCTTCAACGCCGTGCTTCTCCCCGCTGGGGGGAAAGTCTGGGTGGAGGGTATGGACACCCTGGACCAGGACCTGCTCCTGGCCATCCGCCAGCGGGTGGGCATGGTGTTCCAGAACCCGGATAACCAGATTGTCGCCAACGTGGTGGAAGAGGACGTGGCCTTCGCCCCGGAGAATCTGGGCGTGCCTACAGAGGAAATCCGCCGCCGGGTGGACGAGGCCTTAAAGGCCGTGGGCATGGATGAGTTCGTTACCCACGCGCCCCACCTCCTTTCCGGCGGGCAGAAGCAGCGCATCGCCATTGCTGGGGTCATTGCCATGGAGCCCGCCTGTGTGGTGCTGGACGAGGCCACCGCTATGCTGGACCCCATCGGGCGGCGGGAGGTGCTGACCACCATCCACCGTTTAAATAGGGAAAAGGGCATCACCGTGATTCTGATTACCCACCACATGAACGAGGCGGAGGGTGCGGACCGGGTGGTGGTCATGAACGACGGCCGGGTGGACCTGGACGGAACGCCGGAGGAGGTATTCAGCCAGGTGACCCGCCTCCGGCATCTGGGGCTGACGGTGCCGGATACCGTGGACCTGCTGGACCGCCTCCGGCAAAAGGGATGGGACGTGCCCCTGGACGCCCTGAGCGTAAAGGACTGCGCCGCCGCCGTGGCCGGAGCGTTGAAGAAGGGATAGGAGGACCGGATTTGCCAATTTTAGAAATCAAAAACCTGACCCATACTTACGGCATCGGGACGCCCTTTCGGCGCGGCGCGGTGGAGGATGTCAGCTTCGCCGTGGAGCCGGGGGAGTTTCTGGGAATCATCGGCCACACCGGGTCCGGGAAATCCACCCTGATTCAGCACCTGAACGGCCTGCTGAAACCCACCTCCGGCCAGATTCTGTTAGAGGGGAAGGATATTTGGGCGGAGCCGAAAAAAATACGGAGCGTCCGCTTCCAGGTGGGCCTGGTATTCCAGTACCCGGAGTACCAGCTTTTTGAGGAAACTGTCTATAAGGATATCGCCTTTGGCCCCAAAAACCAGGGAAAGACCGGAGAGGACCTGGACCGCGCCGTCCGGGAGGCCGCCCGCCTGGTGGGCCTTCGGGACGAGCAGCTGGAAAAATCCCCCTTTGAGCTCTCCGGCGGACAGAAGCGTCGGGTGGCCCTGGCGGGAGTCCTGGCCATGGAGCCCAAGGTGCTGGTGCTGGACGAGCCCACGGCGGGCCTGGACCCGGCGGGCCGGGAGAATCTGATGGCGAACATCCGGGAGTATCACCGGCATAAGAACGCCACCATCCTTCTGGTCAGCCATAGCATGGACGAAATCGCCCAGAACGTGGACCGTATCCTGGTGCTGAAATCCGCCCATATTTTGATGAGCGGGACCCCGGCGGAGATTTTCACCCGGGCGGAGGAGCTGCTCTCCGCGGGGCTGGACGTGCCCCAGATTACCCGTGTGGCCATGTCCCTCCGGGACCGGGGGCTTCCCATCGACCCCGCTGTTTACACCGTGGAGGACTTGGAGCGCCAGCTCCTGGCTCTGAAAGGGGGCGGGGCTCCATGCTGAAGGACATCACCCTGGGCCAGTATTTCCCGGGAAATACCGTGGCCCACAAGCTGGACCCCCGGACAAAGATTCTGCTGGTGGTGCTGTATATTACCGCCCTGTTTACCGCCAAGAGCTTCCTGGCCTACGGCCTGATGGCCCTGGTGCTGGCGGTCTGTGTCCGTGTCTCCGGGGTGGGGCTCAAAGCCCTGGTGAAGGGCTTGAGGCCGGTGCTGTTCATCATCGTCTTCACCGGCGTCCTGAACCTGTTTTTCACGCCCGGGGCCACCGAGCTCTGGGTCTGGGGGCCCTTTCACGTCACGGACACGGGCCTGCGAAACGCCGCCTTTATGGTCCTGCGGATCATGCTTCTCATCATGGGAACCTTCCTCATGACCTACACCACCAGCCCCATCAGCCTTACCGATGGCCTGGAGCGGCTGCTGAACGGCTTGAAGCGATTCCACGTCCCGGTCCACGAGCTGACCATGATCATGTCCATCGCCCTGCGGTTCATCCCCACGCTGATTGAGGAGACGGATAAAATCATGTCCGCCCAGAAGGCCCGGGGGGCGGATTTCGAGAGCGGGAACCTGATGGAGAAGGCGAAGGCCCTGGTGCCCATCCTGGTGCCGCTGTTTATCAGCGCCTTCCGCCGGGCGGACGAGCTGGCCACGGCCATGGAGTGCCGCTGTTACCACGGCGGCGAGGGCCGGACGAAGCTCCATATTTTGAAGTACGAGCGCCGGGACTACACCGCCCTGACCCTGGGGGTCCTGATTCTGGCGGGGGTCATTGCCCTGCGGGCCTTTGGGCTGTAGGGAATGGAGAAAGGAGCGCGAGATGGACGGGAAGAAGAACCGGATACAGGCTTTGGTGCTGGCCCTTTGTCTGTTTTTGGCGGGCTTGAACCTCTGGCAGCTCCTCTTGGTTTTGGATCTGCGGGAACAGCTTGCAAGGACGGAGACCAATTTGCAGATGGAGACCCGGCGGCTGGACGAGCGGATTCAGGTTGTGCAGCGGGCGATGCGGGAAGCGGACGCGGCGGTCCTGGACTGGGAGTACACCACCGCCGTGAACAAAGAACAGCGGGTTCTGGATGTGACGGTGGATTTGTCCCTGAAGGAGTGGAGCGTGGACACAGAGGTGTGGGTGAACTGGACCTCCCTCCTTGATGGGAAAACCGGCTCGGAACCCTTGCGCGGCGGCAAGAGCGGGCGCCTTACCGGCACATTGAAGCTGCCTGTGGGGGGCCGCCGGGAGTATGAACTGGAAGCCGTCATTCAAAACGGCGAGAGCCAGCGGCTGGAGGACCTGGGCTATCTGGGGGACACAGCCACGCTGCTGCCGGTTCAGCTTGCCGGTTGTGGCGGCTCCAGCGCAAACTACACCCGAGAAAAAGACGGGAGCGGAATCTTTGACCTGTCTTTTTATGAAGTCAACTTGCAGGGATCCAAGGGGAGCGGGGCCCCGGAGGTCAAAGACGCGGTGTTCCGCCTCCGGCGGAATGGGGACGTTGCCGTGGAGCAAACCGCCAAGTATGGGGAGACCATCGAAAATTATACCTGTGACCCTGAGAAGGGCCTGATTGCCGAGGCCGGTATGGGGGACGAATTTACTCTGTCCTTCTTCTGCCGGGACACGTCCGGCCTAGGCTATGAATTTGACCTGGAGCAGTGGTCCATCGGCGAGAGCGGAATTGCCCGGGAGCACGGCCCGGAGGACTTCTGGCCCAAGCTCACCTGGGACTGACAAAAAGGAGGCGGCTATGCGCAACATCGCCTTAAAACTCACCTACAACGGCGCCGCCTACCACGGCTGGCAGGTGCAGAAAAACGCCGCCTCCGTCTGTGAGACCCTGCAAAAGGCCATCTCCAAGGTCTGCGGGGAGCCTGTCCACCTGACGGGCTGCGGAAGGACGGACGCCGGGGTCCACGCGGAGCGGTACGTGGCTAACTTCCGCACGGAGAGCCGCATCCCCATTGACCGGATGCCCTACGCCATCAACACCCACACCCCGGAGGACATCGCCGTCCGGGAGGCGGTGGAGGTGGGGGAGGACTTCAACGCCATCGGCTCCTGCGTCAAAAAGGAATACACCTACCGCATTTACAACTCCCGCTTCAAAAATCCCTTCTACGTGAACCGGGCCTACTTTTACCCAAAACGGCTGGACGAGGACTTTTTGAACCAAGCCGCCCATATGTTTGTGGGGACCCACGATTTCCGGGCCGTCCGCTCGGTGGGCACGGAGACGAAAACCACCGTGCGGACCATTTACTGGTGCGACGTGACCCGGAGCGGGGACCTGCTGGAACTCCGGGTCTGCGCCGACGGCTTTTTGTACAACATGGTCCGGGCCATTACGGGGACCGTGCTTTACGCCGCCGAGGGGAAATTTGCCCCAGAGGATATCCCCGCCATTTTGGAGAGCGGGGACCGGACCCTGGCGGGACCCACGGTGCCCCCGGGGGGGCTGTACCTGACGAGAATCTGGTATGAGGATGAACGGCTGAATGAGTGAGAAACGCGTAGACAAGTCCAAAGAGGGACGGCACCCTATCCGCGGCTTTTTGAGTTTTTTCCTGATGCTGGCGGTGGTGCTGCTGGTGGTGCTGTTTGCGGCCTACCGGGACGGCACGGGGTTTGACATTCTCCGCCGCTATCTTCACTATGGGCGGGCGGAGCAGGTGGGGGGCGAGACGGTTTATCACTACGACGCCGCGTCTAAGAATCGCTTCGCCCTGTTGGGGGAGAGCCTGGCGGTGCTGTCGGACGCGTCCTTGAGCCTTTACAACCGCGCGGGGGAGGAGGTCTGGTCCACGCCGGTGACTATGACGGCTCCGGCCCTGGTCTCCGGCGGCGGCCGGGCGGTGGCCTACGACGTGGGAGGAACGTCTTTGTATGTCATCGACCAGTCGGGCCTTTTGCTGGAGCTCACCGCCAGCGAGGAGGAACCCTACATATCCGCCACGCTGAGCCAGGACGGCGAGCTGGCGGTGACGGCCCAAAAGAAGGGTTACAAGGGAAGCGTCAAGGTCTATGACCGGGCCCTGGGGCCAGACCCCTATTTTGAATTCAAATCCTCCCAGCGCTTTGTGCTGGATGGATATATTTTTGGAGACCATCTGGCGGCGGTGACGCTGGGACAAGAGAACGGTGTATTTGTCAGCAACATTGTGCTTTATAAGATGCCGGAGACGGAGCCGGCGGCAGATTACAGCATCTCCGGCGGCCTTGTGGCTGCGGTTGGGGAGTTGGAAGGGCGGTTGGTAACTGTCTCCGACACCGCCTTGACCTTTGCCAACGCCGGTGGTGAAATCACCGGGGCCTATTCTTACAGCGGGTCCTATCTCCGGGAGTACGATCTGGGAGGCACAGGCTTTGCCGCGCTGCTGCTGAACCGCTACCGCTCCGGCAGCGTGGGGCGGCTGGTCACCGTGGATAAGAATGGAGAGGTTTTGGGCTCTTTGGACGTTCGGGAAGAGGCGCTGAGCATTTCCGCCTCAGGGCGGTATCTGGCAGTCCTCTATGCCGACCGTCTGGCGGTCTACAACCCGGACCTCCAGCCCTACGCCACCCTTCAAGGGACGGGAGACGCCAGGGAGGCGCTGATGTGTCCCGATGGGTCGGCGCTGCTGTTGTCCTCCGGGTCTGCCAGCCTGTTTTTGCCTTGACTGCATGAAAATAAGCGGTGTGTTCACAAAACGTTTACAGGGGAAGAGGTAGGAAAGTTTGACGACACCTGTTATAATAGATGCCATCGCCGTGGCGGTGCTGGCAGGCTTCGGGATTTTGGGGGCCTGGAAGGGACTGCTGCGGACACTGGCGGGACTGCTGGTTTTGGTTTTGTCCCTGGCGGGGGCGGGAATCATCGCCTCGGCCCTGTCGGCCCCGGCGGCGAGGCTCATTGCTCCGGTAATTGAAAAGCGACTGGAGGCCCGCCTGGACGAGGCCCTTCAAGAACGGTATCCCGGCGAACAGCCGGAGGAGGGGGCCTTCCCACGGGAGGACCAGCTGTCCATTACGGATGTGCTGGGCTTGCTGGGGATCGACGAGACCCAGTGGGACGCGCTGACCTTCCGGGCTCAGAACACCGTCCGGGACACCGGAGCCCATTTGATGACCGCCGTAATTGGAAGCGTGGCCCAGTCCATGCTCTACGGGGTGCTGTACATGCTCTCTTTTGTCCTGCTGAGCATTGCCCTGCACCTGCTGGTGCGGATGCTGGACGCGGTTTTAAAGCTGCCGGGCCTCCACGGGCTCAACGCTGTGGGCGGCGGCCTTGTGGGGCTGGCGGAAGGAGCGCTGCTGCTGTTTTTGGCAGTGTGGGCGCTGCGGCTAGCGGGGGTCTCTTTCAACGGGGAGGAGGGCAGCCGGATTTTCCGGTTTTTCACTGACCATACGCCCCTGGATGCGTTGAAATTCCTGGGAATTTGACCATTTCTCCAGCTAAACGGCCTCCATGAGGCCCGATATTTCGATAAGAATAGCGCCTGAAGGGCGCGTGGAGGTTTAAAAGGTATGCAGCCGACACTTTGTTCCAAATGCAAAAAAAACGTCGCCGTGGTATTCATCTCCAAGCTGGACGGCGAAAAGACCATCAACGAGGGCCTGTGCCTGAAATGCGCCAAGGAACTGGGGCTTCCCCAGGTGGATGACATGATGAAGCGCATGGGCATTTCCGACGAGGATTTGGAGACCCTGAACAGCGAAATGATGCAGGCCATGAACGGCGTGGAAAATATTGAGGACCTGCCCGGTGGAGAGGAAGGAGACGAGGAGGAAGAGGGCAAGACCGCCACCTTCCCCTTCTTGAACCGCCTGTTCTCCGGCGGAGAGCCTTCCAAGGAGAGCGCCGAGGAGGGACGGAGCGAGCGCCGGGAGAAAAAGGAGTCCTCCAAAAATACCAAGCGGAAGTATTTGGAGAACTACTGCATCTCCCTGACCCAGAAGGCCAAGGACGGCAAGCTGGACCCAGTCATCGGCCGGGCGGAGGAGATTGAGCGGGTGGTCCAGATTCTGAACCGCCGCCAGAAGAATAACCCCTGCCTTATCGGTGAGCCCGGCGTGGGCAAAACCGCCATTGCCGAGGGTCTGTCCCAGCGCATCGCCGAGGGCGACGTGCCCTTCAAGCTCCAGGAGAAGGAGGTCTACCTCCTGGACCTGACGGCTTTGGTGGCGGGCACCCAGTTCCGGGGCCAGTTCGAGAGCCGGATGAAGGGGCTTATCGACGAGGTGAAGCGCCTGGGGAACATTATATTGATGATCGACGAGGTCCACAACCTGGTAGGAGCGGGAGACGCCGAGGGCAGCATGAACGCGGCGAACATCTTAAAGCCCGCCCTGAGCCGGGGAGAGATCCAGGTTATCGGCGCCACCACCTTCAACGAATACCGCAAGCACATTGAAAAGGATTCCGCTCTGGAGCGGCGCTTCCAGCCGGTGACGGTGAACGAGCCCTCCGTGGAGGAATCCATCAAGATTTTGAAGGGCCTGGCTCCCAAGTACGAGGAGTTCCACGGCGTCAAGCTGACGGAGGGTATCCTCCGCCAGGCGGTGTTGCTCAGCGAGCGCTACATCACGGATCGGTTTTTGCCGGATAAGGCCATTGACCTTATCGACGAGGCGAGTTCGGATCTGAACTTGAAGGACCCGGACATCTCCCGGCGGATGCAGATTCAGCGGGAGATGGACGACTACGCCAAGGAGCGGACCATGCTGGAGGAGAAAGAGGAGAAGTCCGAGGAGGACTACGCCCGCATGGCGGAGCTGAAAAGCCGGGACCTCCAGCTCTCCACGGAGCTCAGCGTCATTGAAGAGAAGGGCCAGCCTCAGCTGAGCATGGAGAATCTGGCCCATGTCATCGAGCTGTGGACCAAGATTCCCGCCTCCCGCATCCGGGAGCAGGAGTTCCAGCGCCTCAGCCAGCTGGAGGAACGCCTGAAAGACCACATTATCGGCCAGGACGAGGCCATCGAGGCCGTGTCCGCCGCCGTCCGCCGGAACCGGGTAGGCATCTCCCCCAAGCACAAGCCTGTCAGCTTCATCTTTGTGGGCTCCACCGGCGTAGGAAAAACGGAGCTGGTGAAGCAGCTGGCCACGGATCTGTTCAATACCTCCGGGCTACGTGGGCTATGACGAGGCGGGCCAGCTGACGGAGAAGATCCGCCGGAAGCCCTACGCCGTCGTCCTTTTCGACGAGATTGAAAAGGCCCACCCCGACGTGCTGAATGTCCTTCTGCAAATCCTGGACGACGGCGAAATCACCGACGCCCACGGACGGAAGGTGAACTTTGAAAACACCATCATCGTCATGACCTCCAACGCCGGAAGCGCCACCAAGGAGGGAACGGTGGGCTTTGACCGGAGCCTCAGCCAGCAGGACAGCGAGAAGGCCATGAAGGCCCTCCAGCAGTTCCTCCGGCCGGAGTTCATCAACCGGGTGGACGCGGTGATCACCTTCAACCGCCTCTCTGAAAAGGATTTCCAGTCCATCGCCCGGATTATGCTGGACGAGCTGCGGGACTCCTTGAAGGAAAAGGGCATTACCTTTACCTACGACGCCACCCTGGTGGATTTCCTGACCAAGAAGTCCTATTCCCGGACCTATGGGGCCCGGAATCTCCGCCGGACCATCCAGAAGGAGCTGGAGGACCCCATGGCGACGAAAATCATCAACAGCTACGAGGAGCCGATCATCGGCATCAACGCCGCCGCCGAAAACGAACACGTCTGCCTACAGACGCTTTGAGCCGCGTCTGCGATTTTTGATAAAAGCCGGGGACTTTCCGCCGCCCGGCGGGAGAGGGAGGACCCTATGCTTTTTCGAAAGGACATCGATCCCCGCTGCGCCTACTGCAAGCGGGGACAGCAGCTCAACGAGCGGGAGGTGGCCTGTGTGAAACGGGGCGTGGTGCCGGTGGAGCACTCCTGCCGGGCGTTTCGTTACGACCCCTTGAAGCGCGTTCCGCCCCGCCCGGCGGCGCTGGACACCAGGAAGCTCAGCGAGGAGGATTTTTCCCTCTGAAACCCTTGGAATTCATACAAGCCGCCCTGGCGAGGACCTTCGCCGGGGCGGCTTCACAAAGACCGAAAAGGAGGCCTTTCATGGAACTGCGGCAAATCACAGCCCTTTCTTACAGCGCCACCGGCGTGACGGACAAGGCGGTCCGCACCCTGGCGGAGGCCCTGGCGGCGGAGCTGTCCCTGCCCCTGACCTGCCGGAGCTTCACAAAGCCGGGAGAGCGGGAGGAGAATTTGAGCTTCGGCAAGGGGGAGCTGGTTATCGTGGGCTCTCCCACCTACGCGGGCCGGATGCCCAATAAAATTGCCCCGGATTTTCAGGCCCGGCTTCAAGGAAGCGGAGCTCTGGCGGTGGCGGCGGTGACCTTTGGCAACCGGGCCTATGAGAACTCCCTGGCGGAGCTCTGCACCCTGTTGGAGGCCAAAGGCTTTCATACCGTGGCGGCGGGGGCCTTCCCGGGCCGCCACGCCTTTACCGACGCCCTGGGGGAGGGCCGACCCGACTGGGACGACAAGCGGGCCATCCAGCAGTTTGCCAAGGGGATTGCCGGAAAGCTTCGGAAGCTGGAAGCGGTTCCGCCGCCGGTGGAGGTCCCGGGAGACCCGGAAGCGCCCTATTACATACCCAAGGGTCTGGACGGGGAGCCGGTGAAGTTTTTGAAGGCCAAGCCAAAAACGGACCTGGGCAAATGCTGTAACTGCGGCGTCTGCGCCCGAACCTGCCCCATGGGGGCCATCGACCCGAAGAACGTGGCGGAGGTGCCGGGGACCTGCATCAAATGCCAGTCCTGCGTGCGGAAGTGCACCCACCACGCTAAGTACTTCGATGACCCGGCGTTTCTCTCCCACGTGGCCATGCTGGAGAAAAATTTTCAGGAGCCAAAGGAAATGGAAACCTTCCTATAAAGCAAAACCGGGGACATAAGTCCCCGGTTTTCTTATTCAAATAAATGCGCCGGAAGCCGGATATCCTCCTGTGGAACCGTTTCCCAGGAAAACTCCCCCAGCAGTTCCTCTGCCGAAGCGGGCCCGCCGGAAGGGTGAAAGCCCGCAAGCTCTGCCAGCCGTCCCAGCAGTTCCTCCGCCGTGACCCGGTCTCGAAGGCTGTCCAGCCCCGCGTCGGCGTCCCTTTTGGAGAGCCGCCGCCCGTCGGGGGCCAGCAGGAGGGGGAAGTGGATAAACTCCGGCGGCGTCAGCCCCAGAAGCTGGTAAAGGTAAAGTTGCCGGGGCGTAGAGGACAGCAGGTCCGCCCCCCGGACCACCTCTGTCACCCCCATGGCGGCGTCGTCCACCACCACCGCCAGCTGATAGGCAAACATGCCGTCGGACCGGCGGAGGAGAAAATCCCCGCAGTCCCGTGCCAGATGTTCGGCGCAAGGCCCCATGTGACCGTCAGTAAAGGAATATTCCTTGTCGGGTACTCGCAGCCGTAAGGCAGGAGGGCGGCGCCTTGCCCGTTCTTCTCGTTCTGTGGGGGTCAAGGTCCGGCAGGTTCCGGCGTAGACGGTCTGGTCATCCTCCCGATGGGGAGCGCTGGCGGCGTGGAGCTCCGCCCGGGTGCAGAAGCAAGGATAGACCAGCCCTTGAGCCTCTAACCGCTCCAGAGCGGCCTGATAGAGCGCCGCCCTTTGGCTTTGGAAATAGGGTTCGTTCGGCCCGGAGACTTCCGGTCCCTGGTCCCAGTCCAGTCCCAGCCAGCGGAGGTCCCGGATCATTTGCTCCGCATAACGCATAGGACAGCGGGCGGTGTCCAGATCCTCAATCCGCAGAACGATGCTTCCACCCTTTTGCCGGGCGCTGAGCCAGGCCAGGAGGCAGCAGAGAATGTTCCCCAGATGAATGCGCCCGCTGGGGGAGGGGGCGAAACGGCCAACGGTCATATTGGAACCTTCTTTCAAACGCAGACAGGCCCGGACCCAAACGGTCCGGGCCTTCCGCTTATTCCATGGAAATAATATAGTAGTACACAGGCTGTCCGCCGGAGAGGACCATGACCTCCGCACCGGGACAGGCGCATTCAAAGAGGGATCCCGCTTCCTGCGCGTCCTCCTCCTTCACATCCTCACCGAAGTACAGCGAGATGAAGGACACATTCCGTTCCGCTACGTCCGCGGCCAGCCTCTCCAGAAGGCTTTGGAGAGACCCGTCTGTCCCAAAGAGCTTGCCCTCCTTCAGGGCCAGATAATCCCCCTCTTTGATGTCAAAGCCGTCGAAATCCGAATCCCGGGCCGCATAGGTAATCTGCGCGGTGGTGACGCCGGAGAGGGAATCCGTCATGGCTCCCGCCAGAGTCTCGGCGTCCGGGGCCTCAAAGTCCACGTTCATCATAGCGGTGATGCCCTGGGGCACCGTTTTGGTGGGAATGACCACCACATTTTTCTCCGTCAGCGCCGCGCACTGCTGGGCGGCCATGATGATGTTCCCGTTGTTGGGCAGGATGAACACCGTCTCGGCGGGAATTCGGTCCACGCCCTCCAAAATGCTCTCCGTGGAGGGGTTCATGGTCTGTCCGCCGGACACCACGCCGTCCACGCCCAGGTCTTGGAACACGGCGGCCAGGCCGTCCCCGGCGCAGACAGAGAGGAAGCCGTACTTTTTCTCCGGCGGGGCCACAATGTGGATGCTCTCCACGCTTCCGGCGGCTTCCGCCTCGTCCATCTCCAGGTCGTCCACACTCTGGACCTTTTTCCCGGCGGCCACGTCCTCGTACTGGGTCCGCATGTTTTCAATCTTCGCCAGCTCCAGGGTGCCGTATTTCTGGCCCTCCGTCAGCGCG
>CATOKC010000075.1 GCA_951800675.1 uncultured Oscillibacter sp.
GCGGAAACAGACACGGCTGGCTGCCGTGCCTCTCACCGTAAATCTATTGTAATAGAGGAGCGCGTTGCCATGATTCGCAAAGCCACCGCCGCCGATCTGCCCCGAATCGGGGAGATTTACGAGGCGATTTTCGACAAGGAGGACCAGGGTCCCGCCTATACCAACTGGCTTCGGGGAAGCTATCCCACTACGGAGGACGCCCGCAAGGCTTTGGAGACCGGGACCCTGTATGTGGGAGAGGAGGACGGCGCGCTCTGGGGCGTGGTGAACCTCAACGGGATTCAGCTTCCCGAGTACGACAAAATTTCCTGGTCCATTCCGGCGGAGCGGGAGGAGGTGGGGGTGATCCACACCCTCTGCATCCACCCGGCTCAGTCCGGGAAGGGCCTGGCCAAGCGGATGGTGGCCTTCTGCGAGGAGACCGCCCGGGCCCAGGGCAAAACCGTCATCCGCCTGGACACCTGGGAGGGGAACGCCCCCACCAACCACCTGTATCCCTCCATCGGATACGGCTTTGCCGGGAGTACGGAGTTTTTCTTCCAGGGGTACATCCGCGAGATTTTGAACTGCTACGAGAAAAAGCTGTAAATCCGACGCCCTCCGGTTCTTGACAACCGGGGGGCGTTTTTTTACAATGAGGGGGTACACTACTCAACATGGAGGTTTTCTTATGAAACGTTCCGCAGGCATCCTCCTGCCCATTTTCTCCCTCCCCTCCGAATATGGCATCGGCTCCCTGGGAGCGGAGGCCCGGGCCTTCGCCAACTTTCTCCAGGACGCGGGCCAGTCCTGGTGGCAGATTCTCCCCGTGGGTCCTGCCGGGGCCGGGGACTCCCCCTATGCCAGCGAGTCCACCTTCGCCGGAAATCCCCTGTTTATCGATTTGGACCTCTTGGCCAAGGACGGCCTCCTGACGGAGGAGGAGCTGGCCTCCGCCCGGGTCCCCGCCGGGGATAAGATTGACTACGGCGCGCTGAAAAAGAGCCGGGAGCCCCTTCTGCGAACGGCCTTTGCCCGGGTCAGCGGCGAGGCGGCGGAGGCCGCCCGGGCCTTTGCCGAGGGCCGTCCCTGGGTTCGAGAGTACGCCCTCTACCGGGCCGCGAAACGGCACTTCGGGGATCTCCCCTGGTTTCAGTGGCCCGACGAGGGTCTCCGCCGCCACGAGGCGGAGGCCGTGGAGCGCTGGCGGGTGGAGCTGGCAGAGGAGGTGGCCTTTGAGACCTGCGTCCAGCACTGGTTCTTCACCCAATGGGCGGCCTTGAAAACCTATATCAACGACTTGGGACTGGGCCTCATTGGGGACCTGCCCATTTACGTCTCCCTGGACTCCGCCGACGTGTGGAGCGAGCGGAGGGAATTCCTCCTGGATGAGGAGGGGAAGCCCTCCAAGGTGGCGGGCGTGCCGCCGGACTACTTCTCCGAGGACGGCCAGCTCTGGGGCAATCCCCTCTACGACTGGGCCGCCATGAAGCAAAACGGCTTTGGCTGGTGGATTCGCCGGGTAGAGGGGGCCGCCCGGCTCTTCGATGTCATCCGCATCGACCACTTCCGGGGGCTGGAGAGCTACTGGGCCGTTCCAGCGGAGGCGGAGACCGCCCGGGTGGGCTCCTGGGAGAAGGGCCCCGGCATGGACCTTCTGGGCGTGTTGAGCTCCTGGTTCCAGGGGATTGCCTTCATTGCCGAGGATTTGGGCATCCTGACGGAGGGGGTCCACCAGCTCCGGGAGGAGTCCGGCCTGCCGGGGATGAAGGTGCTGGAGTTTGCCTTCTCGGACCCCTCCAACGCCTATCTGCCCCACAACTACCAGCCCCACTGTGTCTGCTACACCGGCACCCACGACAACGACACCGCCACCGGGTGGTACGCCTCCGCCCCCCAGCGGGAGCGGGCCTTTGCCGAGAAGTACCTGGGGGTCTCCGGGGCGGAGAACGTCCGGCTGGCCCTGCTCCGGGCGGGGCAGGGGAGCGTTGCGGAGCTCTTCGTGGCCCAGATGCAGGATTACCTGGGCCTTGGCAGCGAGAGCCGCATCAACGTCCCCGGCGTGGGCAAGGGGAATTGGCGCTGGCGACTTTTGCCCGGCTGTACGACAGAGGGTCTGGCGGAGGAAATCCGCTCCATGACCTCCTTCTACGGCCGCTGCCCCTGGATTCCGGAGCCAGAGGAAGCCAGCGAAAGCGATAAAGCAGAAGAATAATTTTAGGCAAAATGCCAAAAGTTTCCGCAAAATTTGCGCTTTGGTCATTCCGCCGATTCCCAGCGCCCGCCCTCCACATATATAATAGAGCCGTCACATAAGATGGAGCGTCCGCCTTAGCGCGGGCGCGGAAGTGAGGAATGTTGCATGGATATTTTTTCCCTGTTTACCCTCTGCGGAGGTTTGGCCTTCTTCCTCTACGGCATGACCACCATGTCCAAGAGCCTGGAGAAGATGGCCGGCGGCCGGTTGGAGCGGCTGTTGAAGCGCATGACCTCCAACCCCATGAAGGGCCTGCTTTTGGGCGCGGGCATCACCATCGCCGTCCAGTCCTCCTCGGCGGTGACGGTGATGCTGGTGGGCCTGGTGAACTCCGGCGTCATGGAACTGGGCCAGACCATCGGTGTCATCATGGGCTCCAACGTGGGCACCACGCTGACGGCGTGGATTTTGTCCCTCACCGGCATTGAGAGCGAGAGCGTGTTTTTGAACCTCTTGAAGCCGGAGAACTTCGCCCCCCTCTTCGCCCTGGCGGGCATCCTGCTGATTATGGGCTCCAAGCGCCAGCGGCGGCGGGACATCGGCCGGATTCTCATTGGCTTTGCCATTTTGATGTCCGGCATGGAGATGATGAAGAACTCCGTCAGCCCCCTGGCGGATATGCCGGGCTTCTCGGACCTGCTGACCGCCTTCCGCAATCCCCTGCTGGGCGTGGCCGTGGGCGCGGCCTTCACCGGGGTCATCCAGTCCTCGGCGGCCTCCGTGGGTATTTTGCAGGCCCTGGCCCTCACCGGGTCCATCACCTACGGTGTGGCCATCCCCATCATCATGGGCCAGAACATCGGCACCTGCGTCACGGCACTGATCTCCTCCATCGGGGTCTCCCGGGGGGCCAAGCGGGTGTCTGTCATCCACATCGCCTTCAACATCATCGGCACGGCCATCGGGCTCATCGTGTTCTGCGGCGGAGATTTGCTGTTCCACTTCCCCTTCATGGATTCCGCCGTGGGGGCCGTGGGCGTGGCGCTGTGCCACACGATTTTCAACATCGGCACCACCGCCTTGCTGCTGCCCTTCTCCCGCCAGCTGGAATGGCTGGCCCGGGCGGCTGTCAAAGAAGAGGACAAGACTCCCCAGTTCGCCTTCCTGGACCCCCTGCTGCTCCGCACCCCTGGCGCGGCGGTCAGCGAGTGCGCCGCCATGACCTGCGAAATGGGGACTCTGGCCCAAAAGAGCCTTCTGGCCTCCCTGGGGCAGCTTTCCAAGTATAACGGGAATCTGGAAGCGGAGCTGCTGGAAAACGAGGATAAGCTGGATGTCTACGAGGACCGCCTTAGCGGCTATTTGGTGCAGATTTCCCAGCATGGCCTCTCCATGGAGGACATCCACACCGTCTCCCGGCTGCTTCACGCCATCGGAGACTTCGAGCGCATCGGGGACCACGCCCTGAACATCCAGGAGTCCGCCCGGGAGCTCCACGAGAAGGGCCTTAGCTTCTCCGGCGCGGCGGAGGCGGAGCTCCGAGTGCTGGAGCAGGCCCTGGAGGATATTTTGACTGCGGCGGTAAGCTGCTTCCAGGCCGACGACCCCGCCGCCGCCAAGCTGGTGGAGCCCCTGGAGGAGACCATCGACCGTCTCACCGACGAGATTCGGGCCCGGCACATCCACCGCCTCCAGAGCGGGGAGTGCACCATCCAGCTGGGCTTTATCCTGAACGACCTGCTGACGAACCTGGAGCGGGTCAGCGACCACTGCTCCAACATCGCCGTCTGCGTCATGGAGGAGCGGGAGGACCACGCCGAGCAGCGCCACGCCTTCCTCCATGACTTCAAGGCCGCCGGGGAGTTTACCGAGAGCCTGGACAGGGATTTGAAGAAGTATCAGCTTCCCTGACGGGCAGGAGGCGCGTATGGGTACGCTTACGGATTACCAGCTCCGCCGCTTCCTCCCCTCTGCGGAGAATGATACCATCGACTTCCGCCTTCTCTCCACGGCGGAGTGGAGAGAGCTGGAAGCGGCCTACGGCCCTCAGGCCGTGGCCCGGCAGTTTCACCCCGTCGGGCCGGAAAGCTGCCTGTTCGGATAAGGAAAAGCCCTCTGGAGCGTGATGTGCTCCCTGTGCCGGGTTTTCTTTTTAAATCAGGGCTTGACAAATACTCCCCTGGGGTATATGATAAAAATACCCCAGGGGGGTATTTTGACGAAGGAGGCGTCCACTATGGAAACCTGCGACTGCCACAAGACCAAGGAACGCTCCGAAGAGGAGGTCAGGCGGCTGGTAAATCGCCTGAACCGGGTGGAGGGCCAGATACGGGGTATCCGGGGCATGGTGGAGCGCAGCGCCTACTGCCCCGACATCCTGGCCCAGGTAGCCGCCGCCAACGCGGCGTTGAACGCCTTTTCCAAGGAGCTGCTCAGCGAGCATATCCGCACCTGCGTCACCCGGGACATCCGGGAGGGGAAGGACGAAACGGTGGAGGAGCTGCTGTGCACCCTCCAGAAGCTGATGAAATAAAGGAGGTTCTTTTATGGAACAATACAACGTCACCGGCATGAGCTGCGCCGCCTGCTCCGCCCGGGTGGAAAAGGCCGTGGGCAAGGTGCCGGGCGTCACGTCCTGCTCCGTCAGCCTCCTGACCAACTCCATGGGCGTGGAGGGCAGCGCCTCCGCCGCCGAGGTCATCGCCGCCGTGGAAAGCGCGGGCTACGGCGCGTCCCAAAAGGGCGGGGTAAAAGCCGCCTCCGCCGGACCCGCCGCCAATCCCGAGGAGGCTCTGGCGGACCATGAGACCCCCCTGCTGAAAAAGCGTCTGTGGTCCTCCCTGATTTTCCTGGCGGTGCTTATGTACTTCTCCATGGGCCATATGATGTGGAATTGGCCCGTCCCCGCCTTCCTCCAAGGGAACCACATTGCCATGGGCCTGATCCAGCTTCTTCTGACGGTGGCCGTCATGGTCATCAACCAGAAATTCTTCGTCAGCGGCTTCAAGAGCCTCTGGCACCGGGCCCCGAATATGGACACCCTGGTGGCCCTGGGGGCCTCGGCGGCCTTTGTTTACAGCACCTATGCCCTCTTCGCCATGACGGGCGCCCAGGTCCGGGGGGACATGGGCGCGGTGATGGACTACATGATGGAGTTTTACTTCGAGTCCGCCGCCATGATCCTGGCCCTCATCACCGTGGGCAAGATGCTGGAGGCCCGCTCCAAGGGGAAGACCACCGACGCGCTGAAAAGCCTCATGAAGCTGGCCCCCAAGACCGCCGTGCTGGAACGGGACGGGAACGAAATCACCGTCCCCATCGAGCAGGTCCAAAAGGACGATATCTTCCTGGTCCGCCCCGGCGAGAACATCCCGGTGGACGGGGTGGTGGTGGAGGGCTCCAGCGCCGTCAACGAGTCCGCCCTCACCGGGGAGAGCATCCCCGTGGACAAGGCTCCGGGGGACGGCGTGTCCGCCGCCACGGTAAACCAGTCCGGCTTCCTCAAGTGCCGGGCCACCCGGGTGGGAGAGGACACCACCCTCTCCCAGATCATCCAGATGGTCAGCGACGCGGCGGCGACAAAGGCTCCCATCGCCAAAATTGCCGACAGGGTTTCCGGCGTCTTTGTCCCGGCGGTCATTGGCGTGGCCCTGGCGACCACCTTGGTGTGGCTGCTGCTGGGGCAGACCGTCGGCTTCGCCCTGGCATGGGGCATCTCCGTGCTGGTGATCTCCTGCCCCTGCGCCTTGGGGCTGGCAACTCCCGTGGCCATTATGGTGGGCAACGGTATGGGGGCGAAAAACGGCATCCTCTTTAAAGCCGCCGCCTCTCTGGAGGCCGCGGGCCGGACGGAAATCGTGGCCCTGGACAAGACCGGCACCATCACCCAGGGAGAGCCCAAGGTAACGGACATTCTCCCGGTCCAAGGACTTACGGAAACGGAACTGCTCCGGCTGGCCCGCGCCCTGGAGCAAAAGAGTGAGCATCCCTTGGCGAAGGCCATTTTGCAAAGAGCGGAGGAGGAGCAAATCCCGACGGAGGAGGTCACGGACTTCCAGGCCCTGCCGGGGAACGGCCTCACCGCCCGGCTGAACGGCGCGGCCCTCAGCGGCGGCAATCTCAGCTTTATCAGCACCCAGGCCGCGGTCCCCCAGGACCTCCAGGCCAAGGCCGAGGCCCTGGCGGGCCAGGGTAAGACCCCGCTGTTTTTCAGCCAAAACGGGGCGCTGCTGGGCGTGATCGCCGTGGCGGACGTTATCAAGGAGGACAGTCCCCAGGCGGTAAGAGAGCTTCAGAACATGGGCATCCGGGTGGTGATGCTCACCGGCGACAACCAGCGCACCGCCCAGGCCATCGGGAAACAGGCCGGGGTGGACGAGGTCATCGCCGGAGTCCTGCCCGACGGCAAGGAGAGCGTTATCCGGAGGCTCAAAGAGCAGGGCCGGGTCGCCATGGTAGGGGACGGCATCAACGACGCTCCGGCCCTGACCCGGGCGGACACCGGCGTCGCCATCGGCGCAGGGGCGGACGTGGCGATTGACGCGGCGGATGTGGTGCTGATGAAAAGCCGTCTCTTGGACGTGCCCGCCGCCATCCGGCTCAGCCGGGCCACCCTGCGGAACATTCACCAGAACCTGTTCTGGGCCTTCTTCTACAACACCATCGGCATTCCTCTCGCGGCGGGGCTCTTCATCCCCTTCGGCCTGACGCTGAACCCCATGTTCGGCGCGGCGGCCATGAGCCTCTCCAGCTTCTGCGTGGTTTCCAACGCCCTGCGGCTGAACCTGTTCAACCTGCGGGACGCGAGAAAAGATAAACCCCTGAAATCCAAACATTCCAAACATTCCGAGGAGGTAACGGCTATGGAAAAGACCATGAAAATCGAGGGCATGATGTGCGGGCACTGCGAGGCCAGAGTTAAGAAGGCCCTGGAGGCCCTGCCGGAGGTCAGCGCCGCCAACGTCAGCCGCGAAAGCGGCACGGCGGTGGTGACCCTCTCCGGGGCCCTCACCGACGAGGCGTTGAAAAAGGCCGTGGAGGACCAGGACTACAAGGTGCTGGACATCCAATAAGCCGAAAGCGGACCGCCGATGGGCGGTCCGCCTTTTGATAACTCTTTTAGAACGTGAATTTTTCGGTCTCTTCTCTTCGGTCCTCTTTCTCTTTCCCGGCCAGCCGGTCTGACATCCCGGCCCGCTTGATCTCCTCCACGTCCTGCTGGCTGGCCTTGGCCTGGGCTTTCCAGAATGCCTCCATAAACTTTCCCATCAGGTCTGGATTCCCCATTCCGCAGAAGGAGGAGGGCCGGGGCGCTTTGGGCCAGCCCGGGCCCTTTGCCGCTGAAATCATCGTCCAGCCTCCCTTTCGATTGGTTTGAAAGCCCGTCAGGCGATCGCGTCCAGAACATCCCGAATCTTCCCAAACAGGATGGTCTCCGGCCCCTTTTCCCAGGAGCCGGCCTTTTCGCTCCAGCTCATGATACCGGCCATGTATTTCGACCAGTCGGCAACATTGCCTCTGCTGGAGGAGAAGAACTGTGTATAGCCCATCGGATTTCCCCGGGCCGGGACTATACTTGCCCCGGTTCTCACATGGCTGAGGGGCGTCAGATCCAGACCGTAGCCCTTGACGCCGTAGCCCACGTAATCCTTGTCCGCCTCGTCCAGAACGCCGAACTCGCAGAGCTTGTCGACGAACGCCTGATACTCCAGCTGGGACATGTTTTCGGGGTCAAAGTTCTCCGACAGGTACTTCTTCTGCTCCTCGGTGAGCTCTGCCTTTGTCCCGCTGTCTTTCAGCCTGTCCGCCAAGCTCTCGGCAGCCTCCTTCTGCTGCTGCCTCAAGACCTCATGGACCAGGTCCGAGTACTCCGTTTTGACGAAGCCATACGGGCCCCTCACCTCAAACCATTCGGGCCGGAAGCCTTGCGTTCTTTGTGTGCTTGTCGCTGAAATCATGGTCTTTCCTCCACTTCACAAATTCAGTCGGTTTCGAGCGTCCCGTCCTTGAATCCGTTCAATGGAAGCGCCCGGTCTTGATTCCCTTCATTTGGAATGTCGACCGGTTTTCGGAAAAAATAAGTATCTTAGAGAGAAAATTATAATGAAATTTTTTCATCTCTAAAGTGGAATCCTCTGCCGCCCGGCAGGGGCGTTCCCTCTTCTTAGATTCCTGCGGCCCGGTCCTTTTCGATCTGGAGCTTCAGGGCCTCCACCGCCACCCGGACGGAGGTAGAGGTGTCCTCGCTCATCTTCTGGTCCAGGCCCGCGGCCTCCCGCTCCTGGTTCCAGACCACGTGGAAGCAGCTTCCGCAGCGGCAGCCCAGGGCGGAGGCCACCACAAACAGGGCTGCGCTCTCCATCTCGCTGGCCTTCACCCCCAGGCGCTTCCAGCTCTCCCACTTCTGCTGGAGCTCATAGTACACCGGGGAGGCGGCGGGGTCGTGCTGGCCGTAGAAGCTGTCCTTGCACTGGACGATGCCGGTGTGGAGGGGATAGCCCAAGGCCTTAGTGGCCTGAACCAGGCAGTCCACGATGCCGAAGTCCGCCACGGCGGGGAACTCCAGGGGGGCGTATTCCAGGCTGGTGTGCTCAAACCGGACGGCGCCGGTGGCCACCACGATGTCCCCGGACTGGACGTTTACGTCGATGCCGCCGCAGGTGCCCGTGCGGATGAAGGTATCCGCGCCGCACTTGTGGAGCTCCTCCATGGCGATGGAGGCGGAGGGCCCGCCGATGCCGGTGGAGCAGGCCGTCACCTTCTCCCCCAGCAGCGTGCCGGTCCAGACGTTGTACTCCCGGTTATAGGCCACCTGCTTCGCGTCGTCAAAGTAGGCGGCAATGGCGGGGACCCGGCCGGGATCGCCGGGGAGAATGCAGTAGCGGCCGATGTCGTCGGCGGTACAGGCAATATGAAATTGTTTTTCCAATTTTTGCATAACAACCACCTCTATTGTGATATTGTAGAAACAGTATAGCAAATATTGGTGGACTTCGCAACAATGTGACGGAAAATTTTTCAAGGGTCCACCTATTTTAGGTGGATCCTTGCAGGCTTTTTGATTATATAGCTACTTTATGAAACTCACTTCATCGTCACCACCGTAACCCCGCTCTCACCCTCGCCGTAGACCCCCAGGCGGAAGCTCTTCACCGCCTTGCTCCGGCGGAGGATGTCGTGGACGGCCTTACGGAGGGCTCCGGTGCCCTTGCCGTGGATGATGGTGACGGTCTCCAGCTTGCCCATGACGGCGGCGGACAGGAAGCCCTCCACCACGCTCTCCGCCTCCAGAGTTTCCATCCCCCGGATGTCCAGCTCCCGGCTGGCGGCGGTACGAAGAGGCCGGGTCCCGCTGGAATGGACAGGGGTTTTCGGCTTCCGGGCGGCTCGCTCGTCGTCCTCGATCAGCCGGACCTCCTCCGCCTTGGCTTTCATTTTCAGCACCCCCGCCTTCAATTGCAGGGTGCCGTCCTTCCCCACGGAGATGACCTCGGCGGGCTGGCGCACGCCGGGGAATTCCACCAGGTCCCCCTTTTGAATGGGGCGGCTGGGCTTGGGGATGGGCTCGGGGCGGTCCTTCTCCAAGCGGAGGCGGTCCTCCGCCTGGTGGAGTCCCGCCCGGATGGCGGCTTGGGCGTCGTTGATGTTCTGGGCGGAATCCGCCGCAGCCTGCCGCCGCCGGAGCTCCGCCAGCTCGTTGAAGGTTTGGTCCGCCGCCGCTTTCGCGTCCCGGAGGATGCGCTTGGCCTCCGCCTCGCCGCTGCTCCGGGCGGTTTCCTTGGCCCGCTCCATCTGCTCCCGGAATTCCCGGGCCTTGCGGGCGTCCTCCTCCCGCTGGCGGAAAAGGCGGTCCGACTCCGCGTCCCGCTTTTCCAGGGCCTGGCGCTTGGCCTCCAGCTGGGTCAGCACGTCCTCAAACCGGACGCTGTCCCCGCTCATTTGGGTCTGGGCGGCTTCAATGACCTCCTCGGGAAGCCCCAGCCGCCGGGAGATGGCGAAGGCGTTGGACTTGCCGGGGATACCGATGAGGAGCCGGTAGGTGGGGCTCAGGGTCTCCACATTGAACTCGCAGGAGGCATTCTCCACCCCGGCGGTGGTCATGGCAAAGGTTTTCAGCTCCGCGTAGTGGGTGGTAGCGGCGATTTTCGCCCCGGCGGAGCGGACGTGCTGGATAACGGCGATGGCCAGGGCCGCGCCCTCCACCGGGTCCGTGCCCGCCCCCAGCTCGTCGAAGAGGATGAGGCTCTTCCCGTCCGCCTCCTTTAGAATCCCCACAATGTTGGTCATGTGGGCGGAGAAGGTGGACAGGCTCTGCTCAATGCTCTGCTCGTCGCCAATGTCCGCCAGCACCCGGTCGTAGACCGCCACGGCGCTGCGGTCCGCCGCCGGAATGTGGAGGCCGCACTGGGTCATCAGGGTCAAGAGGCCCAGGGTTTTCAGGGACACGGTCTTGCCGCCGGTGTTGGGGCCGGTGATTACCAGGGTGTCAAAGGCCTCCCCCAGCTCTAAATCGATGGGCACCGCCGTCTTGGGGTCCAGCAGGGGGTGCCGGGCCTTCCGCAGGTGAATGGCCCCGTCCCGGCGGATCTCCGGCCGCACGCCGTCCATCTTGTAGCTGAGCTCTCCCCGGGCAAAGATCAAATCCAGGTGGACCAGGGTGTCATAATCCCACTGGATATCCTCCCGGTGGGCGGCGGCCTCGGCGGAGAGCTCCGCCAGGACGCGCTCAATCTCCTTCCGCTCCTTGGCCTCCAGCTCCACGTACTCGTTGTTGGCCTGGACCACCCCCATGGGCTCCACGAATACCGTGGCTCCGGAAGAGGAGATGTCGTGAACCAGGCCCGGGAGGTTCCCCTTCTGCTCCGCCTTCACGGGGACCACGAAACGCCCGTCCCGCTGGGTGATGATGGTCTCCTGAAGCACCTTGGCGTAGCTGGGGGAGGAGATGATCCGTTGGAGAATCTGGCGGCTTTTGGCCTGGGCGGCCCGCATGTGGCGGCGGATGTCCGCCAGCTCCGGGGAAGCCGCGTCGGCGATGGTGTCCTCGTCGGGAACGCAGCGCTTGATCTTGTCCTCCAGGAAGCGGTTGCCGTGGAGGGAGAGAAACAGGTGGTCAATGGCGGTTTTTTCCGCCGCGTCGTCATTAAAGTACTCCTTGGCCCGCCGGGCGGCGGTGAGCAGGTCCGCGATCCGCAGCAGCTCCCGGGTGTTCAGGCTGCCCCCCCGGTCCGCCCGGTCCAGGGCCTCTCCCACCGGCTTCACGCCGGAGAAAGAGGGGGCCCCCCGCCGGCCGATCATCTGCCGGGCGGCGTCGGTCTGGTCCAGGAGGCGCAGGACCTCCTCCGCTTCCGTCTCCGGGGAGACCCGGAGGGCCCGCTCCTTGGCCTCGGCGCTGACGGCCGCGCCGGACAGCAGTTGCAGCACCCGGGGCAGCTCCAGGGTGCGGAGGGATTTTTCAAACAGCTCGCTCATAGAAATTCCTCCTGTCAAGGGAATCCGCTTTCGCTCCCTTCCGGCGCAAAGCTCCCCGCTCCAGGGCAGCAGGGCCGGAAGGAATCCGTCTCATATCATGCTTTTGTAAAAGTCCAGCGTTCCGAAGCCCCGCTCCAGCTGAGCGCAGAGGAAGGCTTCCGCCGCCGCCGCCAGGCGGCCCAGGGGCTCCTCCCCCAGGCGGAAGGAATACAGCCGCTTGGGGTCCCCATAGACGATATGCCGCAGGGCCGCCAGGGAGTCCCGGCAAAGAGGCCGCCCGCCTCCCCCGCCGCAGTCCCGGCAGCGGAGCACCCCCTGGACCGTGTCCAGCACCGGCTCCGCCGGGTCTTCCCTTCCGCAGAGGGCGCAGGCGTCCGCCAGGGGCTCATAGCCCGCAAGGCACAGAAGCCGCAGCTCAAAGGCGGGCTTCACCAGGGCGGGGGGCTTGTGTAAAGCGGAAAGGGCATACAGCCCGTTGAGGAGGTGCCGCAGCAGCTCCGGGGCGGGCACGTCCTCCGGGCAGACGGCCTCCGTCAGCTCCGCCATGTAGCAGCCCAGGGCCAGGGCCGTCAGGTCGCCCCGGAGGCCGTCAAACAAATCCAGGGTGGACGCGTCGCTGGCGTAGTGCCAGTCCTTGCGCTGGTACAGGGTCCACTCGGCGTAGGCCAGGGGCTGGGCGGCGGCGGCAAACTTGCAGTTTTTCCGCCGGGCCCCCCGGGCGATGACCCCGATTTTCCCCGCCTCCCAGGTCAGGAGAGTCAGGATTTTATCCGTCTCCTTGGTCTCCGTCTCCCGCAGGACCACGCCGCGGTCCACGGCATAGGGCGTTCCCGCCACGGCGGCCTCCCTCCTTTATGTACGGAGAGGAATCATCTCTCCGTTTATGACAAAATGTTATCGGTTTCGCCCTCCGCCGACCGATAGAGCATATAGGCCAGGGGCTCGCCGGTAAGGCAGAACAGCTCCCAGAGGGGCGCGGGTTCCATATGGTCCATGTCGCAGACCTCCTTTTGGGAATAGTCTGCGATTGCTGTCGAAAAGGATACGTGGAAAGTTCCGGTCATTCTGGAATGAAAATTTTAGTCCTCCCGGTAGCCCAGGCTGCGGACGTAGTTCACGTTGTCCCGCCAGTTTTCCTTGACCTTCACCCAGGTTTCCAGATAAATCTGGGTGCCCATGAATTTCTCCATGTCGTGCCGGGCCAGGGAACTGATTTTTTTCAGCATGGCCCCCTGTTTTCCAATGATAATGCCCTTGTGGCTGGCCTTTTCGCAGTAGATGGTGGCTCCCACATCCACGACACCGGAGTCCCGCTCGGAAAATTTCGTAATCTCCACGGCGGTGCCGTGGGGAATTTCCTTGTCCAGGCACAAAAGCAGCTTCTCCCGGAGCAGCTCTCCCATGACCTGCCGCTCCGGCTGGTCGGAGGTCTGCCCGTCAGGGAAGAGCTGGGGCCCCTCCTGGGCGTATTTCCCCAGCTCCGCCATCAGCTCCTCCAGGCCGTCGCCGGTGCGGGCGGAAATGGGGATGATGGCGTCGAAGCCGTCCCAGGCCTCGCTGTAGGCGGCGATGACGGGGAGGAGCTCCGCGGGCTCCACGGTGTCGATTTTGTTGACGGCCAGGATGCAGTGAAGCCGTTCCTCCCGCACCCGGTCGATGAGGGCCTTTTCCGGCCCGCCCACATGGGGGATGGGCTCCACCAGGAGCAGAGCGCAGTCCACGTCGGAGAGGCTGGCGGTGACGACCTTGACCATGTAGTCCCCCAGGGCGGACTTGGGCCGGTGGAGGCCCGGGGTGTCCAGGAGGATGAACTGGGTGTCCTCCCGGTTGACCACGCCGTAGATGCGGTTCCGGGTGGTTTGGGCCTTGTTGGATACGATGGCGATTTTCTCCCCCACCAGGGCGTTGGTCAGGCTGGACTTGCCCACGTTGGGCCGTCCGCAGACGGTGATCATGGCGGTTTTTTGAATGTTCATAGGTGATCCTCAACTTTCTTTGAGCAATATTACTTTTTAAAAGTATTTTTATAACCGTGGTCCGGCTTTTTTTATCGTACCAGGACCTTTTTCAGATACTGCCCGGTATACGATTCCTTACAGGCGGCCACATTTTCCGGCGTGCCGGTGCAGACGATGTTTCCCCCGCCGTCGCCCCCCTCGGGGCCCAGATCGATGATCCAGTCGGCGGACTTGATAACGTCCAGGTTGTGCTCGATGACCACCACCGTGTTTCCGCTGTCCACCAGCCGCTGGAGGACCTCCAAAAGCTTGCGCACATCGTCGGTATGGAGGCCCGTGGTGGGCTCATCCAGAATATAGATGGTTTTTCCCGTGGCCTGCTTAGAAAGCTCCGTGGCCAGCTTCACCCGCTGGGCCTCGCCGCCGGAGAGCTCCGTGGAGGGCTGGCCCAGCTTCACATACCCCAGGCCCACGTCCTGGAGGGTCTGGAGGCGGTTGCGGAGCTTCGGCAGGGGGGCGAAGAACTCCAGCGCCTCGTCCACCGTCATGCCCAGCACCTCGGAGATATTTTTCCCCTTATAATGGACCTCCAAGGTCTCCCGGTTGTACCGGCGGCCCTTGCACACCTCGCAGGGGACGAAGATGTCCGGCAGGAAGTGCATCTCGATTTTCAGCACGCCGTCGCCGGAGCAGGCCTCGCAGCGGCCTCCCCGAACGTTGAAGCTGAACCGGCCCGGGCCGTAGCCCCGGCTCTTGGCCTCCTGGGTGGAGGCGTAAAGGTCCCGGATATCGTTGAAGAGATTCGTATAGGTGGCGGGGTTGGACCGGGGCGTCCGCCCGATGGGGCTCTGGTCGATGCTGACCACCTTGTCCAGGTATTCCAGCCCGTCGATCCCGGCGCATTTGCCCGGGTGGACCTTCATACGCATCAGCTCCGCCCCCAGGCGCTTGAAGAGCACCTCGTTCACCAGGGAGGACTTGCCGCTGCCGGACACACCGGTGACCACGGTGAAGGTCCCCAGGGGGAAGTCCACGTCCACCTTCCGCAGGTTATTCTCCTCCGCCCCCCGGACGCGGAGGAATTTCCCGTTTCCGGGACGGCGGACATCGGGAATGGGCACCCGTTTCTTCCCGGAGAGGTACTGGCCCGTCAGGGAATCCGGATTGGCCATGACCTCCTCCGGCGTGCCCGCCGCCACCACCTGCCCGCCGTGGACGCCCGCTCCGGGGCCGATGTCGATGAGGTAGTCCGCTTCCCGCATGGTGTCCTCGTCGTGCTCCACCACCAGGAGGGTGTTTCCCAGGCTCTGGAGGTTCCGGAGGGTCGCCAGCAGCTTGTCGTTGTCCCGCTGGTGGAGGCCGATGGAGGGCTCGTCCAGGATATACAGCACTCCCATGAGGCTGGAGCCGATCTGGGTTGCCAGGCGGATGCGCTGGCTCTCGCCGCCGGAGAGGGTCCCGGCGGCCCGGCTCAACGTCAGGTAGCCCAGGCCCACGGATTGGAGGAAGCCCAGGCGGGACTTGATTTCCTTCAAGATCCGGTCGGCGATCAAATGCTGCTGCTCCGTCAGCTCCAGCCGCTCCACCCAGGCCAATTCGTCCACCACGGACAAACGGGTCAGGGCGTCGATATCCTTTTCTCCCACGGTGACCGCCAGGGACTCCTTTTTCAGCCTCCGGCCCTTGCAGGCGGGGCAGGGGCACTCGGTCATCAGCTCCTCCAGCTCCCGCTTGCTGGCGTCGCTCTGAGTCTCCTGATAGCGGCGCTCCACGTTGTTGCAGATGCCCTCGAAGGGCTGGTACAGCACGCCCTTTCCCCGGGGCTGGTCATAGTGGAGCTCCAGCTTCTCCCCCTTGGTGCCGTAGAGGATGATGTCCTTGGCCTCATCGGACAGGGTTTCCCAGGGCTCCTCCAGGGAGAAGCGGTATTTTTTTGACAACGCGTCGAAGTACATCCGGGAGATGCCGTCGGAGCGGATATTTCCCCAGCCGCTGGCCTGGATGGCCCCCTCCAGAATGGACTTTTTCGGCTCCGGGACCACCAGGGACACGTCCACCTTCAACTGGCTGCCCAGTCCCGTACAGGTGGGGCAGGCCCCAAAGGGGTTGTTAAAGGAGAACATCCGGGGGGTCAGCTCCTCGATGGAGACGCCGCAGTCCTCACAGGCGTAGTTCTGGGAGAACATCAGGTCCTGTTCCTCCCGCAGGAGGTTCACCACCACCAGCCCGCCGGAGAGGGCGGAGGCGGTTTCCACGCTGTCCGTCAATCTCTGCTGGATGTCGGGGCGGATGATGAGGCGGTCGATGATGACCTCGATGTTATGCTTTTTATTTTTTTCCAGCTTGATCTCCTCGTCCAGCTCATAGAGGTTCCCGTCGGCCCGGACCCGGACGTAGCCGGAGCGCTTGGCGTCCTCGAAGACCTTGGCGTGCTCGCCCTTTTTGCCTCGGATGACGGGGGCCATCACCTGGACGCGGGTCCCCTCGGGAAGGGAGAGCACCTGGTCGATGATCTGGTCGATGGTCTGCTGGCGGATCACCTTGCCGCACTTGGGGCAGTGGGGGGTGCCCACCCGGGCCCAGAGGAGGCGGAGGTAGTCATAGACCTCGGTGACGGTGCCCACGGTGGACCGGGGGTTTTTCGAGGTGGTTTTCTGGTCGATGGAGATGGCGGGGCTCAGGCCCTCGATGTAGTCCACGTCCGGCTTTTCCATCTGGCCCAGGAACATCCGGGCATAGGAGGACAGGGATTCCACATAGCGCCGCTGGCCCTCGGCGTAGATGGTGTCGAAGGCCAGGGAGGATTTGCCGCTGCCGCTGAGGCCCGTCATGACCACCAGCTTGTCCCTTGGGATGGTCACGTCGATGTTCTTGAGATTGTTGGCGCGGGCGCCTTTTACGATGATTTTATCTTGCATAAGGGGGCTCCTTGTTTTTCCCCCTGCCAGGGGGGAGGGTTGTTCTCGCCCTTCGGGCGGGGAGGAATGGTGACCAGCGATGGCTGGTGCATTGCACCCCCCATTTTCTCTTTTTCTTGCCAGAAGAAAAAGAGAAAACGGGCCGTGCACGGTCCAAAAGAGAAAAAGAAG
>CATOKC010000076.1 GCA_951800675.1 uncultured Oscillibacter sp.
AACCCGCCGGCACGGATACGCCGGAGGGAGACGCCCCCGGAACCGACGCCCCCGGAACCATGCCCGAGGGTAATGCCGGAAGCTCCGGCACAGCCTCCGGCGGGTCCGATACCTCCAGCGGCGGCATGAGCTACGCCGCCGCCGCCGCCCTGCCCAAGGGGCTAACCTTGAACAGCACGGATTTCACCCGCAGTGTCTCCGAGGGGGCCCACAAGCTGAAGGTTTCCGGCGGCACCGGCACCTATACCTGGATCAGTGAGAATCCGTCTGTCGCCAGCGTGGCCAGCGACGGAACCGTAACTCCCGTGGCCGCCGGAATCACCAACATCGTGGTTACCGACGGGGCCAAGCGGGCCATCTGCATTGTCCGGGTCACCGGCGGCTCCAGCGGCGGAGGCGGGCCCGCGCTCAGCGCGCCCACAAGCGCGCCCTCCTCCGGCGGGTCCCTAAAAGCGGGCAAAGCCGTGGTTGTCAACGGCGGCAACGGCGTCCGGGTCCGCTCCGGCCCCGGCACGACCTATGATATTCTGGCCACCGTGCCCAACGGCGGCTCCGTTCAGGTGGTGGCCAGCGCGGGAGACGGCTGGTATGAAATCACCTTCACCGCCGTGGGCGGCGTGACCACCACCGGCTATATGAAGGGCGAATTCCTGGCAAACTCCTGAGCCTGAAAACGAAAGCGAAACAGCAAGCATCCCCGGACGAAATCGTCCGGGGATGCTTGCTTCTGCCAGATGACGCGCGGCGGGAAACCTCTGCCGGATGGACCGCCGCCTCGGTCATCCGTCCGCTCTACGCGCCCAACCCTTGCGCAAAGTCTCGCAGCTTCTCCCACGCGGCCCGGCCTCCGGCGGTGAGGTCCCCGGCCCGGTAGCCGCCGTCCAGCTCGTGGAGGAAATCCTCATAGTATGTTTTCCCCTCCCCGCTTCCGCCGGACAGATACCCCGCCAGAAACATCAGGATTTCATCCCGTTCCGCCTCGTCCCGCTCCGCCACGCTGTTGAGGAACTCCGCCGACTGGGGATACATGATCTTCGCCAGGGTCTCACCGTCCAGGTCCGTCAGCTCCAAAAGTCCCTGGTCCATCAGGGCGTTGACCATATCTGACAAGAACAGCTCCGTGCCGGGGAAACAGTCGTTCTCCATCTTTGAAAACAGGTAGGTCCGGTTCCCGTCCTCGCCCAGCCGGAAATACAGGTAGTCGCACCCGGCGTAGCCAATCATGCACCAGCCGTCCTCCCCTATATAGGACCCACCCGCCAGCATTATCCGGTCCGGCGTGGCGGTGTGCGTCTCGTAGCTGACGCTCCAAATTTCCACCCGGAGATTCCCCGCCGCCTCATAGTAGGGCCCGCTGAGGCCGGTGATCCGCCAGTCGTCCCAGACGACGTTTCCGGGGCCGAAGCTTTCCTCGTTGTAATTCCCGGAGCCGTCTACGCCGTAGCCCTCCGCCGCCAGGGTCTCAAACCGCCCCTGGACAAAGCCCCGGGCCGCCGCCAGCACATCCGCCGGGAGGGCCTCCAGCTCGTTGGCGATATGATCCGTGTAGCCGCTCTCGTTCTTATAAATCCGAAGGCTTTCCCCGTCGAAAAACAGCCTCCGGTAGCCCGTGACCGTGATGTCATAGCCGGGGAGGGGGACCTCCACAGACATGGAGAGGTACCGCCCGTCCGGGTCCCAGAAGCCGGATTCCAGATATCCCGCCTCGGGCCATGCGTCATGAATGAGGGCGTCCAGGTCCGCCTCGAAAAGGGTCCCGTCCCGCAGGAAGAAGAGCCGGGAGACATTCCACCCGTCGGAGGCGGCCACCTCTAGCGCGCCGTCCCCGTCCAGATCCGCCTCGGTCACGTTTCCCAGGGCACGGAGGAGCAGGGAGGGCGTACCGCCGTCGGAGAAGGTGTAATAGTCGTTGATCTGGCCGAAGGAGTGTTCGGCCAGCTGGCCGTAGTAGGAAATCCGCAGACCGGATTGGCCGAACAGGTTTGTAAAGGGCTCCACGCTGTCCTCCGCCGTCCACCCGGCGGAGTCCTTCCCGGGCACGGTTAAAAAGCAGTCCCGCTCTGTGGCGGAAACCGCCACGGCGGCATAGAGCTCGCCGTCTCCGGAGCGGCAGACCTCTATATAAAAGCCGTCGTCCCTGTCCTCATAGGGTTCAAAGCGTGTGGTGTACAGCGTTTCCGCCGCGCCGCCGCGCCGCTCCACCTGGAGCTCCGGGGCCCGGTAGGGCTCCACGCCGTCCAGGGGGATGACCCGCTCCGGCTCCCAGGCCGGGTAGGCCGTGGGAATGACGGGCGGGTCGTCGTTCCGGACCCAGTTGCTTAAGAAGCGGTAGCCGCCGTCCCTTTGCGGCTCCAGCGTCACACAGGCAGGGCCGGAGGAGACCATGTTCATCTCGCCGTTCCCGCTGCTGAGCCCGGGAAAGCCGCTGCCCTCGTAGTACAGGAGAATCTTGCCGTCCTTCCATTTTCCAGAGATGAAGGTGACTTCGCCGGGATAGTTCGTGTCGCCGTGGAAGTCATAGTAGGCGTCGTATTCCTCCAAATAGGTGAACCGGTCCAGGCCCCATTGGTCCGTCTCGTCAAGGGTGAGACCCAGGTACTTCCGCAAGACCGCGTCCATCTCAGAGGCAGGACATTTCACAAGGTCCACCATGGGGTCCTCGCCGCCATAAGCCGCGTCCGCCACGGCTTGGCGTTCCTCCTCCGTCACCTCCATGGGCGCTCCCGTGCCGTTGTAGAAGAGCTGGAAAAGGTCGATTTGTTGATAATCCTTTGGGGCCTCCACGGCCAGGAAGAGGAACTGGTTCATCATGTTGAAGCCGTCGCCGTTGAATACTTCGGTATTGAACCGCTCCAGCTCCTCCGCCGTCAGGGGCCCGTCCTCCGGCGTCTCCAGGGTCTCGGATTTGGCGAAGGAACAGGCGCAGACCAGAAGGGCTAAGGCCGCGGACAGCACCGCCGCCCACAGCCAGCGCTTCGGGGCCCGGGCAATGCGCCGCACCCGCTCCCGGAGGCTCCGCTTGTCCCCCGTCATGGTGGTGGCGCAGCGCAGAAGGTCCCCGGGCCGGGGCTTGGCGGTGACCAGGGCCAGCAGGGTGGAGCCGTAGGCCCGGCGTTCCCCGTCGCCCAAGCGCTTCAGCGTCCCCTCATCACAGGCCAGCTCCGCGTCCCGGCGGCTGAGGACCGCCGCCAGCCACACCAGGGGGTTCCACCAGTGAACCGCCAGGGCCGCGCACCGCAGCGGCGACCAGATGTGGTCCCCCTGGCGGAAATGCGTGGCCTCATGGGCCAGCACATGGCGGAGCATTCCCGGGTCCGCCGCCGTTTCCGGGGTGACGTACACCGCCGGGCGGAGCACGCCGAACAGGCAGGGGGAGGGCAGGTCCGCCAGGGTATAGACCGGCAGGGGGCACTCCGCCGCCAGCGGAACCCGGAGCCGCCGCAGCCGCCGGGCAAAGCTCAGGTTGGAGAGCAGGAACGCCGCCGCCATCGCCGCCGACCCCGCCAGCCAAATTCCGCCCAGCAGGGCCCGGGGATTCAGCGGCCGCCGGGCCGCCGGAGCGGCAGTCTCCTCCCCCGCGGGGGCGGGGAGGGCCTGAACAGGTTGTCCGGCCTCATCTTCCTGGGCGGGGTCGATTTTTTCCGCCGGGGTTTGGGGCCCCCTGGGAAGCGTTTGAAGCACGGAAAGCTCCGGGAGCACCCGGGGCGCTTCCACAGGGGCGGTGAAGAACTGTCCGGGCAACAAAAGCCGGGCCAGAACCACCGCCCAAAGGGCATACCGCAGCCGGGCGCCGATTCGCCGCCCGAACGCCGCCCGGAGAAGAAGCACTGCCGCCGTCAGCGCCGAGGCCGTCAGCACCCAGTTCAGCAAAAACGCGCTCATTGAGGGCCTCCCTTCTCCGCCTGATCCAAAATGGCCCGGAGCTCCGCGATCTCATCGCCGGACAGCTCCTGCCGCTGGGCCATGGCGCTCATCATCATCCCCACGCTGCCCCGGTACACCCGGTCCAAAAAGCTCCGGGTCTCGGCCACCTCCGCCTGCTCCCGGTCCACAAGAGGGACATACGCCTTTCCCCGGCCCGCCCGCTCACAGCGCAACAGGCCCTTGGCCTCCATGCGGTGCAGGGTGGTAATGGTCGTGCTCCGGCGCCAGCCCACCGTTTTCTCCAGCTCGCCGGCAATCTGCATAACCGTCCGGGGATGCCGCTCCCACAGGCAGTTCAGGACGTTCCACTCGCCGGAGGTCAGCTTAACGCGCTCCATATCCTTCGCCTCCTTGTCTACGTTGTAGACATATTGTAGCACAGTAAGTCTACAATGTCAACAAAAGAAACTGATCAAGCCGCCGCGGCCAGCGGCGCGACGTGTTTCAACAGGATTTTTGCCCTGCGGCAAGGTTCGCGATTGCGTTTGCGCCGGGAATCCGCTATAATCAAACCATCAAATTTTGGCACGCGGGAGGTACGAGCTCATGAAGCTGGCGACGGCGGCGCAGATGCGGGAATTAGACCGGAAGGCCATCGAAAAACGAAACATCCCCTCCATAGACCTGATGGAGCGGGCGGCGGCAGAGGTGGCCCAGGCGGCCCTGGACCTGCTGCCGGAAAAGCCCGCCAAATGCCGGGCGGCAATTTTCTGCGGCGCGGGGAACAACGGCGGAGACGGCATCGGCGCGGCGAGGCTCCTCTTTTTGATGGGGCTCAAGGTCCGGGTCTTTCTGGTGGGGGACTACAACCGCCTCACCCCCGACGCCATGGAGGAGACGGGCCGCCTCAGCGAGTGCGGCGTGGAGCTGGAGGACTTCGTCCCCGGAGACACGGCCCAGGCCACCTGGGCCCGGAGCTGTCAGGTGGTCATCGACGCGGTGTTCGGCGTGGGCCTCTCCCGCAAGATCGCTCCGGATTCCAGCTTTGCCGCCGCCGTGGACCTTATCAACCAATGCAAGGGCGCGGTCATCGCCGCCGACATCGCCAGCGGCGTGGAGGCGGACACCGGACGGGTCCTGGGCCGGTCGGTAAAGGCGGACCGCACCGTCACCTTCTCCCTGCCCAAAATCGGCCAGTTCACCGGAGACGGGGCCGTCCTCTCTGGAAGGGTGACGGTCCACGACATCGGTATTCCCGCCGCGCTGATTCGAGAAGTCCCCTGCCCCGTCCAGACGGTGGAGGCGGACTTTGCCCGGGAGGCCCTGCCGCCCCGGAAGAAGGACGGCCACAAGGGGGATTTTGGCAAGGTCCTGGTGGTGGGCGGCTCCGTGGGCTATACCGGCGCGCCCTATCTCGCCGCCTCGGCGGCGGTCCGGTCCGGCTGCGGGCTGGTGTACCTGGGGGTGCCCGACAGCATCTGGCCGGTGGAGGCCGCCAAGTGCGCCTCCGCCATGCCCTTCCCCCTGGCGGACCGCCGGGGCAGCCTGAGCCGCCGGGCCCTGCCGGAGCTTCTGGAGCGGCTGGAGGACCGCGGCGTCCTGGCCCTGGGGCCGGGGCTGGGGCGGCGGGCGTCCACCCGGCAGTTGGTCTGGGACCTCCTCCAGCAGACGGAAAAGCCGGTGGTGCTGGACGCCGACGGCATAAACGCGCTGGAGGGACATATAGATATTCTGGACAGCCGCCGGGGCCGGGTCACCATTCTGACCCCCCATGACGGGGAATTTGCCCGCGCCGGCGGGGACCTCTCCCAGGGAGACCGGGTGGGCACGGCCCGGGCCTTCGCCCGAGAGCACGGCTGCGTCCTGGTTTTGAAGGGTCACCGCACCGTCACCGCCGGACCGGAGGGGAACGTGCTGGTGAACACCACCGGCAATTCGGGCCTGGCCAAGGGAGGCAGCGGCGACGTGCTGACGGGTCTCATCGCCTCGCTGCTGGCCCAGGGGGCCAGCCCGGTAATGGCGGCGGCGGGAGGCGTCTGGGTCCACGGCCGGGCCGGGGATTTGGCGGCGGAGGCGCGGACGGAATACGGCCTGACGCCAGAGGATGTGATCGCCTCCCTCCCCAGGGTATTTTTAGAGCTTCAAGGAAATTGAATAGCAAGGAGGTTTTCCGGTGCGCCTATGGAAGTGCGTACCAATGATGACCCTGCTTTTGCTGCTGGCGGCCTGCGGCGGCGGAGCGGGCGGAGACGGGGAGTCCCAGACAGCGGACCTGCGGGACCGCTACCATGACTGCGCGGGCTGCGTCATGGAGGCCCGCGTCTCCTGTGACCAGGAGGGGCTGGCTTGGGAGGCGGAGCTCCGCTGCGACTATGTTCCCGGCGGAGAGAGCGTTGTGGAGGTTCTCTCCCCGGAGACCATCGCCGGGGTGAGGGCCGTTTTAAGCGACACGGACTGGCGGCTGGAGTACGAGGACGCCAGCCTCAACGCCGGAACGCTCAGCGACGAGGAGATCAGCCCCGCCGCCTGCCTGCCCCGGCTGATGAGCGCCCTTCGGGACGGCTGGCTGCTGGAGGAGAACGAGGAGGAGTGGAACGGTGTGCCCTGTCTCCGTCTCACGGTGGACCAGACGGGGGTGAAGGACGGAAAAATTCTCTCCACCGTCTGGCTGAGGCAGACGGACGGAGCCCCGGTCCGGGGGGAAATCGCCGTGGATGGGGAAATCCTTTTGACGGCGGACTTTACGAGCTTCTCTTTTTATGATACAATAGCGGAAACCGGCGCTTGACACCCCGGCCCCCTCCCCCGCATAGAATGGCGTGGGGCGAGGACGCCGGAATTTATCCCTCCCGCGGCTTGCGTCTAAGATTCCCAAAGGAGGCGTATAAATTCCGAAACTGCGTGGGAGAATGAGAGTGGCCTCACCGAGGAGGAAAGAGCTTCCTCCCCGATGGCGGGTACTTCTTTCGGCGGAGTGTGAACTTTGTGGATACGAGTGTCAAGCGTGGCGATATTTACTATGCCGATCTCTCCCCGGTGGTGGGCAGCGAGCAGGGCGGCGTCCGGCCGGTTCTGATTATTCAGAACGACACGGGCAACCGCTATAGTCCCACCGTGATCGCGGCGGCCATCACTTCCCAGACCGGGAAAACCCGGCTGCCCACACATATCGATCTTCCCGTGGATCAGAGCTGCGGCCTGAGCCGGGATTCCGTCGTCCTGCTGGAGCAGGTGCGGACCCTGGACAAAAAGCGGCTTCGGGAGCGCATGGGCCATGTGGAAGAAGCTGTGATGAACAAGGTGGACACGGCGATCGCGGTCAGCTTTGGACTGCCCCACGACCAGTTGGTTTGAGGTTCCCTCCCGGCGGAGGTCTATCCCCCCGCCGGGAGGCATACAGAGGAGGTACATATGAAAAAAGACAGATGGCTGCTGCGGGCGTTCGTCCTGTTGGCCCTCAGTGCCGGGCTGATGACCACTGCCCTGGCGGCGGAGGCCGGGTCCAGCGGCGACCCGCTGGTGACCCTGAGCTACTTAAACGACACCTTCTTCAATAATATCATGCGGCGGGTGGACCAGAAGATTGCCGAGCGGACAGGACAAGCCCTCCCCGGCGGGACCTCCTCCACCGCCGCCTCCTTTGTGGTGGTGACCTTGAACGAAGGGCAGACTCTCACCGGGGGCATCGGCTGCGAGGTGATGCTGCGGGTGGGCAGCGCCGTCTGCGTCTCCCCCTCGGACCCGGGCCTCATTGACGAGACCACCGCCGCCACCCTTGCAAACGGCGGAGCCCTGGTTCAAAACCACCTGTACATGATGACCATTGAGGGCCGCGGCGTCCGGGCCACCGCCGCCGCAACCAAGGTTCTGGCCCGGGGGAGCTATACCGTCGCGTGATCCGCATAACCGATCCCGTCTGCGCATAAGCTGGCGCAGACGGGTTTTCATTTTCACGGCGGGAGGGATGAGGAATATGGACAAATTCCCCTTGATGCTGGAGGGCCGCCCCGCCGGGGAGCTGACGGCGGAGCGGGAGGGGCTGTACACCTGGTTCTCCGCCCGCTGCCCCCTCCCGGAGGGGCTCTGGTGCGCCTGGGCCGTGGGGGACCGGGGGGAGCTGCGCCTGGGAGTGCTGGAGCCGGAGGGCGCCCAGGGGACCATCCGCCGCCGCTTCTCCGGCCGGCTCACCGTTCCTCTGGGCCGTCTCCTCCGGGGAGAGGTCCGCCCGGCTGGGGCGAAAGAGCCGGAGACCTGGGAGCCCGCCCCCGCTCCGGACCGGCTGTTCCGGGCTCCCTGGCTCCGGCAAAGGCTGAAGGGGGTCCAAGGGGCCCAAACCCGGCAGGCGGGAGAAACCCGCTATCTGGCTCTTCCTTATGACCGGGGAACTCCCTTCCCCCTGACCACCCTTTTCTGCTTCGCCCAGGTCCGGAAGATCGGAGACAGGTCCTATGTGGTCTACGCCTTCGACAGGCAGGACCGGCCCGTTTTCTGAGCTTCCAGAAACAGGGAAAATTTTTTTAAAAAGATTTGACAAATTTCTATCAATTTTGTGATTCTCGTGATATAATACAGCCCAACGTTCCCGGGACATCCCCGTAACGCCTTGGGAAGTACCAAAGGTGCCCGTATTGTACGGAATCGGGCCGTCGGGAAACCGGCGGAGGATCAGGAGGTCCTTTATGAAATGTCCCTACTGCGGCTTTAATGAGAGCAAGGTCATCGACTCCCGTCCGGCTGATGAAAACAACAGCATACGCCGCCGGAGAGAGTGCCTTTCCTGTACCCGGCGCTTCACCACCTATGAGACCGTGGAAAGTCTTCCGGTGGTGGTGGTGAAAAAGGATGGCAGCCGCCAGAGCTTCGACCGGGGAAAGGTCCTGGGCGGCATGATCCGCGCCTGTGAAAAGCGTCCTGTTCCCCTTGCGCGGCTGGAGAAGGTGGCCGCGGAGATTGAGCAGGAGCTCCAAAACTCCATGGAACGGGAAATCAGCACGGAGGTCATCGGCGAGCGGGTCATGGAAAACCTGCGGACCATCGACCAGGTGGCCTACGTCCGTTTTGCCTCCGTCTACCGGCAGTTTAAGGACATCGACAGCTTCATGGAGGAACTGACCAAGCTGCTGGCGGAACAGAATCAGCGGTAAACACCCCAACGGTCCGCCGGAAAATTTCGGCGGACCGTTGGATTTTTTCTTTGCAAAAGCGGGAAACTTTGCTATACTATGTCCTTAGATTGGAGGGCGTTTATGCTGTATCACATTCTTGCCGTGGGCGACGTGGTGGGAGAGCCCGGGCTTCGCCACCTGGAAAAGGTCCTGCGGCCCCTGCAAAAGCTCAAGGATATCTCCTTTACTGTGGTCAATGGGGAAAACGCCTCCGGCGTGGGTCTCACCCGGGAACAGGCGGAGCGTATCCGGGACGCCGGGGCCGACGCGGTGACCCTGGGGAACCACGCCTTTGGCAAGGTCCAGATTGGGAATCTGCTGGAGGACGCGGCCTGGCTCCTCCGCCCCGCCAACTACTCCGGCCGGGCTCCGGGCCACGGCTGTGAAATCTTCGACCTGGGAGGCGTCCGCATCCGGGTAATGAACCTCATCGGGCGCTGCGACCTGGCCTGGGGAGCGGACAACCCCTTCCCCCTGGCGGACCGGCTGCTGGAGCGGGGGGAGGCGGACTTCACCCTGGTGGACTTCCATGCCGAGGCCACCAGCGAAAAGCTGGCCTTAGGCTACTATCTGGACGGGCGGGTCTCCGCCCTCTGGGGCACCCACACCCACGTTCCCACCGCCGACGAGCGGATCTACCCCAAGGGAATGGGCTATATCACAGATCTTGGAATGACCGGGCCTGTGGAATCCGTCCTGGGCATCGAGCCCTGGCAGTCGGTGGAAAACTTTTTAGGCGGCCTGCCGGGACGGTACAAGCATCCGGAAGGGCCCTGCAAAATGGAGGGGGCCGTCTTTACCCTGGACCGCGCCACGGGGCTGTGCGTAGCGGTGGAGCGCGTCGACATCCGGTGAAGGGGCTGCCGCGGGCCGCCGGGACGGCCCTGCGGCTTCCCCGGCGCCGGGTCCGGCAAATCGGAATCTGGAGCCTCCGCGCCGCCGCTTTTTTCAGTTTTTGGGAGGGACTGACCGTCTTTGCCCGGGCCATGGACGGCCATGGCGGTTACGTGGGGGCGGAGCCTTTGTTCAGCCTTCTGGTTCTGGGCGTCTCCGCCGTATTCCGCGCCCCCCAGAAGAGAGAAACCGACAGAGAGGAATGAGCGTATGTCTATTGAAAAAGTGAGAGCGTATTTTCAGCCGTTGGGCATTGCGGACCGCATCCGGGAGTTCGCGGTCTCCTCCGCCACCGTGGAGCTGGCGGCGGTGGCCGTCGGCGTGGAGGGCGCCCGGATTGCCAAGAGCCTCAGCTTTAAAGTGGAGGACAAGCCGGTCATCATCGTGGTGGCCGGGGACGCGAAAATCGACAACAGCAAATACAAGGCCCAGTTCCACACCAAGGCCAAAATGCTCACCCATGAGGAGGCCCACAGCCTGATCGGCCATGACGTGGGGGGCGTGTGCTCCTTCGCCCTGCCGGAGGAGGTGAAGGTTTACCTGGACGTATCCCTGAAACGGTTTGAGACCGTCTTTCCAGCCGCGGGCAGCGACAACAGCGCCATTGAGCTGACCTGCGACGAGCTGGAGCGGTATTCCTCCAACTTTGTGGAGTGGGTGGATGTGTGCAAGGCCTGGCAGACGGAAGCATGAGGCATTGGGAGGCGGGATGATGCTGAAATTTATCCACGCGGCGGACTTCCATCTGGACAGCGCCTTTGCCGCCCTGCCCCCCGGGCGGGCGGCGGAACGGCGGCGGGAGAGCAGGGAGCTCCCCTTCCGGCTGGCGGACTATGTGAATGCGCACGGCGCGCGGCTGGTGCTGCTGGCCGGGGACCTCTTTGACAGCGCCGCCCCCTACCGGGAGACCGGGGAGTCTCTGGCGGAGGCCCTGGGGCGGATGAAAGCCCAGGTTTTCGCCGCGCCTGGAAACCACGACTGGTACGGCCCCGGCAGTCCCTGGGTCACGGTAGACTGGCCGGAGAACGTGCACATTTTCCGGGAAAGCGCCATGACCTCCGTGGACCTGCCGGAGCTGGGCGTCACCGTTCATGGGGCGGCCTTCACCGCCCCGGAGCAGGGGACCAGCCTTCTGGCGGGCTTCTCCGCACCGGAGGACGGGCGGGTCCACCTGGGCCTTCTCCACGGTGAGACGGACCCGGCGGGGGGCCGCTACAATCCCCTGGGGCGGGAGGAGATCGCCGCCAGCGGCCTGAGCTATCTGGCCCTGGGGCATATCCACAAGCGGGGGGAGCCCAGGGTCTGCGGAAAAACTCTTTGCGCCTGGCCCGGCTGTCTGGAGGGCCGGGGCTTTGACGAGCTGGGGGAGAAGGGCTTTTACGAGGGTGTGATCGACGGCGGGGGAAGCCTCTCCTTGACCTTCGTGCCCTTCGCCGGGCGGCGCTATGAAATTCTGGAGGTGGACGTGACGGGAAAGGTCTCGCCTCGGGCCGCCGTGGAGGCCGCTCTTCCGGGAGACACGGCCGGAGACCTCTACCGCGTTCTCCTCACCGGCGAGGCCGGGGAGGGCGGCGGAGACGCCAAGGCCCTGGAGACGGCCCTGGCCGGGCGGTTTTACGCCCTGGAGGTCCGGGACCACACCCGGGTGGCGGCGGATATCTGGGCCCGGGCCGGGGAGGACTCTCTCCGGGGCCTGTTCCTCCGGGAGCTCCGGGCCAAATGGGACGCCGCCGGAGACGAGGGAGAGCGGGAGGCCATTGTCCAGGCGGTGCGCTTTGGTCTCGCGGCCCTGGACCACCGGGATTTGGGCTGAGCGTCTTTACTCTTTAGATTTGGATAACGAGAAAAACCCAGCCCTCGCCGCGCCCTGGCCGTCCGGCGCTGATCCGGGCCGAAGCGGCGGGGCTCCTGCCCTGGCGTCTATTTGGATACCGCTCCGGCAGCCTGGCAGATTTTTGTCAAATACTTGGAAAAAGAACTTGCAATTTGAATGGGACTATGATATCCTATTCAGGCTTACAAAAGGGCGGTCCTCTGCCGTGCGGGGAAAACGCGGGTAAGAACGCCTATAAAACAGGAGGAAGTATCCCATGGATCTCATCAAGGAACTGAACAAAGAAGCGCTTGGCAAGGAAACGCCCAAGGTGCAGATCGGCGACACCGTTCGCGTCCACGTGAAGGTCAAGGAAGGCTCCCGGGAGCGCATCCAGGTTTTCGAGGGCACTGTCATCGCCAAGAAGCACGGCGGCATTGAGGAAACCATCACTGTCCGCCGCATCTCCTACGGTGTAGGCGTGGAGAAGGTGTTCCCCGTGCACTCCCCCTCCATCGACACCATTCAGGTTATCCGCAACGGCAAGGTCCGCCGGGCCAAGCTGTACTATCTGCGGGGCCGCGTGGGCAAGGCTGCCAAGATCAAGGAGAAGCTGTAAGCTTCAGGAATCCGAAAGAGAGGCCGGGCCTCTCTTTTTTCCTCTTGCTTTTCTTGCGGAATTGTGCTATAAAAGAAAAAGATTATACTTGATCCGCAATGAACGGGAAAATAACGATCACGCCTCGCCAAGAGAGGATGGGCCGCCGGCTGCAAGCCCGTCTGCGACGCGCCGTTTGGTTCGCCCGGGAGCCGCCGTGGAGACACGGCCGGTCCGCCCTCCGTTACCGGGGCCTCGAGAGCGCGCCTCAGGGCGCGAATTTGGGTGGTACCGCGGAAGGAGTTGCCTTTCGTCCCAGGCTTGGGGCGGAGGGTTTTTCTTTTTTCCTCTCCGACTTTTTAGAGAAAGGACCTGACTGCCATGCACTCCCTTCCCCTGGCGCTGGCGCTGTCCCTGTCGCTGTCCATCGCCGCCCCCTTCTCCCCGGCTGTCCCGGCAGCCGCCGCCCCGGAGCCCCAGGCGGTTCAGGCCCGGGCGGCCCCGGAAGTTCCCACAGTTTCCCCCTCCTCGCCAGAGGGCGCGCCGGTAACCTACGAGCTTCGTCTGCCGGTGCTGATGTACCACCACGTGGTCCACGACTGGCAGGCGTGCAACGAGATGACCGTCACTGTGGGGCGGCTGGAGCAGGATCTCCAGTGGCTGGCGGAAATGGGCTATCACACCGTCCTTCCCCGGGAGCTGGCGGCGGGGGAGCCCCTGCCGGAAAAGCCCATCCTTCTCACCTTCGACGACGGCTATCGAAGCAACTACGACCTGGCCTACCCCCTCCTCCAGCGGTACCGGGCCAAGGCCGTCATCGCCGTCATGGCCTATATGCAGGACAACCCCGGGGGGAATTTCCTCACCTGGGATATGTGCCGGGAGATGACCGCCTCGGGGCTGGTGGAAATCGGCTCCCACGGCTACGCCATCCACAACCTGGACGGGCGGATGGGAAACTTTGTCCCCGGACAGGCCAACGGCGTCCAGCGGCGCGAGGGCGAGTCCGACAGCGATTTCTACTGCCGGGTGCTGGAGGACCTGCGATACAGCTTTGACCGCATCGCCCAGGAGACCGGGGTCCCACCCAGCTACTTCGCCTATCCCTTCGGCAAGACGGACCCGGACGCCGACGCGTATTTGGCGGCGCTCTTCCCCGTGACGGCGGTAACCGGGCCCGGGAAGCACGCCGCGAACCTCTCCAAGGGGCTGCACCAGCTGCCCCGCTTCACCGTTACCATGGAGCGCCCGCCCTGGGCGCTGCTGCGCAATTCCTGAGCCAACACATCCAAGAAAAGGAGTACCACGATATGAAAGAACAGTTGGAAGCCATTCGCCAAGGCGCACTGGAGGCCATCGCCTCCGCCCAGGAGGTCGCCGGACTGGAGGCCATTCGGGTCAAGTACTTGGGCAAGAAGGGCGAGCTCACCGCCGTCTTAAAGCAGATGGGCGGCCTCTCCGCCGAGCTTCGGCCCGTTATGGGCCAGCTGGCCAACGATGTGCGCTCCAGCCTGGAGCGGGCCATTGAGTCTCAGTCCGGCGTCCTCTCCCAAAAGGCTTTGGAGGCCAAGCTGGCGGCGGAGGCCGTGGACGTGACCATCCCCGGAAAAAAGCCCCCCCTGGGCCACAAGCACCCCATGTATTCCGTCCTGGACGAGATGAAGGAAATCTTCCTGAACATGGGCTTTGAGATCATGGACGGCCCGGAGATCGAGCAGGCGGACTACAACTTCACCAAGCTCAACGCCCCGGAGAACCACCCCTCCCGGGACTGGACGGACACCTTTTATCTGACGGAGGACTCCTCCGTCCTCCTCCGCTCCCAGACTTCCCCCATGCAGATTCGGGCCATGGAGGGCTATGGCGTGCCCATCCGCATGATCTCCGCCGGGCGGGTGTACCGCAAGGACGAGGTGGACGCCACCCACTCCCCCATGTTCCACCAGATCGAGGGATTGGTGGTGGACAAGGGCATCACCATGGCGGACCTCAAGGGGACGCTGAACGCCGTTATCCGGGAAATCTACGGCCCGGAGACCGTCACCCGCTTCCGCCCCCACCACTTCCCCTTCACGGAGCCCAGCTGCGAGGTGGACATCCAGTGCTACAAGTGCGGCGGAAAGGGCTGCCCCACCTGCAAGGGCGAGGGCTGGATTGAGATCCTGGGGGCGGGCATGGTCCACCCCAAGGTGCTGCGAAACTGCGGCGTGGACCCGGAGGAATACTCCGGCTTCGCTTTCGGCATGGGCCTGGAGCGGCTGGCTTTGGGCCGGTACAAAATCAGCGACATGCGGCTGATCTTTGAAAACGACATCCGCTTCCTGGAGCAGTTCTAAGGAAACGGGGGAAGTTGAGCATGGCGGATTATGTATCGGTTTTCACCTACAAAAACAATGTGAGCCTTATGCTCCAGGCCAGCGACGAACCGGTGATGGCCCTGGGGGAGAAGCTGGGGGCCCTCTGCCCGGACGCCTATATGAACGGCTACAACTGGGAGGCCCTGCTCCGGTACTATCTGGAGAAACACGCCCCGGACATTCTGGAGGGAATGGATCCGGACCCGGAGGCGGACATGTACGAGGCCCACTGGCCCCTGACCCCGGAAAACGAGGCGAAGGCCAAGCGCTTTGAGGAAATTATCCGCTCCCTGATGGAGCATGAGGAAGAGCTCTGCCGCCTCGTTCAGGAAGAGGGCGGCGAAATCGAGTGGGACTGACCGCTCACTTTCACAGGAAAGAGGAGTTACGATATGAAACTATCCCGTAAATGGTTACAAGAATTTGTGGACATCGGCCCGGTCGGCGACCGGGACTTCGCCGAGGCCATGACCATCTCCGGCTCTAAGGTGGAGGTCACAGAGGACCTGGGGGCGGAGATCGCAAACGTTGTCGCGGGCCGCGTCAAGGAGATGGAGCGTCATCCCGACAGCGACCATATGTGGGTCTGTCAGGTGGACATTGGGGAACAGGAGCTGGTCCAGATCGTCACCGGGGCCTGGAACATCCACAAGGGGGACCTGGTCCCCGTGGCCAAGCACAACTCCACCCTCCCCGGCGGCAAAAAAATCACCCGGGGCAAGCTGCGGGGCGTGCTGTCCGACGGCATGATGTGCGGCCTTCATGAGCTGGGCCTGGACGAGCGGGATTTCCCCTATGCCGCCGTCACCGCCGCCGCCCTGCTGAACGACTATAAGCCCATAGACCCGGAAAAGCCCTCCATCCCGGCGGACATCCAGCCGGGGCACAAGCTCTTCGGGCCGGTGGTCTGTGCCCGGGTGGACCTGGTGACGCACAACGGCGGGGGACACTGGACCTTTGCTTTGGACTGGGGCGAAGGCAGCGGAAGCGTCCACAACGTCCGCCTCCAGAATATCCACCAGGGGGATCTGGTGGCCTACAACACCAAAACCCAATCCATCTGCACCCTGGCGGACCTCCACGCGGAGCAGAAGGAGTTCCCCCACTGCATCCCCGACGGCATTTTTGTCCTCTACGAGGACTGCAAACCCGGGGACGATATTAAGCCCGTCATCGGCGCGGACGATCATGTGGTGGAGTTTGAAATCACGCCCAACCGGCCCGACTGCCTCAGCGTCATCGGCCTGGCCCGGGAGGTCTCCGCCACCTTCGACAAGCCCATGAAGTTCCACGAGCCCGTGGTGAAGGGCTGCCCCGAGGACGCGGACAACCCCCTGGCCCGCTCCCTGCCGGAGCTCCTGGACGTGGAGACCCCGGACCCGGACCTCTGTCCCCGGTACACCGCCCGGATGGTGCGGAACGTAAGGATCGGCCCCTCCCCCAAGTGGATGCGGGAGCGGCTCCGCTCCAGCGGCGTCCGGCCCATCAACAACATTGTGGACATCACCAACTATGTGATGCTGGAATACGGCCAGCCCATGCACGCCTTCGACTACCGCTATGTCAAGGGCGGAAAAATCGTGGTTCGCCGGGCCCGGACCGGCGAGGAGCTGACCACCCTGGACGGCAATCTCCGAAAGCTGACGCCGGACATGCTGGTCATTGCCGACGATACCCGGGCCGTGGGCCTTGCGGGCGTCATGGGCGGACTGAACAGCGAGATTGTGGCGGACACCGCGGACGTGGTCTTTGAATCCGCCAACTTCGAGGGCAGCTGCATCCGGAAAACCGCCCTGGCCCTGGGGATGCGGACGGAGGCCTCCGCCAAGTTTGAAAAGGGCCTGGATA
>CATOKC010000077.1 GCA_951800675.1 uncultured Oscillibacter sp.
GGCTGGCGTCGTTGGCGGGGGGGATCAGGGAAAAGCTGGGCAGGCGGAGATGGCCCTTGCTCTCGAAGTAGCTGAGGAACATCTCCCGCAGCTCGTTCAGGCCGTGGTAGGGGTGTGACATGTGTTTCTTCCTCCAATATTGAAATGATGTGGGAAAAATAAAAATGCCTCGCCCCGGCATAGGGGCGAAGGCTTGCTTCGCGGTACCACCCTAATTATCCCCGGATAAAAGGGGACATCTTGAGCCATCCGATAACGGGGATGAGCCGTTCCGCTCCTCGCGGACCGCTCCAAAGTGGCGGCCTTGCGGCGTGGACGAGGGGCTTGCACTCTCCCCCTCTCGCTGAGGAACCGTCTCGCAGGGCTGGCTTTTTCACGGCGTTTCACTTTTTGAACCGTAGTTATTATACCGTATCTGTTGCGTTTGTCAATGGGGAGATTTCAGATTTTTCCGTCCGGAAAAAGAGGTTGTCAAGGAAAACCTGCCAGTATATAATTTATAATGGCTGTATCCAAGGCGGCAGGGCGGGCGCTCCTGGGAGATCGGGCTGCCGGGGACGCGGCTTTCGCGGAACCGTCTCTCATTAAGAGACGGTTTTTCAGCGTTTGCGGAGGCGAACGGTTTGTCTGAATAACCAGGCGAAGGATTGAATGACCCGCTTTATTCAAAATTTCGCCGGAAACAACAAGGAGATGATTGTTATGCGAAATCGAGAAGCGGCCTTTATGGTCACCGCCCGCCAAATCAAGCGGTATGAGGCATACCTCCAGGAACAGGAGCGAGCCGGAAATACGGTGAGAAAGTATGTTCACGACCTGAATGCCATGCTGGCTTTTTTGGACGGAAGGCCGCTTACAAAGGCGGCTCTGATCGCGTGGAAGGAACAGCTGGTGAGCTCGTATTCCCCCTCCACAGTCAATTCCATGCTGACGGCGGTCAATGGCTTTTTGGCGTATATAGACCGCCGGGAGTTTGCCGTGCGGCTGCTGAAAGCGCAAAAAATCCTGTTCCGGGATGAGGAGCGGGAACTGACCCGGGGCGAATATGCCCGGCTTGTCCAGACTGCCAAGCGGGAGGGGGGAGAGAAGCTGGCCCTCATTCTCCAGACGATTTGCGCCACAGGGATTCGGGTGTCCGAATTGAAGTTTATCACGGCGGAAGCGGTGAAAACAGGCCGAACTGAGATTGTCAGCAAGGGAAAACGCCGCCCGCTGTTTCTGCCGGAAAAGCTCCGGCGGCTGCTGAGAGACTACCAACGGAGACAAAAAATCACCGCCGGAGCGGTGTTTGTGACGCGGACAGGGAAGCCTGTTGACCGCTCCAATATCTGGAGGGATATGAAAGCCCTTTGCCAGAGCGCCGGGGTGGAGCCGGGAAAGGTGTTTCCCCATAATCTGCGCCACCTGTTTGCCAAGACATACTACGATATGGAAAAGGATTTGTCCCGCCTGGCGGACATCCTCGGCCATTCCAGCGTAACGACCACCCGCATTTATACGGCCGAAAGCGGCTCGGTTCATGCTAGACAGATGGAACGTATGGGACTGGTGCTTACAACATAATTTTCATTTTGTTGTAATCATATCGTGCAATGGAAATCGTATTTACATAAGAGTTATTATAGCAAGCAGCTCCATAATTATCAAGTCTTTTTTGCGGGAGCAAACTGTTGTTACAGATATGAGCACCTAATAAGCGTCAAAAGAGACGGAGCTTTTTTCGATCTGGTTCCGTTTCCTTTTGACGCTTAAAATTTGCAAATAACCGACCATTTCCAGTGCTTTTTTTGAGCTAATGAGGGATGTTCAATCCCTTTACAACAAAATGAAAATTATGTTGTGGAGGTATGTTACAGCGTGCGCTTGGGACCAAGCGCGGGGGAGGGATAAGGTTGGAAACCGCGGAATGTGTGCGGCCGCGGAGCATGAAACGGCCCGATGACGTCGTACTGCCGGAACAGTGCTGCCCTGCTTTTGCGCCGCGTACAAAGGGATTGGTGTATGGAGAAAAATGCTGGTTTTGCTGTTACGCGGACTTTCACCTGCGGGCCCCAAAGACCTTGGAGTCCGGGAACTGTCTCTGGCCTGAGGCGCAGATTGACTGAGCTTGGGCTGGGGATTGCTGGATGTAGGACTTGTGAGCGGATTTTTGGGAAGCGGCGGCCCGCTTTGTTGGGAGCGGAACGTGGAAGAGAAATACAAGGGGGAAGGTCAGAATGAGAAATCGGCAAATGAAGGTGCTTGCGGCCAGCGCGGCGCTGGTGTTTCTGGTGGCACTGTTTCCGCTGACGGCGCTGGCAGTCGAGGAAGAGGGCTCTTCTGGTGAAATGGAAGATCATTTTTATGAGGATGTGACAGAAGAGAAAGACGTTGAGGATTTCCAGGAGCCCGAAACGCCGGAGGGCGGGGGAGAGCCCGAAAGCCCCGTGGAGCCCGCGCCGGAGCCTGATGCGCCGGAGGGTGGGGGAGAGCCCGAAGCTCCTGTGGAGCCCGCGCCGGAGCCCGAAACGCCGGAGGGCGGGGGAGAGCCCGAAGCTCCTGTGGAACCCGTGCCGGAGCCCGATGCGCCGGAGGGCGGGGGAGAGCCTGAAGTCCCCGTGGAGCCCGCGCCGGAACCCGATGCGCCGGAGGGCGGCGAAGGAACAGAGCTTCCGCCGGAGGAAGGCTTGGAGAATGGAGATCTGCCGCCTATTATAGCGCAGGACGCGCCAATGAGCATCCTGGTCGCGGATACCGAAGGCAGGATTACACTGGACGGTTCCCTGGACGACTGGGCGGAGGTTGCGGGGATGTCCCACGGCGATTCCTCCATTGACAGCTGGAAAGCAGCGCGGGATCTGGACGGAAACCTGTATCTGTGCTTCACCGGGGAAGCCCAGTCATTCTATTATGGACCATATCAGAATATTCCCATCTTTGTCAGCCAGGGGGAAGACGCTTGGGATAACACAGTAACAGTAGAAAACCTGTCTGAGAAATTTCCTGGGGCGGAAGCGGTGGTGAATAATACGGCCAGCGCCCAAAGCCCCGGCCCTTACTATGTGGAGGCGATGATTCCCGCTGCCTACGTCTCCGGAGAGGGCTGCACCCTTCGACTGGGATGGCAGGGAGCGCCTCAGATCGTGGCGGGGCTGCCGGTATTGAATGGAGTGGATATGCCTGAGGAAGAAAAGGAGGATGCCGTTTATACGGGAATTACCATAGATGGCGAATTTTCCGATTGGGACGCAGTGAAAAAGTACGACTTCTATGATACAAACCCTGCGCATAACAACCTGGAAAGCGCCGCTTTTATCTTTGACGGGGATTACCTCTATGTCTACATCAAGGAGACGCCGGATGGAGACGCGGGGGCGGCGGGCTCCAACAGCACCGGAAACTACGCTATTACGACGGATTTGGGCCATCAGATGAAGTTTCAGTTAGTAAGTAAGGACGCTTCCGTCTATGGTGTGGAGGGGGCGGAGGCCCGGCATGAAAATGCCCAGTGGGAAATTCGAATTCCCGCCAGCGAGCTTCCCCCATACCAGAAGAGCTTGTCTTTCGGATTTTACCTGGAGGAGCCGGTGATCTCCGATGTCTCCAACTTACAGGGCGGCGGCGGAAACACAGGGAGCTTTTCCGGCATTGAGATCGACGGCTCCTATGATGACTGGGCGTCTTATCCTCACCAAGTCATCCAGTATGCCACCACCGGAAGTCAAGATGCCAAGACAGACAGCCATGGAGCCCTGTATGTAGAGGGCAGCACCCTTTACGGTCATGCGGTGACTGGCATGCAGCCGCATTTGAATTCCCCGGGCAATGCGTTTCTCTCCGGTATTTCCATTGCCTTTAACGGTGATCGGTCCTACAAGCACCATTTTGAGGAGGGGGGCTTTTATCCCCGCATGCTAACGGCGGACGGGCAGGTTGTTCAGGACAGCACAACGCTGGAGCCCGGAATACATACGTTTTATATCACAGACAACCGGCTCATGGGTGATGCTGAAAAACCGATATTCGGCACCATGAAAATAACCATTGATCCGGATAGACGCTGCGATGAGATGGAGTTTGATCTGAACCTGGAGGCAATCGCGGAACGTCAGGGTTGCTCGGTGAACGACCTGCGCACCGTTGAGGCACAGTTTTTGCTGCTTGGTGAAAAGTGGCTCGTGACGGCCGGCGCATCCTCCGGGGCGCTTCTGGGTGTGACGCTCTGCTGCGGCGTGACGGCCGGTGTGCTTTTCCGGCGCCGGAAAAGAGGCGTGACGGCGTGAATCCAATCCTTTTGTTGATCATAGCCGCCTTGTGGCTGTATGTTCTGGGGGTATTCCGCCGGGCGGAGTTGTACGCCTGGCGGTTCCTCTGGGGCAGCATGGGGCTGTTTATCCTGCTGATGGTGGGCGTGCGTCCCTGGCTGACCCAGCCTTTGGCCCGCTATGTCTGCGCAATGGCCGGAGTGATCGGCCGTCTGAGCGGAACCTTTACGGCTTACTTCAAATATGGGATTCTCTATATCCCGGTGGAGGAGAGCTCTGTTACGCTCCAGGTGGACTTTGAGTGCTCCGGCGTCATAGAGATCATGGCGTTTCTCTCCCTGTTGGCCTTTTTTAACGTATACCGTGCCAGCGAAAAGGTGCTGGTTGGATTGATGGGTTTTGCCTATATCATGGTGTGCAACGCGCTGCGTATTGCCATCATCTGCCTGTCAGTCCATCTTCTGGGTATGGATGCCTATTACGTCATGCATACGTTTGTGGGGCGGATTGTATTCTATCTTTTCAGTGTGTGGCTTTATTTCTACGTGTTTACAAAGCCCCAGGTGGTTCAAATGAAGGTGGGGCATTTTAGCTATGAACTTCCTAAAAGCGATTCTTAACTCCTTTGTTTTCTGGGGCGCCTGGATCATCATTCCGGTACTGATGGAGATTCTGCCCTCCCTTGGCAGCGTCATGATGCTGCTGAGGCGGCGAATCCGGGGAATGATGGCGCCCCCGCGGCCCAGACTCTATCCGGAGATTTCCCTGATTGTCCCGGTGTATAACAGCGCCGGGACGCTATTTGCGTGCATCTAATCCATCTACAACAGCACCTATCCCAACGAGAGTATCCGTATTTTTCTGGTAAACAACCAGAGCCAGGACGAGAGCTTTTCTGTGTTCGCCCAATGCCAGGCCCGGTTTCCAGAGCTGCGGATGCAGTGGATGGACGCGGAGCAGGGCAAATCCAGGGCAATGAATCTGGCGCTGTACAACAGCGAGGGAAAGTATATCATCAATCTGGATAGCGACGGTGTTCTGGAGCGGACGGCTCTTGTCAATATGGTCAATAAATTTGAGGCTCATCCGGATGTGAACTGCATGACCGGCGCGATTCTCACCAGGCCGGACAAGATTCGCGCTTACCGGGGCCTGTTCTCCCGTCTGCTGCGGAATCTGGAATTCCTGGAATATGCCCAGGCCTTTTTGGCAGGGCGGAGCTATGCCTCGGAGCTGAACGCGGTGTACACGCTTTCTGGCGCGTTTTCCGCCTTTCGAAAATCCTCTCTGCTGAAGTCCCGCATGTACAATACCGACACTGTGTGCGAGGACACACACATTACGTTTCAAATGCGGGAGCTTCAAAACGAGCGGGTGGAGATTTGCGAGAACGCCATCTTTTTTGTTGACCCCATCGAAAGCGTCAATAAGCTCTATACCCAGCGGCAGCGGTGGCAACGGGGAAGCCTGGAGGTTGCCCGGATGTTCGCAAGCAGGAACTTCCGCTTGGGCCGGGTCTTGAAGGACGTCAACGTCAAAACGCTGCTGTATGACCATACCTTTGCCTTTCCCCGCCTGATCTGGTATCTGGCGCTGATCTGCATGATGTGCATGAACTATTCCGCCAAGGTAATTCTGTGGTCCACCGGAATGATTTTTGCGCTGTATATTGCGGTGGGTGTTTTTTATTTTATCACGGTGGCAATTTTTCTCAAGATGGATGCGGAGCTGAGGCGCTTTTACCTGAAACGCTGGTGGTGCATTCCGCTGCTTCCCTTTTTCAACCTGGCCGTTTTCTTCATTCGTGTCGCCGGAATCATCAACAGTATTCAAACCGACAGTGCCTGGCGGCAGATGGACTTGACCGAGGAACGGAACGCATTCAACACCGCGGTGAAAACGGATGCCGTCCGCCTGCTCCAGCCTCTGCGCCGGGTCCGTTGCGCAGCCAACCGACAGCCAAACCCTGTTGGAGTGGAGAAGGAGGGCTATAGTGCGCTCTGGTATTTCAGTGTGGGGACGCTGGCGTTTTTGGGGATGGGACTGGCGCTGCTGGTCTATTGGTCCAAAAGTACCTTTCACGTGGAAATCACGGAGATTATCCACACGCTCCAGGGCCCCTTGCGGGGAACCGGAGCGGGGATGATGAATGAGGCGCTGCGGGGGCTGTTTTTACCCCTTGGGGGCTGCGTAGCGGTCTTAGTGGCTGCCGCCATGATGGACGCGGCGATTGGCCGCCGGCTGAAGAAACGGGGAAAAGGCGTGTATCAGGCGCTTCACACCTGCGCTGTTTTCGGTAGCGCACTGTTTTTGCTTGGAGGCGTGCTGTACGGGAACGGGGCCTATGGCCTTTTGGACTATTATCAGCTATCCGGAACGAAGAGCTCTATTTATGAGGATGAATATGTGGACCCCGGACAGACTGCCATCACGGCGGAGGGCCCCACCCAAAACCTGATCTACATTTACGTGGAAAGCCTGGAAACCACATATGCTTCCCGGGAGGACGGCGGCTGGCAGGAGGACGTCAATTACATGCCGAACCTCACCCGGCTGGCCGGAGAACACTTGAACTTCGCGGATGTAGATGGCATGGGTGGTTTCCATGCCACGGTGGGCAGCACCTGGACCATGGGCGCGCTGCTGTCCACAACCGCCGGCGTTCCCTTTGCGAAAGCCTCGGTATCGGATACGGCCATTGCCCAGGCGGAGGACTTTTTGCCGGGCGTGGTCACCTTGGGCGAGCTGCTGGAGGACAAGGGCTATGTGCAGGAGTTCATGTGCGGGTCGGACGGCGATTTCGCCGGGCGGAAGAATTATTTTCAACAACATGGGAACTATCGGTTCTTTGACATCTACACCGCCAGAGAGCGGGGCCTTGTGCCCCCGGACTACTGGACGAACTGGGGACTGGAGGACAAGGTGCTGTTTGACTTCGCCAGGGACGAGGTGTCGGCGCTGGCGGCGGAGGGGAAGCCCTTTAATTTCACTTTGCTGACGGTGGACCTGCACGCGACCGCCGGTTTTATGTGCCAGTGGTGCGGGAACGACTATGCAGTGGGAACCGCCAACGTGGTGAGCTGCAGCGACAGGCTGGTGTCGGAATTTGTGGACTGGTGCAAGACGCAGGACTTTTATGAAAACACCACCATCGTCATCACTGGAGACCATCCCCGGATGGACGGCTTTTTGGTGGATGGCGTTCCCTACTACAGCCGAACGGTATACAACTGTTTCATTCATCCCGCAAAGGACGTTGTGCGGGACGAGAAGTCCCGGAGTTTTACCGCAATGGACATGCTGCCCACCGTTCTGAGTGCGATTGGCTTTGAAATTGAGGGAGACCGGCTTGGACTGGGAACGGACCTCTTTTCTGAGAGAGACACCCTGCTGGAGCGGCGGGGGGCGGAATGGCTGGAGAAGGAGCTTGGAAAGGCTTCGGATTACTATGTAGAGCACTTTTCGGAGGGCACCGGGGTCCAGCCAGCCTCGGAGCATAAGGACAGGTAAAAATAACGAAAGCGGGGTGAGCGAGCCATGAAGAAGGACCGGCGGGGAAAAAAGGGGCATCCCATTGTGGGGATTACCCTCTTGTGCGCGCTGCTGATATCCATGTGCGTGGGAGCGGTGGCCTGGTTCCAGCTGGAGCGGTATGAGGCGGGACTGGTGGAGGTTTGCGCCATGCAGCAGGACAGCTATGTCCAGTTGGTGCTGGATCAGATTCGCCTGGAGGGAGATCGGAAGGGAGAAAAGGAGATCGAAAGTATTCTCAGTGCCATGGACGCGTCCTCCAATAAATACTGGACCTTTTCCCGGGAGCAAGACATGCTGTTTGTAAAGGACGTGTTGGAGACCAACAAATACAAGGGATTTACCACGGCGACGTACTACGTTTCAGACAGCGCCAGGAGCTTTTTGGAAAGCCTCCGCTTGGACCATGTTGGCCATGGGAATATACTCATTGAGGATCGGGAATATGTGGCCTCCGGCGCGGCCTTTGAATACCAGGGAGACGTGTACCGCCTGTGCCTTTTGACCAACCGAAGCGTGCTGCTGGATCATAACCTCTTCCTGGGGGCAAAGACAGAGCTCTGCGCTCTGGGGGCGGGCACTTTACTTTTATTTGTCATTGCGATTGCCCTGCTGGCGGGAAAGGTTCGCCGTCTCCAGTTGGAGGCCGACCGGCAGAATGAAGCCATGGATACCCTGAACCAAAGCCTAGACAAGATGAACAAGCTTTTTTCTGAGCGCGATCTGCATGATACCAGACAGAATCTCTGGTCAAAGGAGGCGCTGCCGTCTTTCGTTGCGAAGCTGCGGGCACGAAAGGCGTATCCGCTGTCCCTGGCGTTGCTGCGGTGCTCCGGAGAGGAGGCGGTCCGGGGTGTTTTGAAGCTGGCCAGCGTATCCCTGGACCGGACGGTGCTGCGCTTTACCCTGGATGATTATTTGCTTGGGCTTCTGTTTGTCCAGTGCGATTTGGAACAGGCGTTTGACAGCGCCATGTCTCTTCTGAATGACGATGTAAGCCTGAAGGAATTTTTGCTACTCTCCAGCGCGGCGGAGCAGCAAAAGGACTTTGCGTCCTTCGGCGCAGGGAAGGGAGAGTGAGAGCATGGCGGTGAGGCTGTACCGGGAGTATCGGCTGAAATTCTATTTAAATGCCAAGCACTATATCATCATCAATGGGCACAAAGGGGAAACCCATCCGCATACCTGGGAATTTACCCTGACGATCCGCTATGGGCGTAGCTCTTTTGTGGAGTTCAGCACCTTTGAAAAGGGAGTCTCTGGCTATATTGCTCCCTTCCAGAACCAGGTCATGAATGAGATACCGCCCTTCGATGCCATTTTGCCTACGCTCGAAAATCTGACGGATTACTTTGCCAATGAATTTCACAGGATTATCTACGAGATCGGCGGCATCCTGACGCAGGTGGAAGCCAGTGAGACACCTACCAGAAGCTACATTCTCCATATCCCGGAGGAAGAACAGGAGATGCCGTCCTCCGCCGGCGGGCCGACGCCAAAGAAAGACGCCCTAGAGGACGCCATTGACGCGGTGCTGAACACCATTTTAGGAGGAGAGGGAGGTCCTACCTCTTGAATCGGATGAGACGGGGGAGCGTTTTGCCGCTGCTGGCCCCGGTGTGCTATCTTACGATTTCCGTTTTTGTGGTGCTGTGGGTATGCTGGAACGGCGTATACCCCAGCGGCTCGGATACCATGTACCATGTCTACCGGGGAGATTTTGTCTACCGGTCCATTCTGGAGGGAAACTGGTGGCCGTCCTATAATCCCATGTGGTATAACGGCGTGCAGCTGCTGCGCTATTGGGCACCGCTGCCCGCTTACTTCATGGCCTTTTGCCAGGCGCTGGCGGGCGGCGATCCGCTGGACGGCTATCTGGTTTTTGTGGGCATGATCTGCTTTTTGGGCGCGCTGCCCTGGCTGTATATCGGATTTCGGACCGAACGTCCCTGGCTGGGGGCGGCCGTGGGTGCTCTGTGGTTTTTCATGCCGAACAATCTCTGCGCCTTGTTTTTAGAGGGAAATCTGGCCCGGTCCGTCAGCATGATTTTTCTCCCCCTGTTTTTTCATTTCTGCAATACCTACCTGGAGCGGCCCGGCCGGGCCAGGCTGTTGGGCGCGGCGGTCAGCTTTGCGCTGGTTACGCTGTGCCACCTGGGATACGGCGGTATGGTGGCCCTTGGAGCGCTGCTTTATCTCCTGCTCCATCGGATCATCGTCCGGCGCAGGGGAGTTGTGCTGCCACTGGTTGGGGCCATGGCGGCGGGGTTTTTGATTTTGGGCGTTTGGCTGTATCCCTCTTTAGTGGGCGGCATAACCTCCTTGGACAACGCCGAGGTCATGGAGGGCTTTTTCCAAAGCCTCTGGATATCCCTGAATCCCCTGGAGCGCTATGCCAGTGACAACGGAAATTTTTATTTTGGATTGGCGGCGTTTTTGACGGCGGCTCTGGGCGTTTTGCTGAGCCGAAGGGAGGAAATGCCTGGTTTTTGGGCAGGACTGCTCCTTTGCTTATGCACATCGTCCTCGATGTATTCGGTGCTGAAACTCCTCCCAGGCAGCCGGTATTTGTGGATGCTGCGGTTTATTTCCATCGCCCTCTGCATGATTTTGTACAGCTATCTGCACTGGAATACGCTGCGCCGGTCTCTGGCCTGCTTGCTGCTGCTGCTTTTATGCTTGGACACGGTGCCATCTCTTGGCCTGATAAGGGGCACTCAAAGTGGTGAGCTGGCAGAGGACCGGCTGAACATGGCCCAGGAGCTCACGTTGATTTCCGCCGCCCAGGAGATGACGGAACAGCGCATGGCGCTGATGGATTTGAGCAGACTTTCGGCCACTGGCGCATGGCTGGTTTCCGCCTGGAACGAGCCTGTGCCGGCAACTTTTGGCGCGGGCTGGGAGGCGGCCGCGACAGCTGGCAATATTGTTCAGTTAAACCGCGCCTTGGAAAACGGACAGTATTACTATCTTTTTGATCGCTGCATGGAGCTTGGAAACGACACGGTGCTGGTTCAGCGTTCCTCCATGTGGAAAGAGGAGGACGGCGTGTCCCAGTTGGATAAGGCCGCCGCCGCCGTGGGATATTGCCTGGTGGACTTCAATGAAAACTACCGCCTGTATCACTTGGATGTCACGGGAAATTGGGGAACCGTGACGGATTATCCGGCTCTGGGCATCGGAGCGGGAGCCGCCGCCACGGCTCTGGGCTTTCCCGCCATGGAAGAGGCGGAGTCCACGAATCTCAACGATTATACCTTTGAAGAGCTGTCCCGCTATTCCCTGATCCTGCTTTCCGACTTTACCTATGACGACCGGCAGACTGCAGAGTCCCTGGTCCTGCGGCTGAGTGAAGCGGGAGTCCGGGTGGTCATTGCCGCGGACGGCATTCCCGAGGATCGAAAGACCCATAATCAGAGCTTTCTGGGCGTGGTCTGCAATGCCATTTCCTTTTCCAACGGATATCCGGAGATGGATACCATCGACGGCTTGTTGAATACGGACCTGTTTCCGCCGGGGCATACGGACTGGGACTGCGTATACCTGGAGGGGCTGGACCAGCGCTGGGGGACCGTTTTGGACGACGGACTGGAGCTGGATTTTTACGGTACGGTAAAAAATGACAACCTTGTCTTTATCGCGCTGAATCTTACCTACTTTTTCAGTCTGACAAAAGATCCCACTGTGGAACGGCTGCTCAGCCACGCGATGGCCCTGCCAGCCGATCAGCTGCCTGTGCGGGAGATTGTTCCCCTGGAGGTGGAGATTTCGAACCAGCAGATTACTGTGACCTCTCCCCGGGGGGAGGTTAATACGACCCTGGCCTTTCATGAGAATTTTGAAAGCAGTCAAGCCATATCCTCCCGCAATCACCTGACGGTTGTAGAAGAGGGCGTAACGTCTATTACGCTGCGGTATCCATGCTTGAAAGAGGGACTGGCGGTCAGTGCGGCTGGGGTAATTCTGCTGCTTCTCCTGCTGCGGAAAAAGGGAGATGAGACGTGCTCATGAACGAAAGGCGAGAGCAAGCGGGACAAGCAGAAGCGCCGGCCCGGCTCGGCGTTCTGATTCCCGCCTATGAGCCGGGCCGGTGCTTCAGCGGCTTGGTGCGGCAGCTGAATGAGGCCGGTATTCCTGTTGTGGTGGTGAACGATGGCAGTTCCGCGTCCCAGGAAGCGGTCTTTCAGGGGTTGGAACCGGCGGTGGTGCTGCGCCACGAGAAAAACTGCGGCAAGGGGCAGGCCCTAAAGACTGGAATCGCCTATATGGCGGAGCGGGGCTTTACGGGGATTGTCACAGCGGACGCAGACGGCCAGCACAGCCCGGAGGACATCCTCCGGGTGGTGGAGGCTCTGGCCGCAGGGGGCGGGCGGTTGATCTTGGGAATGCGGGACGTGTCTCAGATGCCGCCTCGGTCCAGAACCGGGAACTGTTTGACCCGAGTGCTCTTTCGACTGCTGTATGGAATCCGCTTGCGGGATACCCAGACCGGACTGCGGGGCATACCGCTGACGGAGCGGAGCCTGTCCGGTCTCCTGGAGTTGTCTGGCGAGGGTTATGAATACGAGATGGAAATGCTGGTCCATTCGGCGGCGTTGTTCCCAGCGGGCATTGAAGAGGTAGAAATCCAGACCATTTACTCGGCGGATTCCGATGTTGCCTCCCATTTCCGCCCCTTGCGGGATGGTATGCGGATATACGCGGTTTTGTTCCGGTGCTTTCCCCGATTTTTCCTCTCCTCGCTGCTAGCGTTTTTGACAGATTACCTGTCGTTTAACCTGCTGTATTATCTGGTTCTGAGAAGGAGCGTTCCGGCAGCAGTGTTGGCGCGGGTTATTTCCGGAACGGTGAACTACAACGTGAACCGGCACTTGGTGTTTGGCGGCTCCTACCAGATGTGGGGCTATTTGAAAATACTGGTCCCGTTGCTGCTGGCCGATTGTGTGCTGATGTACCTTCTGGTGGACTGCCTGGGCCTCCCCGCCTTCTTGATGAAGCCGTTGGTGGACTGCGGATTGTACATTGTGAGCTTCGTATCGCAAAACCGGATGTCCCAATAAACGGGATGGGCGGTTTGTTCAGCGGTCGCCTGCGGCAATCCTGGCATACCAGAAGGCGCTGTCCTTCAAAATTCGCCGTTGAGTGGGATAATCCACATAAACCAGTCCGAACCGCTCTCCGTATCCGCTGTGCCATTCAAAGTTATCCGTTAAGGACCAATGGAAGAATCCCCGGATGTCGGCCCGTTCCGTGCCCCGGCGGAGCGCTTCCAGATACCGGGTCAAGAAGTCAATGCGGTCCGGATCGTGAACCTTACCGTCTAGAAAAATGTGGTCGTTGCAGCTTAGGCCACACTCCGTAACATACAGGGGCAGACCGTACCGCCGGTAGAGGTCCTCGTAGCCGTATTCCATGATCTCTGGCGTAATGGGCCATTTCAAGGCCGTTCGGGGGAACCCTGGATACCGGGGAAGATACACCGGCTTGCCGTCTGGCCCGGCGGCGATCTCATGACCGTTGTAGGAGTTGACGCCGATCATATCCGGTACGGCGTGCATAATCTCCCACTCCTGCGGTGTGATGTCACTCATCCGCTCGGCCAGGCGAGGACCCTCTGGGTCCACATGGCCGAAACACGCTGCGTCCAGTCCGCAGGGATGGGTGAACATCCAATCCTCATCCGGCATGGCGAAGGCAGTGTTTGTAGACGCCTCTCGATCTTCTGGGCTGTGGGGCCAGCAGAGCCGCCCTGTAGAAGCCAGGCCCACCTGGGCGGTGGAATCCGCCTCCCGGATGGCCCGGGCCGCTAGACCGTGAGCCAGCATCAGGTGCTTCCAGCACTGGACCAGTTGGGGCGGGTCGTACTGCCTTCCCGGTGCATGAAGCCCCAGGGCATGCCCTAGACTCAGGACGATCTGGGGTTCATTAAGGGTAAAATAATGATGGACTCGGCCCTGAAAATGCTTCGCCATCATGCTGGCAAAACGTCCGAAAGCCTGGGCTGTCTCCAGCCGCAGCCAGCCGCCCTGGTCCTCTATGGCTTGGGGCAGCTCCCAGTGATAAAGGGTGACCCAGGGGGTGATTCCCCGGTCCAGGCAGGCGTCTACCAATCGATCGTAATAGCGGAGCCCCCCGGCGTTCCAGTTCCCATCTCCCATGGGGTCCACTCTGGCCCAGCTGGTGGAGAAGCGGTAGTGCCGGATGTTCAACTGGAACAGGATGTCCAAATCCTCCTGGAAGCGATGGTAGGCGTCGCAGGCTACGGAGCCGTCTCCGCCGTCGGCGATGGCCCCCGGGCGACGGCAAAATGTGTCCCAAATGCACGCTCCGCCGCCATCTAACTGGGAATAGCCCTCAATCTGATAGGCGCTAGAGGCGGCGCCCCAGATAAAATCCTTCTGAAATTCCATGGGATCACCCCATCACTACTCGGACGGACACGACGCTCCCTGCCGGGGCAGTGGGAACGATGATCCCCTCCAGCCGCACGTCGTCCGCGTAGAGTTCCTTCACGCCATATTGCAAACCCTCGGGATTTTCCACGGTAATTTGATATACGGCATCCCGAAAACGGCGGACGGCGGTAAAGCCCGTCCAGCCAGAGGGAATGCAGGGATTTACACACAGCCCGTCCAGCTCCGGTCGTATGCCCAAAATTGCCTGCGAAACGGCGGTAAAGCTCCAGGCGGCGGCTCCCGTGAGCCAGCTGTTTTTCGCCTCGCCAAAGGCGGCGGCATCCGTTCCTGCCACCATTTGGCTATAGACGTAAGGCTCTGTGCGGTGAATCTCGCTGACCTCCTCCAGATAGGCCGGACAGAGCTTTCGGTAGGTCTCAAAGGCCCGGTCCCCATGGCCCAGCACGGCTTCCGCGCAGGTGATCCAGGGATTGTTGTGGGAGAAGATGCCAGCGTTTTCCTTGTAGCCAGGGGGGTAGCTGCTGATTTCCCCCAGCTCCAGCCGATAGCGGGTGTAAGGCGGCTGATGAAGCACGATGCCAAACCGCGTGTCCAGCCGCTCTTCTACGCTTTTCAGAGCCTGTGCCGCCTGGCCGCTCTCCTTTCCGATGCCCGCCATGACGCACATGCCCTGGGGCTCTATGTAGATTTGCCCCTCTTCGCACTCCCGGCTGCCCACCGGCGCGCCGAAAGCGTCGTAAGCCCGACGGAACCAGGCCCCGTCCCAGCCTGCGGTCAAGACCGTTTTCTCCATGGACTTCACAGCCGCTAGGCAGGTCTCTGCTTCCTCCGTCAGTCCCTGGCGGCGGCAGAGCTCCGCATAACGACGGCCATAGAGAACAAACATTCCGGCGATGAACACGGATTCCGCCGCCGGACCTTCGCTGGGGCCGGTGGTCTGGAAACTCTCCCCAGGATGGCGAGAGAAACAGTTGAGGTTTAGGCAGTCGTTCCAGTCTGCCCGGCCAATGAGGGGCAGGCCGTGGGGCCCCAAATGATTCACCGTATATCGAAAGCTGCGCCGCAGGTGCTCCATCAGTGGAGCGGCGGCGCTTTCGTCGTTATCAAAGGGAACTAGCTCGTCCAGGATGCTCCAGTCTCCCGTTTCTCGCAGGTAAGCGTCCGCTCCGGCGATGAGCCAAAGGGGGTCGTCGTTGAAGCCGCTGCCCACCGCTAGATTGCCTTTCTTGGTCAGGGGTTGGTACTGGTGGTAGGCACTGCCGTCAGGGAACTGGGTGGCGGCGATATCCAGAATTCGCTCCCTGGCCCGCTCCGGGACCATGTGGACAAAACCAAGCAAATCCTGACAGGAGTCTCGGAAGCCCATGCCCCGTCCCGTCCCGCTCTCAAAGTAAGAGGCGGAGCGGCTCATGTTGAAGGTGATCATGCACTGGTACTGATTCCAGGTGTTGACCATCTGGTCTACCTTCTCATCCGGGGAGTGCGACTGGAAATGAGAGAGCAGCTCCGTCCAATACCGGTTCAGCTCTTGGAAGGCCGCCTCGCTTTGCTCCCGGGTTCGGTAACGTTCCATCAGCGCATGGGCCAGCTTTTTGTTGATCACGCCAGGGGCGGAGAACTTGTCCTCCTCGGGATTTTCGATATAGCCTAGCCCCAGGAGGAGGAATTCTTCTTCACCTGGCTCTAGCTCCATATGAAACTGCATGGCTCCCACCGGAGCCCAGCCCTGGGCTGTGGACCCGGTGCAGGCCCCTCTTATCACTGCTTCCGGCGCGGCAGGGGAGCCATAGGAGCCCATGAACGCGTCTCTGGCGGTATCGAAGCTCTGAAATGGGCGATCAGCCCAAAAGACCGCGTAGTGGTTCCGGCGTTCCCGGTACTCTGTTTTGTGGTAAATGGCGTTGTCCTCCACTTCCACCTCGCCAGTGGAAAGATTGCGCTGTAAGTTGGTGCCGTCGTCCACCGCATCCCAGAGACAAAACTCCACAAAGGGGAATATCTCAAAATTCTTTCGCTCCTTAGAGCAGTTTTGCAGAGTGAGCTCCATCAGCAAACACCGCTCCCCCCGGGGAACAAAGAGCCGCTGAACCGCCATAAGGCCGTTCTTTTCCCCCTGGATTTGGGTATATCCCATGCCATACCAAACAATACGGTTCTATGCTAAAAAAACAAGCAAGATAAAAATAGAATTTTATCGAAAAAAAACGTAAAGAGAGGAATATTGATATATGGCGACCGGGAGGAATCTCACACAGGCTTTTTACAAA
>CATOKC010000078.1 GCA_951800675.1 uncultured Oscillibacter sp.
GCGCTGACCCCCGGAACCGCTCCGGTCAGCGTCAGTGTCCGCACGCCCCGCCACTTCTTCCACCTGAGCAAGTACGCGGACTACTACAACAACGCCCGCCTATCCTTCCAGCAGGGGATGCGCCTGGACGGCGACAAGGATATTTACACGGGCTATCGGGACGTCGAGGGGTATTCACTTCTGCGCTACGACGAACGGGACTTCCAGCTTCAAACCCCCATCGGAACTCAAGCCCGTCCCTTCCTGGGTTCCTACAACGGCAACAGCCTGGCCATCCGGCGGGTGGCCTTCGAGATTCCCGAGAACGACAGGAACCGGGTCTGCGCGGGCCTCTTCGGCAGCTCCGGCGGCACGCTGGAAAACATCGTCTACAGCCTGGACCCGTCGGACACGGAGCGGCCGGAGGGCGGGGAGACGCCGCGCAAACCCCGGTCCATCATCTTCTACAGCAGCGAAAAGGACACCTACCTGGGCGCGCTGGCGGGTCTCAACACCCTGACCGGCAAAATTGTAAACTGCGCCGTGGACAGCGTGAACCTTACCACCCAAATCTACACCACCCGAATTTATATCGGGGGCCTGTGCGGCATGAACGCAGGCCTGGTCCAAAACTCCGCGGCCGAGTCCGCCTATCTCCACGTGGACGCCTCTAACTACGGCAGCGCCTACGCAGGAGGTCTGGCCGGTTCCAACTCCGGGCAGATCAGCGCCTCCTACGCCGTGGGACGGCTGGCCGCCTTGGCGGCCCAGGACAATGCCCCTGTTTTTCTGGGCGGTTTCGTGGGCCAGAATTCCGGAAGTATTTCCAATTCCTATTCCGCTATGGACCTGAAAACCGACGGCGTAAACGCGAAGGCTTACGGCTTCTGCGCCTTCTCCAACGGCGGGCGGCAGTCCGGGACTTATTATCTCAACAACGGCAATTTCTCCCATCGCGGCGAGGAGTTTCTCGCCAAGTACGACGAGGGCGAGGGCGACGCCGCCGTCTCTCTCACCTATGTTCAGCTGACGGCAAAGGACTCTCCCGTGTCCGGCATGGGCAAGGTGGCGGTTCAAGAGGGCCAGCAAGAGGAAAATGTCTTTCCCTACCCCACCGGCGTAAGGAATAGCGGAGCTTTCACTCACTACGGTGACTGGCCCAAGCCCTTGAAGCTGGGCAACATGGGCGTGTACTACTGGGAGGAGCTCCGGATTCCCGGAAAGGCTCCCTCCTACCATGTCAGTCTCTTAGCGGTGGACCCCGGCGACACGGAGGAATCCCCCAAAACCGTCGTCAAGCTCTCCACCCTCTCCACCGCTCACGATGAGGGCGGCGAGGTAACCCGCTTCGGGTACGGCATTTATAACAAAAAGGGCGTAACCGTCATTCTGGAGGATACCCCACTCCCCCTCCTGTACTCCGATGGGGGCGGGGCGGGCACGGTCTTTGACAGCAAAAAGTTCCGGGCTTTGGAACAAGAAAAGGAGACCGCCGGCCCATCCAGTCCCGCTGGTCTCAACAAGCAGGTAGACGAGGCCCTTGCCAAGCTCATGTCCTATGAGCTGGATCAGGAGGGAAAAACGCAGTTCCAGTTCCACTCCTTCCACAGCTACGGCTTAGACAGCCGTCTGGGTGGCCTGTATCCTGACAGCAATCCCTCTACCCCCAACGGCACCCTGACGCTGTTCGAGGGCGGTGATCAAGATATCAAGGTTACCTTCGCGCTTAATCCCCTGTTCGCCGGGGCTCTGGCTATGGAGAAGCGGGACGGCGGCGGCTGGGATATCGCCAAGGACGTTCCCCAGTTCACCAGCAGCAGCCGCGAAGCAGGCGACTGGTGGAAGCCGGTCACGGTATGGACCCTTGCGGGCGACACCCCAGGCGTTGAGGAGAATCCCTATGGCATCCGCTCCATCACCCAGCTTCAGCTTATCGACTGGAACAACGTGAACCGGGATACCAATACCGTGCTGGAGCTGAAGGGAACGGGAGCGCACGGTATTGCCAGCTTCCCCTACCTGTCCTCCGGCGGCGATACCGGAAAATATCATTGGAAGCAGAGCTATGACATCAAGGGGGAACGAGCGGCGGACGGAGCGTATAAAACCTACTCTCCCATTGCCGAATACTACGATACCACCAACACCGATGAAAACCGGGGGTATCTGGACGGGTGGTTTGGAGGCGTCTACGACGGAAACAGCTATGTCCTTGAAAACGTTAACATCCAGGGAAGCACGGCCTCCTGCTCGGGCCTTTTCGGCGTGGTCTACAACGGGATACTGAAAAACATTGTCCTCTACTCCTCCACCGGTGAGAGCTTTGTAAAAAGCGTCTTTGACAAAGACACCTCCAGCCAGTGGTACGCCATCGGAGCCCTGGCGGGCATGGCGGCCTCCCACGACGAGAACGGCAAGCCCGGCCAGACCGCCGTGGTAAACTGCGCCGTCTCCGGCTATCAAATCGAGGCAAAAACCTACACCGCGAAAGCCGACAAGATCTGGGGCGGCGTGGGCGTGGGCGGTTTGCTGGGCCTGTCCAACATGTCCCTGTCCGGCTGCGCCTCCAGCGCGGAGATTGTGCTGCAAAACGGCACCGTGGCCAACGACAACATCCGCGCCGGCGGTCTGGTGGGCTCCTGCCAAGGCAGCATCCAGAATTGTTACGCCGGAGGCTCCATTTCCCTGGACGAAAACAGCGATATCCAAATCGAGGAGAAGGGCATCTACATCGGCGGTATTGTCGGCGGAAGCTACATGAAGCCCCTCCAGATTGGGAATAACTCAAATCTGACCATCGGCTTTATCGACGACCCCTCGACAGGAGGCGCCGACCCCACAAAGGGCTGGACCGACAACAGACTGATTAACTGCTACAGCTTCGTTCAGCTCCCCGACCTGAAAGCGCATTCGGCCATCAAGGGCCTCTACGCCGTCGGCGGCACCGGGGAAATCAATCCCTCTGGAACGTTTGACAATACGAAAAACCACGGAACGACCACATATGAGAACTGCTATTTTCTGGCCGATGAGGTTCTGGTGAACTACAGCGGCGATGCGAAAACATTTCTGGATAACGCGGCTGAAAGAAAGGCCAAAACCGATCTTAGAACCCAAGCGGGAAAACCGGTTATCAATACGTCGTATGAAGTCGGCAGCGGGTACAATTTGAATAACCCCATACTGACCGCGAACAGCAGAATCCGGGAAATTGGCGGCTCCGACTTCTACAGCGCCAGCCTTTATTACCCTGCCAACTTACCGGTTGAGGCGGGACTGCCGTTGTTCCAGCTCCAGGGCAATCGTTATATGTTCCGGGGCTGGATGGTCTACCGTGTATCAGGCGTCGGAGATACGGCAGAAAAGAGATTCGATTGGGTTTATTACTACACCACGGACCCGGATTATTTCCGTCAACCTGGAGGCGGCTATTGTGATGCTGCCGGCCTGACCTACGAACAGCTGGCGGGGCAGCAAACGAACATTCCCGGGAAAGCCCCTGATCTGGACATCTACCAGCTACTGAACGCCGGAAAGGACGAAGCGGAGGACGCGATGTTCCGGCCCGTCACTACCGAGACGGAGGAGGGCGTCGCCGTCCCCGGCAAGTACAGCTATCCGCCTGCCGACGCCCCGCAGCTCCGGGACCGGGACTATCCCTTCCCCACCATTTTGGTCAAGGACGAGGGGAAATATCACGTCCACTACGGCGACTGGCCTCTAAAGGGCTTCCGGCGGCAAACTCTGTTTGACGCGGAAGGGAAATTCACCCTCCTGGGCGGAAGCCCCATCGAAATCGACCTGTTCGTCAACGGCAGCGCCCCATACCAGGAGCATCTGGTCCTGACGGAAGGCGTCGGCAAAGGCGGCAGATGGTCCTTCGAGTGGGACAGCGTTAAAAAGGCAGAGGAAGAAGGGGGAGACGCCCCCGCCGTCAAGACCATCGCCGAAGTGAAGGAGCCCGAGCTCCTGAGCGACGGTCAAATCTTGAACGAGCAGGAAAAGGGAAAGCCCTATTACCGTCTTACCCTGTCCCCCCTGCGGGATGGCACGGACATCCTGCACATCACCTATACGGATCAGGCCGGTCTCGCTTATTCCCTCTCCGTCACCGTCCATATCACCGCCGCTGTGGAGCTGCGGCCCTCCCGGCTGTTCCTGTTCCCCAGCGACACGGTGGAAATTGCCGTCAAGGCCACCGACAAAGCCGGCCGGCCGATGGATGAGCGGCTGGAGAACGGCAAGCTGGTCCTCAAGGGCGACCCCAACTGCGGAAGCACCGGCTATCTCACGGCCAGAACCCTGACGGCGGAGGCGGCGGGCGACAAACTTCCCAGCGTTCTCTTCACCACGGCGGTTCCCCCGGAGGCGCTGACGGAGAATCTGACACTGGGCGCCAACGCCGACTTCACCTACACCGTCACCACCCCCGACCCCGACAACCCTGATAACCCCAAGGTTCAGGAGTACGGCGGAGGCGCCGGAGGAGACATCCGCGTTGACGTGATTCAGCCCTGGGAAATCCAGTTCCCTGAGCCTGGAGACGGCGGAGCCCCCCTCACCTGCGTCATCTCCTTCCCCTCCAGCCTCTCCATTCCGGAGAGCGCCCAGGGAGAAGGCGACGTTCTCCTCTTTGAAATACGCAACGCGGCGGTAGAGGATATGGCCAACAAGCCGGCCCTGACGAAGCAGACGAACGGAGACGGAACCGCCTATACCCTGACCTACGGCCCGGATGTGACAAGCATCCCGCCGACCCGGCTGTCCATCACCCTGGTCATGACCAGTCAGGACCACAAGCTCATTCCGGAAAACGAGCCCCAAACACATGTGCTGACCCTGACCGTGGAACAGGAGACACCGGCAGATCCGCCGGAAAACCTGCCGGTTGGGCAAGGCATGGAAGCCCTGCCGCCGGAGGAGCAGCCGCTGCTGAAAAAACCTTCCGAGGGGGAAGCGCCGGAGGAAGAGACGCCGGAAGGCGATTCCCCGGCGGACGAACCGCTGCCTGAAACCCCTTGATTGACGCTTAAAATGAAAGGATGAACGTCCCGTGAAACAGCTGCGCGAAAAACTTCACAGTCAAAACGGGGCGTCCATCCTCCTGGCGCTGCTGTTCCTCCTGGTCTGCATGATGGCGGCGGCCTCCATCCTGATGGCGGCGGTCTCCAACGCGGGTAAAATCCGTAGCAATTACGAGGAGCAGCAACAGTACCTGGCCCTGTCCTCCGCCATCCGGCTGGTTTCCAGCCAGTTGGAGCGGGCGGCGTACCAAGGGCGGTACACCGTCACCCAATGGACCGAGGTCCTAACGGTAACAGAGGACGGCCAGGAAACCACCACCTCTACCGAATACTATTGTATAGAACAGACTGCGGGCGCGTTTTCCTGCGCGGCTCTGGCAGAGCTGGACGCGGACGGGAAAACGGCGGACGGAGCGGTCTTGTCCTTTCAAAAGGAGCTGGACCGGGTGTTCGCCAGGGAGTTTACCGGCGTGGGCTATGACGGTCTGAAAGACATCGAAACCGCCCCCCTCCCCACCAATCCACCCAACCCCCTGCCCGGCGATCCGCCTCCGTCCACCCGAACCCTAACCGTGGAGGTGAGCGGCGACGCCGCTGTCTCGGAAGCATTTCAAACCGTTACCGTGGAAATCGACATGAACCAGAGCCGCCGCATCCACCTAACCGCGACGCTGGAGGATGGGGTAAACGCCAACGGCACGCCCAAGTATTACTCCATGGAAGCGGAGCTGGAGGCCAAGCTGGTCAAAACCAAGCCGGACGGCATCCCCGACCCGGAGCAGCCGTCTCCCGGCAGCGCGCCCGCCATCGACTATTTCCCGGGAACACGACTTCCCAAAAAGGAGGTTCCCATGCCCGGTCCGGCATATGGGGGAACCTTGGATGTCGTGACGGAAGAACCCTTGAAGCGCGTGACCCAGGACGCCATCATCTGGGAGCTGGACTGGATTTCCAAAGGCACCCACACGGAGGGGAACGGATGAGAGAAAAGCTGAAAAATTCCCGGGGCGAGACCCTGGTGGAGGTACTGGCCTCCGTGCTGGTCTGTTCCCTGTCCATCATGCTGCTGGCAGGAGCCGTCTCGGCCTCCACCAGCATCGACCTCCAGGCCCAGGCGGCGGACGCGGAATACTACGAGGTCCTATCCCGGGCAGAGCGGCAGAGCAAGGAAGCGGTTCCCTCCTCCGACCCCGGCAACCCCGACGAGTCGGATATCTACACGGGCACACTCACCGGGACAAAGATCACCATGGCAAATCAAGACGGCGCCTTTGTTGATATCGTGCCAGGCGCTGACGGCGGGCTGTTCTTCTATGGCAGGGAGCGTCTGCTCTCCTACGCCATGGACCCGCTGCCCACATCCAGCGGAACAGGAGACGGCCCATGAAGCGGAAACTGAAAAACAGCTCCGGGTTCTCCCTGGTGGAAATGCTCTGCGCCACGGCTGTGCTAATGCTGCTGTGCGTCATGCTGAATTCCGGTCTCAGCGTAACCATGAAAACCTATTTTGACCTTACGGCGGAGGCAGAAACCCAGCTGCTGCTAAACTCCTTGACCAACGCCGTCGCCGGAGAGCTGCGCTACGCCTTCGAGGTATCCGGCGGCGGCGGCGCAAGCAAATCGCCTACATACAACGGCGGTCTCTATCTGGATTGGTCCAGCGGACAGGTTCTCGTCAAGGGCGGGAACGACGGCGACAAGGAGCTTCTGCCCAAAGAAAAAGAGGGAACCGACCGGGGCGGCGCTTATAAAAACGGAGAGTATCAGGTGGAGGACATGGAGATTTCCTACGACCGGGATACAGCCTGCTTTACATTGAATCTGACGGTCGGCCGCAAAAGCAGCGGCATCCGTGCGGAGGCAAAAAACGTTGTCATCCGCTGTTTGAACCCACCGGAGAAAGAAGGAACAACGCCATGAAATACGTCAAGCTTGGCGACCTGCTGGTCAAGAGCGGCGACATCACCCAGGCCCAGTTGGATGAGGCCCTGGCGCTCCAGGAGGGCACCGGCCAGCGCTTGGGCTCCATCCTGCAAACCCATGGCTTCATCACGGAGCGACAGCTCATCGACACGCTGATGAACCAGCTGGGCGTGGAGTTCATCGACCTGAATACCTACCCCATCCCGCCGGAAATGGCCCAGCTTTTGCCGAAGAATCTGGCGAAAAAGCACATGGCGGTTCCCGTCAAGGCCACCCGGTCCGAGGTGTGGCTGGCCATGGCGGACCCGCTGAATTTCATGGCCGTGGAGGAGGTGGGAGCGGTCACCCGCCGCCGGGTGGTGCCCATCATCGCCGCTTCCGCCGCCGTGGAGCGGGCGCTCCAGAACCTCTACAGCAACCAGGGGGCCATGCAGGCCATCGAGGATATGCAGCGGGACCTGCTGGGCAGCCAGTACGGCGCCGCCGCCCTGGCACAGCCCCAGAGCATGACCGTGGACGGGGACGAGGCGGACGCGGCCCCGGCCATCCGGCTGGTGAACTCCATCATCGACCGGGCCTGTACGGAAGGGGCCAGCGACATCCACATGGAGCCCGGCGAGGACAGCATGACCATCCGCATGCGCATCGACGGGGCCCTTCGGGCCATCATCCCGGTGCCCCGGGAGCTTCAAAGCTCCGTCATCTCCCGCCTGAAGATCATGGCCCGGATGGACATCGCCCAGAAGCTGATTCCCCAGGACGGACGGGCCAACGTCACCGTCCGCCAGGAGAGCCTGGACCTGCGTATCTCCACCCTGCCCACCATCCACGGCGAGAAGGTGGTCATCCGCCTCCTGCGGAAGACCCCGGAGCTGGCCACCCTGGAGGGCATCGGCCTGGAGGGGGACAACCGGGAGCGGTTCTGCCGGCTGGTGGACAACGCCACCGAGGGCGTCATTCTTATGGTGGGCCCCACGGGCTCCGGCAAGACCTCTACCCTGTACGCCATGATTGACCGCCTGAAAAGCGAGGAAGTAAACCTCGTGTCCCTGGAGGACCCGGTGGAATATCACATTGACGGCGTCTGCCAGGTCCAGATCAACGACAAAACCGGCCTGACCTTCGCCAGCGTCCTCCGCTCCGTCCTCCGCCAGGACCCGGACATCATCGCCGTGGGCGAAATCCGGGACGGCGAGACCGCCGAGATCGCCACGCGGGCCGCCATGACCGGACATTTGGTCCTCTCCACCATCCACACCAACAACGCCGTCAGCTCCATCGACCGGCTGCTGGACATCGGCGTGGAGCCCTACCTCATCGCCGGGGCGGTGAAGGGCATCGTCTCCCAGCGGCTGCTGCGCAAGGTCTGCCCCCACTGCAAAAAGCCCTACGCCCCCTCGGCGGAGGAGAGGGAGGCCCTGGGCCTCCCCCCGGGAGAGTACACCTTCTACCGGGGCGCGGGCTGCGGCGAGTGCTTCGGCACCGGCTACCGGGGCCGGACCGGCGTCTTTGAGATTCTTCCCGTCAATCCCGCCATCCGGCGGGCCATCCACTCCCGCTCCCTCAAGGATTTGGAGGCGGCTATGGATCAGGCGGACTTTCACCCCATCATGGAAAACTGCCGCAAGCTGGTTTTGGACGGCGTGACCTCCAGAGAGGAGGTCCACCGGGTCCTGGGCGGCGGATAAAGAGGAGGAAAACCTATGAGTGTTAAAGAATACGTAGAAAAGGCCCGGAAGGACGGGGCCTCCGACATTCATCTGGTCCGGGGCCTGACCCCCCGCTACCGGGTGGACGGCGCCATCCGGGAGATGGAGGGCGCGCCCCTGACGTCGGACGACTGTTTGGAGGCCGCCCGGGAGCTGGCGGGGTCTGAAATCCGCCACGGGGAGGCCGTGGGCGAGCTGGACCTGGCGCTGACCATCGCCGGGGTCCGCTGCCGGGTGAACCTCTTCCGCCAGCAGGAGTCGTGGTCCACCGCCATCCGGCTTTTGAACGACCACATTCCCGACCTGTACGAGCTGGGCCTTCCCAAGGTGGTCGGCGAATTCCCCGCCTACAGCCAGGGGCTGGTGCTCATCACCGGCGAGACCGGCTCCGGCAAGTCCACCACCCTGGCGGCGGTGCTGAACCAGATCAACCGGAACGAGGCCAAGCACATCCTCACCCTGGAGGACCCCATCGAGTACGTCTACACCCCGGAAAAGTGCGTCATCAACCAGCGGGAGATCGGCCGGGACACGGGGAGCTTCGCCACCGGCCTCCGGGCCGCGCTGCGGGAGGACCCGGACGTGATTTTGGTGGGCGAGATGCGGGACCTGGAGACCATCGAGACGGCGCTGACCGCCGCCGAGACGGGGCACCTGGTTTTCGGCACCGTTCACACCAACTCCGCCGCCGACTCCATTGACCGCATTGTGGACGTGTTCCCCGCCGAGCGGCAGCAGCAGATCCGCCTCCAGCTCTCCATGTCCTTAAAAGCCGTTCTCAGCCAGCAGCTTTTGCCCAAGGTGGGCGGGGGCCGGGTGCTGGCCTGTGAGGTGATGAAGACCGACGGGGCCATCCGCAACCTGATCCGAGAGGGCAAGACCCCCCAGATCGCAAACTCCATCCAGACCACCGGGGCCCTGGGGAACATCCTGATGGACAAGGCCCTGAACGCCCTGTACGCCGCCGGGACCATCAGCAAGGAGACCTTCGAGAGCGCCCTGAGAGACCAAACGCAAACGGGAGCCAAAACCACCGGAGCCAAGGTTCCTCCTCCTGTGGATGCCATGAAGGCTCCGGGCTTCAAGAGGCCCTTTTAAGGCTTCCATAATGCAATACGGTTGTTCAGGGGCAGAGGCTGTCTTTGTGGGGCCTGCCCCCCTGGTCAGGCCATTCCCCTTCAACTAAGTGTCTCATAAGCTGTTTTCCAACTCCCTGCTCTGGGGAGAAATGGCCTGTGCGGGGGCACAGGCCCCACAAAGAACCCCCTGCTCCTCAGGGGACCCCATTCAGCATGCTAAAGGAGACCTGCCTATGCCCACCTACAAATACGAGGGCGCTTACGCCAGCGGGGAAAAAGTCTCCGGCGTGGTGGAGGCCGTCAGCCGCACCGACGCCGTGAACCAGATCCGCCAGAGCTGCGAGATCGTCCTCTCCATCAAGGAGGTCCCCAAGTCCGCCGCCCGGGACCCCCTGTCCAGGCTCCAGAAAATCAGCGCCAAAAGCCTGTCCCTCACCTGCCAGCAGTTCGCCATCATCTTGAAGGCGGGCCTGCCCCTGGTGCAGACGGTGGATTTGGTCGCCGGGCAGTGCCCGGACAAGAACCTCTCCGCCCTCCTCCGGCAGGTGTCCGAGGACGTGTCCAACGGCTGGGCCCTGAGCTACAGCCTGGAACAGCGGGGGGCCAAGTCCCTGCCCGTCACCTTCCGGGAGACCGTCCGGGCCGGGGAGGAATCCGGCGATTTACAAGCGGCCTTCCAGCGCATGGCGGACTATTTCGAGCGGATGAACAAGACCCATGAGAGCGTGGTTTCCGCCCTGACCTATCCCATGTTCGTCATTCTGGTGGCGGTGGTGGTGGTGGCGATTATCATGCTTTACGCCGTGCCCACCTTTGTGGGGGTGTTCGAGGGCATGAGCATTGACCTGCCCTGGCCCACCAGGGTCCTCATTGCCATGAGCGATTTCTTCCAGAATTACACCCTGGTTCTAGTGGCTCTCGCCGCCTTGGTGATCTTCGCCGTGCGGCTCTATGGGACCACGGCAAAGGGCGGAATCGCCCTGGCCAAGATGCAGCTTGGCATGCCCGTTATCGGCAGCGTGGTCCGCATGTCCAACGCCAGCCAGTTTGCCCACACCATGAGCATGCTCCTCACCGCCGGAATGACCATCCTGCAAGCCATTGAGGTTTCCGGCAAAACCATGTCCAACCAGTGCATGTCCCAGGAGGTGCTGGGCACCCTCCCCGGCGTGGAGGGCGGGCGGCCCTTTGGAGAGTGCCTGGAATACACCAAAGAAATTCCGCCCATGCTGGTGCAGATGACCTCGGTGGGCGAGGCCACCGGCTCCATGGAATCCACGCTGAAGGTGCTGGCAACCTACTACGACAACGAGACGGACCTGAAAACCAAGCGGGCCATCGCCCTGCTGGAGCCGTCCATTATTGTGGTCATGGCCGTGCTGGTGGTGCTGATTCTGTTCGCAGTCTATCTGCCCATGTTCAGCATGTACGGCAATATGTAAACGGTATTCTGAGCCCACGCCAACCCGGGCTCTGGGTATAGAAACTTCTATGAACTTGAAAGAGAGGTACTTTTTATGGAAAAGTTGAAGGCCAAGCTGAAAAAACAGGGTGGCTTCACCATGGTGGAGCTTCTGATCGTGGTGGCGATTATCGCCATCCTGGTGGCGGTGTCTATTCCGATGATGAACAACGCCTTGGAGAGCGCCCGCCACGCCGTGGACCAAGCCAATGTCCGTGATGCTATTGCCTTGGCCTCCGTTGAGTATGTGACCAATCCTGACGATTTTAAGACTGCACAGAAGTACACTTACTATGTGGATGATAAAAGCCAGGGGTATCTGGTAAAGGACGGTGAGACTGCGCCCACTGGTGACGAGGCAGCAGAGCCTAAATGCACCTGCAAGAATCACGCTACGGGTGAATTGGAAATTGAGATCACCGCTCCCACCACTATTACTGATAAAAAGCCCACGATCAAAACAACTTGGGTATATGATGCCGAGAATAAGATAACCACTAAGGGTGACTTGACTACTACTTAATCTCACTTCCACCCCCCGCCCCCTCCGGGTTGGCGCAGGGCGGGGGAATCGGACGCCCGCGTAAGCGGGCGCCCTCCAGAGCCTCCGGGTTTCCCGGGGGTTGTGGAGGGCGGAAAACCCCTCCGCCGCCGTAAATCTGAACCTGCAATGCTCCCAGGAGACGGCCTCCGCGCCGCCCTGACCTTCCCGCGCCGCCCTACCTTCCACCCACACCCTCCGGGCCGCGGAGACCGGGACGGCGCGGAGAACGCCCCCTGCGGAGCAATCCCCAAAAAGGAGACTCTATGGAAGAACAGCTCTTGACGGCCTACCTCTGCTTCTGGCTGGCCATCCTCGGCGCGGTACTGGGCAGCTTCCTGGACTGCGCCGCCTCCCGCTGGGCGGCGGGGGACCCCCACCCCTTCCGGGGCCGGTCCCGGTGCGGCTCCTGCGGCCATACCCTGGGAGCCCGGGATCTGGTTCCGGTGTTCAGCTTCCTGCTGCGCCGGGGACGGTGCCGGTACTGCGGGGCGCGCATCCCCGCCGAGTGCCTGGTTTCCGAGCTGGCGGGGGCGGCGGCGTTTTTGTGCCTGGGGCTGCGTTTCGGCCTCAGCCTGGAGCTGGGCCAGTGGTTAGCTTTTGCCGCGCTGCTGCTGGCCCTGAGCCTGACGGACTGGGCGGCGCGGATACTTCCCGACAAGCTGCTCCTCCTGCTGGCGGCGAACCGGGTGGTTTGGTTTTTCGTCCTGGGCCACGGAGTCCGTGAGGTCCTGGAGGCGGCGAAGGCCTTCGCCGTCCCGGCGGCGCTGCTGGCCCTGGTGCTGATAATGGAGAAGCTGCTGGGCCGGGAGGCCATGGGCGGCGGGGACATCAAGCTGCTGTTCGTGCTGACCCTGTATTTAAGCTGGGCGGAGCTGTTTTTGACGCTGCTGGCGGGGTGCCTGCTGGGCCTTATCTGGGCGTCGCTGACCGGCGGGAAGGCGAAAACCGCCATGCCCTTCGGACCCTTTCTGGCCCTGGGGGCGATGCTTACGGTGTGTTGCGGCGGGCCGGTGCTGGAATGGTACTTCGGCCTGTTTTGAGAGGAGAGGAACGTATGGGAAAAACACGGCTGGGCTTTGACATCGGCGGCAGCAGCCTGAAAATCGCGGTGCTACGGGGGGCGGAGACCCGCGTCGAGGAGGTTCGCCTGCCGGAGAACATGGTGGACGGGACAGGGGCCATTCTCCTGCCCCACGCCTTCGCGCAGTTTTTGAGGCAGACGAAAAAGGACCTGTCCCTCCCCCGGGGCCCGGCGGCCCTGGCGCTGCCCCCCAGCCAGGTGATCTGCCGGCTGGTGACCATGCCCCGAATGACCACGGAGCAGCTTCTCTTGAACCTGCCCTATGAATTTTCGGACTTTATCCAAGGCGTGGCGGACCAATACCACTGTGATTACGCCGTCTGCGCCTCTTCCGAGGAGGACGACGCGGCCCAGGGGGTGCCCATGATGGCCGCCGTGGCAGCCAAGCAAACCCTGGCGGAGTACGCCCGGATGTTTTCCCAGGCGGGCCTTCGGCTAAAAACGGTTCTGCCCCAGGAGATGGCGCTGATTCAGCTCTGCCAGGCCCGGGGCGCGGGAGCGGAGGAGTTCTGCTTCGTAGACCTGGGGCACCAGTTCACCCGGATTACGGTGGTCTGGCGGGACCGGGTCCAGGCCACCCGGCAGATCGCCCTGGGCGGGCGGAACCTGGACATGATCGTGGCGGGGGAGCTGGGCGTGGACCCCTTCCTCTCCAACACCTATAAGGCCACCAATTTCCAGGACGTGCTCACCCTTCCCGCCGTGGCGGAGGTCTGCGAGCGCGTCGCCGTGGAAATTTTGAAGGTCATCAACTTCTACCAGTTCACTTACCGTTCCAGCAACCTGAGCGGCGTGTACCTGGTGGGCGGCGGCGCGTCCATGGACCTGCTGCGCCACAGCATCGAAAACACGGTGGGCCTGCCCCTGCTGGACCCGGCGGATCTGCTGCCGGAGGCCGGGCAATCCGCCTCCGCGGGAATTTTCGCCGCCGGCGCGGCTATGGGAGGGAATTGAGATGAGCAAGCGAAACGCGGCCTACCCCGCCAAGCGGTCCATGAACCTCTTCTACAAGCCCGACCGCACCACCAAGCCCGCGACCATCGCCCTGTACGTGCTCTTCGTGCTGGTGTGCCTTCTGGGGCTTGGCAAATTCCTGGTTTACGACCTCTGGGCGGAGACCGCTCAGGCCCAGCGGGCCCTGACGGCGGCGGAGGCACAGCTTCAAGGCGTCCTGCTGGAGCTGACGGACTACAGCGAGGTGTGGGAGCGCTACAGCCGCTACTCCGCCACGGAGGAGGAGCGGGACCTCATTGACCGCATGGAGGTCCTGGCCCTGCTGGACGAGGCCGTGGGGTCCACGGCGTCCATGGACGCGGTTTCCATCGGCGGCGATACGGTTCAGCTCCAGTTCTCCGGCGTAACCCTGGCCCAGACCGCCCGGATTGTCAAGGACCTGGAGTCCTCCCCCATCGTATCCTATACCATGGTGAACACCGCCGCCACCACCCAGTCGGAGGGCGCTCCGGCGGACGACAGCGCCCCGGTTCAGGCCAACGTGCTGATTCAGCTGCAAAAGGAGGTGTCCCAGGGATGAGGAGACAACTGACCACCCGGGAGTGGATGCTCCTGGCCCTGCTCGGCGTCATCCTGCTGGCCAGCGGCTACATGCTGCTGTTCTACATGCCTATGACGGCGGAGCGGGACCGCTGCCTTGGGGAAGCGGATGCCTGCCGGACGGAAATCGAGGCCGCCCAGCTCCGCCTGGAGGAAAAGCGCCGGATGGAGCGGGAGCTGGAGGCCCTCTTCTCCTCCGAGACCCCGCCTCTGAGCATCGCCGACTATGACAACCTCCAGCCCGTCATGTTCGAGCTGAACTCCATCCTGGCCTCTACGGAGGACTATAGCCTCTCCTTCAGCACCGTGGACACCGCTCAGGCCATTGTCCGGCGGAGCATCTCCATATCCTTCACCACCGGTGACTACGAGTCCGCCAAGGCGGTGCTCCAGCAGCTTCACGACAGCGCCTTCCGCTGTATGCTGGACAGCGTTAGCATAACCACCAACCAGGGGGAACGAGACACCGTGGCCGTCAGCGGAACCATTGTGTTTTTCGAATATCAGGCAAATCCCCAGGCATAAAAATAGACGGGACACGCCGCGAGGCGTGTCCCGGTTGTCGTTTCAGCCCCGGAGCATCACCAGCGTCCCTCCTGTGAGCAGCGCCAGTCCAAACGCCGCCTTTCGGCTCAGCCTCTCGTGAAAGACGAGGCGGGAGAAAGCCACTGTTACCAAGATGCTCAGCTTGTCGATGGGTACCACCACGCTGGCGGGCCCATCCCGCAACGCCCGGTAGTAGCACAGCCAGGAGGCCCCCGTGGCCAGTCCCGACAGGCAGATCAAGCCCAGCTCCTCCCTGGGAACCGTCCGGAGGGCAGCCCTCTTCCCAGTGATAAAAACCATCGCCCAGGCCATAACCAACACCACGCCGGTGCGGATGGCCGTGCCCAGGTTGGAGTCCACGCCGCGGATGCCCAGCTTGCCCAGGATGGCGGTCAGGCTGGCAAACACAGCGGAGCCCAGGGCATAGGGCAGCCAAAGCCCGGAGCTCTTCCCGGGCTCCTCTCCCGCCTTTTTCTCAATCATCAGATAGGTCCCCGCCCCAACGCCAACCATGCCCAGGGCTTTGTACACGCTGATGGGCTCTCGCAGGAGGATAAAGGCCAAAAAAATGCTCAATACCGTGCTGCTTTTGTCCACTGGCGCAACCTTATTTACGTCTCCCAACCGCAACGCCCGGAAATAGCACAGCCAGGAGGCCCCGGTAGCCAGGCCGGAGAGGACCAAAAACAACAGCGTCTTTCCCCCGACGGCCTCTATGCCGGACTGGGCCCCGGTGAGGAAGACCATTGCCCAGGAAAAGACCAGCACGATGACCGTGCGGATGGCCGTGGCCACGGTAGAGTCCGTCCGGCGGACGCCGCACTTTGCCAAAATAGCGGTAAGCCCCGCAAAGAATGCGGAAGCAAACGCAAACAGGAGCCACATGTAATCATCTTCTTTTAGAGAATTTGGAAATCGTCCCGCCGCTTTCGCGGCCAGCCCGTCTTTCGAGGTCATTATAGCATAGGCCTGGAAATTTTTACAGCGTGCCCAAAAATTTTTCCCGTTTGCGTTTTACTCCTTGACTTTGGCAAATAAATTAGTAAAATAGTATATGGTATAAGGTCGGTCGCGGATATTCTATGCTGGTCCTTTTGCCTTAGCGGCGGAAAGTCGTTGATATCCGGGATTAGCGCAGTTGGTAGCGCGGGTGGTTTGGAAGCCGGAGCCTTGAGTTCGGGGCGCAACACCCGGAAAGTCCGGCAGCCCTTGTAACACATGGGATGGCGTGTTCTTCTCCTCGTCGGAAATTGGTCATAAAATGACGTTACCCACATATTTGCCCACAATTGGAAAACTAAATATCCGGGTGTAGCGAAGGTGGTATCGCGCTTGATTTGGGTTCAAGAGGCCGCTGGTTCGAATCCAGTCACTCGGACCATGCGGAGTGTCCT
>CATOKC010000079.1 GCA_951800675.1 uncultured Oscillibacter sp.
GAGACCGGCTCCGCCACCATCATCATCGGCGGCGTCTCCCTGGGCCTGAAATCCACCATGACCTCCATTATCATCGTGGCCGTGGCCGTGCTGGTGAGCTACTTCGCCGCCGGCGGCGCCGTTCAGATCGTGGACGGCGCGGGCCACTTCACCGCCGCCTTCAACCGCGGGCTCTACGGCATCGGCATCGCGGGCGTGGGCATGCTCTCCACCCTGGGCATCACCCTGGCGACGGACGCCTACGGCCCCGTGGCCGACAACGCCGGCGGCATCGCGGAAATGAGCGGCCTGCCGGAGACCGTCCGCCAGCGGACCGACGCCCTGGACTCCTTGGGCAACACCACCGCCGCCACCGGCAAGGGCTTCGCCATCGGCTCCGCCTCCCTCACCGCCCTGGCCCTGCTGGTCAGCTATGTCAACATCGTCCAGGACAACACCGACGAAATTCTGAACTTCACCCTCACCAGCCCCACCGTCCTGGTCGGCCTCTTCATCGGCGCCATGCTGACCTTCGTCTTCACCGCCGAGACCATGAACGCCGTGCAGAAGGCGGCCCAGTCCATCGTGGTGGAGGTCCGCCGCCAGTTCAAGGAAATCCCCGGCATCATGGAGTACAAGGCCGAGCCGGACTACGCCTCCTGCGTGGGCCTGTGCACCAAGGGCGCGCTCCATGAGATGGTGACCCCCGCCGTGCTGGCCATTGTGGTGCCCATCATCACGGGCCTGATTCTCGGGCCCACCGGCGTTGTGGGACTGCTTGGCGGCGTGTCTGTCTCCGGCTTCGCCATGGCCGTGTTCATGTCCAACGCCGGCGGCGCCTGGGACAACGCGAAAAAGTACATTGAAACCGGGCATCACGGCGGCAAGGGCTCCGACCAGCACAAGGCGGCGGTGGTGGGCGACACCGTGGGCGATCCCTTCAAGGATACCTCCGGTCCCTCCCTGAACATCCTTATTAAGCTGTGCTCCACCGTGTCCATCGTGTTCTCCGGCCTGATTCTGGCCTTCAACCTGATGAGCTTCCTGTAAGTGCGATTGCGCAAACACGAATGAGCTGATAACTTCCTTTCCTTTTAAAGGAGAAAGCCCCTCGCTTAGGCGGGGGGCTTTCTCCTTCATGCTTCCGTGCTCTCCGGGGCCAGAAGGCGCATCATGGACACCTCATAGGCTGTCCGCTCTTCCGTCTCCCCGGATTCCAGAGTTTTGTGGTATGTACGGCTCTGGACCCGGCCCTCCAGGGCCAAGGGGTCCCCCACCTGGAGGCGGCTGGCCTTTACCGCCAGCTGGCCCCAGGCGATAACCGGCAGGTAGTCCGCCCGGCCATAGCGCCGGGGAACCGCCAGCATCAAATCGCAGATGCTCCGCCCCAGGGGGGTCCGGCGGAAAACCGGGGGCTTGCATAGCGCGCCGGAAAGGGAGATTTCGTTTTGAGGCTCGTCCAGCCCTGGCTGGAGCTCCTGGGCGTAGACCGTCAGCACCAGTCGGCTGCCTACGCCGCTGCGATTATTAAAGGAGCGGAGCTGGCCCCGGATGCGGAGGAGCCGTCCCTCCGCCGCCTGGGCGGCCAGGCCCCCGGGCAGCAGCACCGGCAGCAGGTCCACCTGACCGCTGAGCCGGGGGACCTGGAGATATACGCGGTAAAACTGCGCGCCGTGGTTTTCGTGGGACCACTCCGGCTCCCCCAGGGCCAGACCCTCCAGCAGCACTTCATTCTTTGTCGTCATGTTGTCCACCTCTCGGTCGTGATACCGCATTGTATGAGAGGGATGGAAGGGATAGAACAGGAAAAAGAGGCGCGTCTAAAAGCCGCGCCTCTTCCGGTGAATTGGTCAGATTTTAATAAGCTCGTACTTCCGGGACCCCAGTCCCAGCTTTTCCGCGTGCTCCAGGCAGGACTGCCAGTGGGTGTCCGGGTGAGCCGCCTGGAAAACGTCGCCGCAGGAGCAGTCAAAGCCCTTGTCAAAGAGCACGGAGCCGGGCAGGGGGGGCTGGTTCACCACCGCGTCGGCACAGGCCTGGTCCAGGGCCACGGGATCGAAGGAGGCGAACATGCCCACGTCCGCGGCGATGGGCGTATCGTTCTCCCCGTGGCAGTCGCAGTTGGGGGAGATGTCCAGCACCAGGGAGACGTGGAAGCAGGGCCGCCCGTCCACCACGGCCTTGGTGTACTCGGCGATTTTCTTGTTCAGAATGGTGGGAGCCTCGTCATAGAGGCAGTCGATGGCGTCCTTGGGGCAGACCGCCAGGCACCGGCCGCAGCCCACGCATTTGTCCGTGTCGATGGACGCCTTGCCGTCCGCGCCGAACTGGGGTGCGTCATGGGCGCAGATTTTGGCGCAGGCCTTGCAGCCAATGCACTTTGCTTCCTTCACAAAGGGCTTGCCGGAGTTGTGCTGCTCCATTTTACCCGCCCGGGAGCCGCAGCCCATGCCGATGTTTTTCAGAGCGCCGCCCATGCCCGCCTGCTCATGGCCCTTGAAGTGGGTGAGGGAGACGAACACGTCCGCGTCCATGACGGCCCGGCCGATTTTGGCCTCCTTCACATACTCGCCGCCCGCCACGGGGACGGATACTTCGTCGGTGCCCTTCAACCCGTCGGCAATGACCACGTGACAGCCGGTGGAATAGGGGGTGAAGCCGTTGACATAGGCGGACTCAATGTGGTCCAGGGCGTTCTTCCGCCCGCCGACATACAGGGTGTTGCAGTCCGTCAGGAAGGGCTTGCCTCCCTGGGATTTCACCAGGTCCGCCACGGCCCGGGCCCAGTTGGGCCGAAGGTAGGCCAGGTTTCCCGGCTCGCCGAAGTGCATCTTGATGGCGACAAATTTGTCCTCCATGTCAATTTCGCCGAATCCGGCGGTCATCATCAGCCGGGCCAGCTTCTGGGGCAGGTTCTCCCGCCAGCTGGGGCAGCGGAAATCCGCGAAATAAACCTTAGATGTCTCAGACATGATGATCGTTCTCCTTTTCCGTATGGTTTCCTTGGTTGTTCGGCACACAGTGTATCACATGGAGTATGGTCCATGTCAAGCCCTTTCCGGCATTTGGGGCGGGAATGTAAAAAAACCGTTTTGGCGGTTGTATTCACCCGCCGCTTGTGCTAAACTATAACAGATTGTAATAAGATGAAACGAATACCATATCTGGAGGATATTGCATGAAGATCGTCGTATTGGCCGGGGGCCTTTCCACCGAGCGGGCCGTCTCCCTGGTGACGGGCACCGGCATCTGCCGCAGCCTGCGGGAGCGGGGCCACCGGGCCATTTTAGTCGATTTGTTCCTGGGGGTGGAGGAGGTCCCGGAGGACCTGGAAGCCCTCTTTGACGCGGCGGACGGCCTGTGCCCCGACGCGAGAATCGAAACCACGGCCCCAGACCTGGAGGCCGTCCGGCGGAGCCGGAAGGACCAGAGCCCCCAGGTGTTCGGCCCCAATGTGCTGGAGCTCTGCCGCCGTGCGGACATTGTGTTCCTGGGCCTCCATGGCCAGGACGGGGAGGACGGAAGGGTCCAGGCGGCGCTGGAGCTGCTGGGGGTGCCCTACACCGGGTCCGGGTATCTGGCCTCCGGCGTTGCCATGGACAAGGCGGTGGCAAAGCGGGTTATGGTGGCCGAGGGCGTCCCCACGCCGAAGTGGGGCATGCTGGAATACGGGCCGGAGGACGCCTGCCGCCTGGCCCGGGAGCTGCCCATGCCCTGCGTCATCAAATGCGCCACCGGCGGGTCCTCTTTGGGGGTTTTCCTGCCGGAGGACCGTGGAGAGCTGATAAACGCACTGATGAACGTCCGGCGGTTCGGCGGAGAAATCCTCTGGGAGGAACGGATTTATGGCCGGGAGCTGACGGTGGCGGTGCTGGGGGACCGGGCCCTGCCCGCTGTGGAGACCACTCCCGCCGGGAAGGACTTCGACTACGCCGCCAAGTACCAAAAGGGCGGCGCCAGAGAGGTCTGCCCCGCCCCCCTGACGGAGGCGGAGGCCGCCGCCGCCGGGGAGCTGGCCCTCCGGGTCCACAAGGCCCTGGGCCTTCAGGTGTACTCCCGGACGGACATGATTCTGGATAAGGACGGGAAGCTCTGGTGTTTGGAGGCCAACTCCCTGCCGGGGATGACCCCCACCAGCTTTGTGCCCCAGGAGGCCGCCGCCGTAGGCATGAGCTATGGTGAGCTGTGCGAGGAGATTGTCCGGCTGTCCCTGGAGATCAAGCGCCGCTGATACATACCATTATATAAAGAAAGCGCGCCCCACCTGGGGCGCCAGGAGGACGATGGAATGGAGCCCATGACTGCCCACCAGATCGCCGCCGCCGTGGACGGTGTGTGGCTGAATCCCAGAAAGAACGCCCCCGCCGTCACTGCGGTCTGCACCGACAGCCGCAAGCTGACCCCCGGCTGCCTCTTCCTGCCCTGGGTGGGAGAGCGGTTCGACGGGCATGCCTTTATAGAAGCGGCCCTGGAGGGCGGCGCGGCGGGGTGCCTCTGCGCACGCCTGCCGGAGACCCTTCGAGAGGACAAATTTTATATCCAGGTCCCGGACACCCGGCTGGCCCTCAAGGCCCTGGCCTCCGCTTACCGGGACCGGTTTTCCATCCCGGTGATTCAAGTCACCGGCAGCGTGGGAAAAACCACCACCAAGGAGATGATTGCCGCCGTCCTGGGGGCGAAGCTCCGGGTGTGGAAAACCCCCGAGAATTACAACAACGACGTGGGGACTCCCCTGACCCTGCTGGGCCTGACGCGGGAGCACGAGGCGGCGGTCATTGAGACCGGCATGAACCACTTCGGGGAAATTGAATACCTCACGGAGATGGTGAAGCCGGACGTGGCCGTCATCTCCAACATCGGCGACGCCCACATCGAGTACCTGGGCAGCCGGGAGGGGATACTAAAGGCCAAATGCGAGATTTTCACCCACCTGAAAAAGGACGGCCTGGCGGTTTTGAACGGGGACGACGCCCTGCTGGATACGGTGGCGGAGCCCTTCCACACGGTCCGCTGCGGCAAGTCGGAGCACTGTCAGGCCCGCGTCGCCGAAATTGCCGACCACGGCGTGGAGGGCATCCGCTGCACGGTGGTCACGGAGAAGGAGCGCTACGCGCTGGACATTCCAGCCCCCGGGGAGCACATGGCCTACGCCGCCGCCATTGCCGCGGCGGTGGGAGAGGCCCTGGGATTGAGCCGGGAGGAGATTGTCCGGGGAGCGGCCTCCTACGTCCCGGCGGGAAGCCGGATGCGGGTCCTCCGCCTGCCGGAGCGGCGGATGCTGCTGGACGACTGCTACAACGCCAACCCCCAGTCCGTGGCGGCGGCGCTGGAGATTCTGGCCCGGACGGAGTGCGACAAGCGGGTGGCCGTCCTGGGGGACATGGGGGAGCTGGGTGACATCCGAAGCCGGGCCCACTACAACATGGGCGCCTTGGCCGCGATGCTGGGCGTCGATTTGGTGTTTGCCATCGGCAGCGGGGACCTGGCGGGGAAAATCGCCGACGGTGTGGCCCTCAGCGGCGGGTCCGTCCAATACTTCCCCACCAAGGAGGAGGCTCTGCCGGAGCTCCGGCGGCAGCTGGGACCGGGAACCGTGATGCTGGTAAAGGCCTCCCACGCCATGAAATTTGAATGGCTGGTGGAGCGGCTGCAAAACCTGTAAACTGGAGAATGAACGATAAAACGCTATGATTGAAATACAGATCAGCTCCCTGGTCAAGTCCTTTGAGGTGGGGCACAACGTCCTGGACGGCCTGACCTTTCAGATTGACCAGGGGGAGCGGGTGGGCCTGCTGGGCCGGAACGGCGCGGGCAAAACCACCCTGTTTCGCATATTGACGGGAGAGCTGGACCACGACGAAGGGCAGGTCTCCATCGCCTCCGGCCACCGGCTTGGCCTGATTTCCCAGATTCCCGTCTACCCGGCGGGGTACACCGTGGAGGATGTGCTCCGCTCCGCCTTCGCCCGGCTGGAGAGCCTGGCGAAGGAGATGGAGACCCTGGAGAGCCGCATGGCGGCGGGGGAGGCGGATCCGGCGCTGCTGCGGCGCTACGGCTCCCTTACGGAGCGGTTCGAGGTCTTTGGCGGCTATGACACCGACGTGGCGGTCAATAAAATCGCCAACGGCCTGTCCATCTCCCAGGAGATGCGAGGCCAGCTCTTCGACAGCCTCTCCGGCGGGGAAAAGACCCGGGTGAACCTGGGCCGCCTCATTCTGGAGGACACGGACATTCTGCTCCTGGACGAGCCCACGAACCACCTGGACCTCCACGCCACGGAGTGGCTGGAGGAGTATATCCGGGGCTTTCGGGGCACCGTCGTCGCCATCTCCCACGACCGCTACTTCCTGGACCGGGTGGTGACCCGGGTCATTGAGATTGAAAACGGCAAGGCGGAGTTCTACAGCGGGAACTACAGCTTTTACGCCGTGGAGAAGGAGCGGCGTTATCAGGAGCGGCTGAAGCAGTACCAGAAGGAACAGGCGAAAATCGAGCAGCTGGAAAAGGCGGCGGAGCAGCTGCGCCTCTGGGCTTTTATGGGCATGGACAAGACCTACCGCCGGGCGGTGAATATCGAGCGGCGGATCGAGCGGATGCGCACCACCGCAAAGCCCGCCAAGGCAAGGAAAATGGACGCCCGGTTTTCCACCGCCGAGTTCCACGGGGACGAGGTGCTGGGGATTCGGAACCTGGCGAAATCCTATGGGGATAAGCACCTGTTTGACAGCATCACCTTGAAGGTAGAGGGGGGCGAGCGGATTGCCCTCATCGGGGACAACGGCACGGGAAAATCCACCCTCATCAAGATGATCATGGGGGAGCTGTACCCCGACGACGGGCGCGTCAAGCTGGGGCCCCAGGCGAAACCCGCCTACCTGCCTCAGATCATCCACTTCGACCACCCGGACTGGAATCTGGTGGAGAATATGATGGCCTCGAAACGGGGCCTCTCCGCCCAGAGCGCCCGAAACCGCCTGGCGGCCTATGACTTCCGGGGAGAGGATGTGTTCAAGCCTGTGTCCGTCCTATCCGGCGGGGAGCAGAGCCGGCTGCGGCTGTGCATGCTGATGGACGGGGAGATCAACTTCCTGATTTTGGACGAGCCCACGAACCATCTGGACATCGCCTCCCGGGAGTGGATTGAGGAGGCGGTGGAAAGCTACGACGGGACGCTGCTGTTCGTCAGCCACGACCGCTATTTCATCAACCGCTTCGCCACCCGGATCTGGGAGCTGGCGAATGAGACCATTACGGACTACCCCTGCGGCTTTACCCAGTACCGGCAGATGAAGGCTCAGGAGGCGGCGGAAAAGACCGAGCCCCCGAAGCCTTCGAAGGAAAAGGCCGAGCGCCCTGCCCGGGGCAACCGGGCCCAGCAGAACGCCCGGCGGCAGTTGACGATCTGCGAGCGGGACATCGCCAAGGCGGAGGAGCGGATTTCCGCCCTGGAGGCGGACATGGAGGTTGCCGCCTGCGACTACGAAAAGCTGACCGCCCTGACAGAGGAGCGGGAGGCCGCCCAGGGAGAGCTGGACGCTCTCTATGAGCGCTGGGAGCGGCTCAGCGAGGAGGCCGGGGAGGCATGACGCCTCCTGTCCGCCGGAGCGGCGGCTTTTACAGAGGATATCATATGCGAACGAAATTCCTGTATGCCTGCATCGCCCTTTTAACCCTGACGGGGCTGGGGCTGATCATTATACCCAACGGGATGCGGTTCACCGGCTGGCTGCTTTTGGGAGCGGCGGCGGCCTGGACTGTGGGAATCCTTGTGGTCCGTTGGGGGAAACGCTCCCAGGCCGGGAGGGTCTGTCGGCGAATCTTTTTCACCGGATTGACCCTGGGCCTTGTGACCCTGGCGGGCATTGAGGCCGCCATCGTTTTCCGGGGGGAGGCGGACAACTCCGCCATCCCCGTGGACGCGGTGATCGTCCTGGGGGCCGGGGTCAACGGCGAGACGCCCTCGGCGGCCCTATGGAGCCGCATCCGGGCGGCGGAGGATTATCTGGAAATCCACCCGGGGGTGCCGGTGGTCCTCTCTGGGGGACAGGGAGCCGGGGAGGCCATTTCCGAGGCGGAGGCCATGCGTCGGGCGCTGTGGAAGGAGAATGAGGCGGAAAACGCCCGCCTGCTTCTGGAGGAGCGCTCCACCAACACGGCGGAGAATTTCCGGTTTTCCAAGGCCCTGCTGGAGGAGCGGGGCCTGGATACGGGGACGGCCACAATTGCCGTGGTGACCAACGATTTTCACTGCTTCCGGGCCCATATGATTGCCCAGAAGCAGGGACTTCGGACCATCGACGTCCCGGCGGAGCTGCCTTGGTGGTGGCTCACGGCCAATTACTATTTGAGAGAGGCCTTTGCCGTGGTAAAGACGGCATTGTTCGACTAAGCCAAAGGAGGAACGCCAAGTGGCATGGAACAACGTGCTGTGCGTGTATTATTCCCGGACGGGAAATACCCGGGCGGCCATGGAGGAGATATCCAAAGCCCTGGGGGCGGAGCTGGCGGAGCTTCAGGACAGCGTGGACCGCAGCGGCTGGGGCGGCTGGCTCCGGTGCGGCGTGGACGCCATGCGCCGGACGCTGCCGCCCGCGAAATGCACCGCCCAATATCCCCTGACGGATTACCGGCTGGTGATCGTGGGGTCCCCGGTGTGGGCGGGACGGTGCAGCTCTGTGGTGCGGAGCTTTTTAAAGGAGAACGGGAAGCATATTCGAAACGCCTCCTATGTGCTGACCCGGGGCTGCGAGGATAAGAACGAGGAGATTTTCGAGCAGATGGACCACTATGTCCCCTGCGGCCATCGGACGGCGGTGTCCCTGCGGAGTGGCTCCGTGGGCTACACCTTCTGGCAGGAGGAATTCCTCCGGCAGACGCAGGAATTTTTGCAGACTACGGGTCGATAGTTTTGGAGGAGGCCAATGCTGGAAAGACTAAGAGAGCTGGCCCTCCATCAGGAGGACCTGGAGGCCCAGCTGGCGGACCCCGCCATCTACGGCGACGGGAAACGGCTGGCGGCGATTCAGCGGGAATTGAAGGAGCTGACGCCGGTGGCGGAGGCTGGCCGGGCCCTGGAGGCGGTGGAGCGCCGCCGGGAGGAGGCGGAGGCCCTGCTCCGGGACCCGGAGTTGAAAACCCTGGCCCAGGAGGAGCTGGCCGCCGCTAAGGAGGAGGCGGAACGCCTCCGGGAGAAGCTGAAACGGCTGCTGCTGCCCCGGGACCCCAACGACGGGCGGAACGTCATTTTGGAGATTCGGGCCGGAGTGGGCGGCGAGGAGGCGGCCCTCTTCGCCGGGGAGCTTTTGCGGATGTACACCATGTACGCCCAGCGGCGGGGCTGGCGGACAGAGACTCTCAGCTTAAACGAGACGGAGCTGGGGGGCGTGAAGGAGTGCGGCGTGCTCATCGAGGGGGAAGACGTGTTCTCTCGTTTGAAATTTGAAAGCGGCGTCCACCAGGTGAAGCGGGTTCCGGAGACGGAGTCCAGCGGCCGCATCCAGACCAGCACCGCCACCGTGGCCGTGCTGCCGGAGGCGGAGGAGGTGGACGTGGCCATCGACCCCAAGGACCTTCAAGTTGACACCTACCGCTCCTCCGGCGCGGGGGGACAGCACATCAACAAAACGGAGTCCGCCATCCGCGTCACCCATCTGCCTACGGGGACGGTGGTGACCTGCCAGGACGAGCGGAGCCAGTACAAGAACCGGGATAAGGCTATGCGGGTCCTCCGCTCCCGGCTCTACCAGCGGGAGCGGGAAAAGCAGGACGCCGCCGCCGCCTCAGAGCGGAAAAGCCAGGTGGGCGGCGCGTGGCGCAGCGAGAAGGTGCGGACCTACCGCTTTTTGCAAAGCCAGGTGGTGGAGCACCGCGTTGGGCTGACAGTGTACCGGCTGGACGCGGTATTAAACGGCGATTTGGACGAGATCATCGACGCCCTGCTCACGGCGGACACGGCGGAGCGGCTGAAGGGCGGCGGAGCGTGAAGCGGATGGCCCGGGGTCTCCTTTGGGCGGTGGGCGCGGCCTTGACGGCGGCTTTGACCGGACTGGAAGCCTTGCTGGTTTGGGGCTGGCTCCGAGGGATGCGGTATGGGATGACATACGGGAAATTGGAAAATCCCTATGCCATGGAGGACGCGGAAATCATGGGGATTTGCGCCCTGCTTCTTTTGCCGCTGTGGCTGGCGGCTTTGGGTTGGATGGTGTACGGATTGGTTTTGCGGAGGAAAAAGCGGGCGAACGCCCGGACGAAGAGATAGAGGCGAACAATATGCAGACGATTTATTACGACTTGCGGGACACCAAGGGACAGCAGAAGGAAATCGAGGATAAGATTTCCGCCGCCGCCAAGATTCTCCGGGAGGGGGGGCTGGTGGGCATCCCCACGGAGACGGTGTACGGCTTGGGGGCCGACGGGAGCAACCCCGCCGCCGTCCGGCGTATCTTTGAGGTGAAGGGTCGGCCCCAGGACAACCCCCTGATTCTCCATGTCACCGGGGCACAGTGGCTGCCCCGGTACTGCGCGGACATTCCCCCGGTGGCCTATACCCTGGCCCGGAAATTCTGGCCGGGACCCCTGACCATGATTTTAAAGCGCCAGCCCACGGTGCCCAATGAGACCACGGCGGGGCTGGACACCGTGGGTGTCCGCTGCCCAAACCACCCGGTTACCCTGGCCATCATCCGGGAGGCCGGCATGGCCATTGCCGCCCCCAGCGCCAACACGTCCGGCCGGCCCAGCTGCACCACGGCCCAGGACGTGCTGGAGGACGTGGGGGGCCGGGTGGACATGGTAATCGACGGCGGCCCCTGTTCCGTGGGGGTGGAGTCCACCGTGCTGGACCTGACCCGGGAACCGCCCCGGCTTCTCCGTCCCGGCGGGCTGCCGGTGGAGGATATCGAGCGGCTTATCGGCCACATTGACGTGGACCGGGCGGTGGTGTCCTCCCTCCGCCCGGAGGAGCACCCCGGCGCCCCAGGCATGAAGTACCGGCACTATGCCCCCAAGGCCCCGGTGACGGTGGTCACCGGCTCCCCCATGAACTCCGCCCGGATGATTGCGGAGCATGCGGGCCCCGCCTCCGGCGTCATCTGTTTTGATGAGTACGCCCACCTCTTCCCCCAGCAGGTGGTCCGCTCCCTGGGGCCCTGCAGCGACAAGCAGCTCCAGGCCCAGCGGGTATTCGAGGCCCTGCGGAGCTTTGACAACAGCCAGGTGGAAGAGATTTTTGCCCAGTGCCCGGACAACCGCGGTCTGGGACTGGCCATCGGAAACCGGCTGAAAAAGGCCGCGGGCTTCCACGTTGTCAACGCGGACAGCCAGCGGATTATCCTGGGCGTCACCGGAGGCACCGGCGCGGGAAAAAGCAGCGCCTTGCAGGCCATCCGGGAGCTGGGGGGGACGGTGATCGACTGCGACGCGGTTTACCATCAGGTGCTGGAGGGAAGCGAGGACTTCAAAAACGCCATCAACGTGCGGTTCCCTGGGGTGTTCACCGCCGAGGGCAAGCTGAACCGGAAGAAGCTGGGGCAGGAGGTCTTTGCCAAGCGGGACCGGCTGGACCAGCTGAACGCCATTGTTTACCGCTTCCTCCTGCCGGAGCTGGAGGCTCTGGTGGAATCCTCCGACGGCCTTTGCGCCCTGGACGCCATCAACCTTTTCGAAAGCGGCCTGGACCGCCTCTGCGACCGGACAGTGGCCGTGACGGCCCCCACGGAGCTGCGGGTGAAGCGCATCATGGTCCGGGACCACATTACGGAGCAATATGCCCGCCTGCGCATCAACGCCCAGAAGCAGGACGAATACTACCGGGGTAAGTGCGACTGCGAGCTGAACAACGCCACGGAATCTCCGGAGGAGTTCCGCCGGGACGCCTATCTGTTTTTCGAGCGTCTGGTGGAAGCGATCCAGGAGGAGAAGCGGCATGGATAATATCAGGAGGTAATCGTTTATGGAAAAATCCGAATTCAAGGAGCTGAAAGAGCAGCTCCTCTCAACCAAGAAAAACGGCTACGACATCCTCACCGACGGGGACCGGGCCGCCATGGAGGACTACTGCGGCGGCTACAAGCGATTTCTGGACGTAAGCAAGACGGAGCGCCTTTGCGCCATGGAGACCATCCGTTTGGCGGAGGCCGCGGGCTACCGGGCCTATGCGCCGGGCATGGCGGTGAATCCCGGTGACAAGCTCTACGCCTGCAACCGGGGCAAGGCCGTCATGCTGGCCCACATCGGGCATAAGCCCCTGGCGGAGGGCATCCAGCTGGCGGCGGCCCACATTGACTCTCCCCGGCTGGATTTAAAGCCCAACCCCCTCTATGAGGACAGCGAGCTGGCCTATTTCAAGACCCATTACTACGGCGGCATCCGCAAGTACCAGTGGGTTACCATCCCCCTGGCCCTCCACGGCGTGGCGATTCGGAAGGACGGAACCAAGGTCACCGTCCGCATCGGCGAGGAGGAGGGAGAGCCCCGGCTGGTGATTACGGACCTGCTGCCCCACCTGGGAGCGGCCCAGAACAAAAAGCCCCTGGGGGAGGCGGTGCCCGGCGAGACGCTGAACCTGCTGCTGGGCAGCCGCCCCATCGGCGGGGAGGAGGAATCCGGCCGGGTGAAGCTGGCCGTCATGAAGCTGCTTCACGAGAAGTACGGACTGGTGGAGGATGACCTGACCTCCGCGGAGCTGGAGGCCGTCCCGGCGGTGAAGGCCTGCGACATCGGCCTGGACCGCTCCCTCATCGGTGCCTACGGCCACGATGACCGGGTTTGTGCCTACGCCGCCCTCAAGGCCCTGCTGGATTTGGAAGAAACGCCGGCGCGAACCGCCGTGTGCATCCTGGCGGACAAAGAGGAGATTGGCTCCGACGGCGTGACGGGCATGCAGTCCGCCGCCTTTGATACCTTCTTGGAGGACCTGTGCGCCGCCCAGGGCGGGACCCTCCGGGCCTGCTTCGCCAAGTCCTTCTGTCTCAGCGCCGACGTGACGGCGGCCTACGATCCCAACTACCCCGACGTGTTCGAGAAGCGGAACGAGTCCCAACTGAACTACGGCGTGGGCCTTTGCAAGTATACCGGGGCCCGGGGCAAGTCCGGGGCCTCCGACGCGGACGCGGAGACGGTGGCCTATGTCCGGCGGCTCTTTGACCAGGCGGGAGTCATCTGGCAGATTTCCGAGCTTGGCAAGGTGGACGCCGGAGGCGGCGGCACCGTGGCCATGTATATGGCCAACCGGAACATCAGCACCCTGGACGCTGGGGTCCCGGTGCTGAGCATGCACGCCCCCTTTGAAACGGTGTCCAAGCTGGACTGCTACGAGACCTACAAGGGCATGAAAGCGGTTTTCCAGGCGAAGGACGGGGTGTGATCTATGAAGAAACCGGGCTGCGCAAAAAGCGCGGCCCGGTTTTTGAATAGAATTATGGATTGGTGGAGACAAAACAGGAGGGTGTGTACCCGTCCAGCATGTCAAAGGTGAAATAGCTGCCCCGGGAGAAGGTGACCCGGCGGACCAGGGCCCCGCCGATGCGGTCGTCTCCGCTGTAGTCTTGCCGGACAGAGAGGAAGCTGTCCGGATAGCTGGTATCCACGAAGCGGAAGAAATTGTGGTCCTGTTCCCAGGGAATCATGTCGGCAAAGGCCTCGTCCCAGCGGAGGAAAATGAAGAGGAAGCTCTGATCCGGCTTCTCCGGGTTGTCGAAGCGAACGGTGTAATTGCACGCCTGGAACAGAGGGAAGGGAACCTGAACGGTGAAAACCGCCTCATAGGGGGAGTAGACGTCCACGGTGACCTTCGCCTCATACACGCCCTCGCTGGTGAACTCGCTGCCGTCCAGCCCCAGGGAATGGGCTTCGCCGGTTCCGGTGTAGGTCCGCAGGGGACGGGACTCCTCCGGTTCCTGGGCGGAGGGCTGGGGGATGGGGTCCTCGGGAATTTGGACGATTTCCCCGGTCTCGTTCAGGCAGCGGTAGAGGAAGGTGGCAATCTGCCCCCGGGTGCAGGGCTCGCCGGGGGAGAAGGTGGTCTCGGAGGTACCGGAGGTGATGCCGCTTTCCACAGCCCAGGCCACGGCCTGCGCATAGCCGGCGGCGGGAGCCACGTCGGTGAAGGTACAGGAGGCATTGGGGGTTGGGGCCCCCGCATAACGCCAGAGGAAGCTCATGGCCATGCCCCGGGTGCAGGGGGCGGAGGGATTCAAGAGGACGGCCCCGTGAGGGAAGTCCGCGTCGTTTAAAATGCCCGCGTCATAGCCCCAGGCCATGGCATTTTGGAAGTCCGGGTTCAGGTCCGGCATTTCCGTGATAAGCTCTGCCTGGGGAGACCCGGCGGCCCGCCAGAGGAAGGTGAGAATCTGTCCTTGGGTACATAGAGCGTCCGGGGAGAAGGTGTCGCCGGAGGTTCCGGTGGTAATGCCCCGCTCCACGGCCCAGGCAATGGGCGCCGCATAATACAGCCCCTCGTCCACGTCGGAGAAGGCGGCGGCGCTGCCCGTCAACAGGGTCAGAGCCAGGAGGAAAGCGGCCAGCGTCTTTTTCATATGCGAGCACCTCGTTTCATTTCAAAATTTCAGCCTTAAACGGCAACCCCTATTGTAAGATATTTTTTGGCTGATGGCAAGCCCCTAAGAGGCAAAAACCACAATTTGTATATTACATCTTTGTTACAGACACAAGGGATAGTGCCCGTTTTCGACAAAGGCCACAAAAGAACACCCTGCGTCTTGACAAGCTCACAAGAATAAAGTATATTAGGAATATCTAAATTACTTATTTTAGGAGGATGTTATGGCATTGTCAAAAAGGCTGGCCCAGGTGGGCCGGGAGTGTGTGGCCTGCGGGACCTGTATGAAGGTCTGTCCCCGGGCGGCCATCCGGGTGGTGTCCGGCGTAGCTGCCCGGGTGGATGGGGCGCTGTGTGTGGGCTGCGGGAAGTGCGCCAAGATTTGTCCGGCGGACGTGATCGCCATAGTGGAGAGGGGGACTGCGGGATGAAAAAGAAGTGGTACGACTACCTCTGGATGGGGGAGCTTTTGTACTGGACCTTGGGCCTGTGCAACATCCTGTTCGCCTGGCTGGGGATGCTGTTTTTCACCATTCCGCTGCTGGTGGCGCTGATTGGCGGGAGCAAGGCATACTGTCACCGCTATTGCGGACGGGGACAGCTTCTGGGCCTTCTGGGGAGGAAGCTGTCCCGAAACGCGCCGCCGCCCAAGTTCCTCCGAAGCCGCTGGTTCCGGTACGGCTTCCTGGCCTTCTTCATGGTCATGTTCGGCCTGATGCTGCGGGGAACCTGGATGGTTTTCACCGGGGCGCCCCTGCGGCAGACGGTGACGCTGCTGTGGGTTTTCAAGCTGCCCTGGCAGTGGGCGGAGGTGGATATGGTGGCCCCCTGGATTGCCCAGTTTGCCTTTGGCTTTTACGGTGTTATGATGACCTCCACGGTGCTGGGGCTTGCGACCATGGCGCTGTTCCGGCCCCGGTCCTGGTGCGTTTACTGCCCCATGGGCACCATGACCCAGGGCATCTGCATGCTGAAACAAAAGAAGGAGGACGGCGGCTGTGGAGGAGAAAGCCAAAAGCATTGCGGAGCTGCTGAAAATTCTGGCCAATGAGCACCGGCTGCTCATTCTGTGCGCCCTGGGGAAGGGGCCGCTGACCGTGGGGGAAATCCACGCCTTCACTCCCAACATCTCCGCCTCCGCCCTGTCCCAGCATTTGAACCAGCTGCGGACGGCGGGGATTCTGGCCTCGGAGAAGCAGGGAATGAACGTGATTTACCGGATTCAGGACCAGCGGGTGACGGCCCTCCTGGGAACAATTAAGCAATACTACTGCGGGAACTGAGCCCGGCGGGGCCATGAGGGAGAAAACGGGCCGGCGCATGCCGGCCCGTTTTCCTGTTTAGGCGTAGAAATTCCGGCAGCCGCTCCGCAGGCCCCGTCCGCCGCCTCGTCCCAGGCCGCCGCCAAA
>CATOKC010000080.1 GCA_951800675.1 uncultured Oscillibacter sp.
CCCGCGGGGGCGATCCTTCTTTTTCTCTTTTGGACCGTGCACGGCCCGTTTTCTCGTTTTCTTCTGGAAGAAAAAGAGAAAATGGGGGGTGCAATGCACCAGCTAGCATCCTAGCTAAAATCCCCCGCCCGCAAGGGCGAATACAGGCTCCCCTACCGGTAGGGCCTCGGGCTGTCCGTCAGTCCCACCAGATAGTCAATGCTGGTGTGATAGTACTTGGCCAGCCCGATGAGAAATTCCTCCGTCCATGGCTGCTGCCCGGTTTCCAAATAGCTGTATTTTCTCTGCGTAATGCCAAGCGCCTCCGCAACGGTCTCCTGGGTTAAATCATGATCTTCCCGCAAATCCCGGATTCTGTTTTTCACCAAAACCACCTCATACAGAGAATAGCTTAGATGAAAATTATCTATTGCAATCCAGATAGATTCTATCTATAATGAGGGAAGGAGGTGATTCCCATGAAAGAATACAACATCCGCCTGTCGGCGGAAACTGCGGCGTTTTACGAGAAGGTAGCAAAACAGGCGGGACGGAGCACCGAGCAGGTACTGTCCGACACCCTTTTTAAGCTGGCGGGCGAGCTGGCGCTGGAAGCCCTTCATAAGAAGCGCTGAGCGTCTATTGGAAAATTTGCAATGTTACTGGTTGACAAACGAAAAAAACGTGCTATGATAAGGTGCAACTGAACATTTGGCGTTGATAAGGACGAGTAGCCGCGCGTCAACCCGCCAAGAGAGCCGCCGCTTTGGTGCGAGGCGGCCGGGAGCGGCGGCGAAAATCACCTTGGAGCCTCCTGCTGAAAGACAGCGCGAGTAGGTGTGGACGTGTGGCGGGCGTTATTCCGCCGGCCCGTATTGGCGGGCGCTGAGGGGCTGTTCCTTGCGAGGGGGACGGCAAGAAGAGTGGTATCGCGGAGCGCTGACAGCGCCTCCGTCTCTTGAAAGGGAGACGGAGGCGTTTTTTGATATTCTCGGATATGCGCAGAATACAAACGGTATTCTGCGTTTAACAAAATACCATTTGGAGATGATAACGTTGAAGCTGCCGGGTACGATTACGCTGGTCCTCGCGGACACCCCGGAGAAGTTCCGCCCCCTGGCGGAGGAGATCGTCCCGCCGTTGATAGAGCTTCTGCGGGGCCTCTGCGCTCTGGAGGAGAAGTTTTGCGCCCGGGGACAGAAGCAGCGGGCAGAACGCCCCGGCGGTATTTACTCCACCCAGGCCCACCCCAACAGCAAAGCCCTTTGGGATTACTACCGGGACGCTTACAAAGCCCTGCTGGACCCCCGCTGTACGGAAAAGCTTTTGGCCCGGCGCCGGGACTGCTGCCAGAGCATGGGAGACCCAGCGGATTTTGCCTGCTTGAAGGGAGCGGCGGAGGTCGTCTTCACCATGAAAAGCAAGAGCAAGGCCGTGGTGATTGTCCGGGCCTTCGACGGCTTCGGCAGCGACTGCCGCTTTGAGTTGAAACCGGAGGCCGAAGAGTGGAAAATTGACCAAGTGTCCCAGAACACCTGCGGCAGCGGGCCCTGGCGGACAAACTTCTATTTTTAATTTGATGGCAGCTCAATAAAACACAAATAGTAATATTATAAAGGAGTAATACAAAATGGACTACAACAAAACCATCTGCCTGCCGAAGACCGACTTCCCCATGCGGGCGGGACTGCCCAAGCGGGAGCCGGAGATGCTCAAGCGCTGGGAGACGGAGGACCTCTACCATGAGCTCCTCAAAAAGAACGAGGGCAAGCCCCTCTTCAGCCTCCACGACGGCCCCCCGTTCTCCAACGGGTCCATCCACATGGGCACCGCCATGAACAAGGCCATTAAGGACATCATCACCCGGTCCTACGCCATGCGGGGCTATTACACCCCCTATATCCCCGGCTGGGACAACCACGGAATGCCTATCGAATCCAACATCATCAAGCAGAATAAGCTCAACCACAAGGCCATGAGCATCCCCGACTTCCGCTCCGCCTGCCATGACTTCGCCGCCCACTATGTGGACGTTCAGCGGGAGGCGTTCAAGCGCATCGGCGTCGTGGGCGACTGGGACCACCCCTACCTCACCATGGACCCCGGCTTCGAGGCCGAGGAGGTGAAGGTCTTCGGGGAGATGTACAAGAAAGGCTACATTTACAAGGGCCTCAAGCCCGTGTACTGGTGCCCCCACGACGAAACCGCCCTGGCGGAGGCGGAAATCGAGTACCAGGAGGACCCCGTTACCACCGTCTACGTGAAGTTCCCCATGCGCGACGACCAGGGGAAGCTGGGGGCCTTTGATAAGAGCAAGCTGTTCTTCGTCATTTGGACCACCACCATCTGGACCCTGCCGGGGAACCTGGCCATCGCCCTCCACCCCGCCGAGAGCTACGCCATTGTGAAGGCGGCGGGTGGCGAGCACTATATCGTGGCGGAGGCCCTGGCGGAGAAGGTCATGTCCTTGGGCGGCTTCGATTCCTGGGAGATCGTGGAGACTCACCCCGGCGGCTTCTTCGAGAATATGCTGGCGGACCACCCCTTCCTGCCCAAGACCAGCCGCCTGGTGCTGGCGGATTACGTCACCATGGATTCCGGCACCGGCTGCGTCCACACCGCCCCGGGCTTCGGCGCGGACGACTACCAGACCTGCAAGCGCTATGGCATGGACATGGTGGTCCCCGTGGACGACCAGGGCAGGCACACGGACTACGCCGGAAAATACGCCGGCATGACCACCGACGAGTCGAACCCCGTCATCCTCCAGGACATGAGGGAAAGCGGGATGCTCCTCGCCTCTGAGGACATCGTCCACAGCTATCCCCACTGCTGGCGCTGCAAGAGCCCCATCATCTTCCGGGCCACGCCCCAGTGGTTCTGCTCCGTGGATTCCTTCAAGGACGAGGCCTGCGCCGCCGCCGACGAGGTCCGCTGGGTGCCCAAGTGGGGCATCGACCGGATGAAGTCCATGATCCGGGAGCGCTCCGACTGGTGCATTTCCCGCCAGCGCCGCTGGGGCCTGCCCATCCCCGTGGTCTACTGCGAGGACTGCGGCAAGCCCGTGGTGACGGACGAGACCATCGAGGCCATCTCCAAGCTCTTTGGCGCCGAGGGCTCCAACGCCTGGTTCGCCAAGGAGGCGGAGGAGATTCTCCCCGCCGGGTTCGCCTGCCCCCACTGCGGCGGGAAGTCCGGCTTTGAGAAGGAAACGGACACCCTGGACGGCTGGTTCGACTCCGGCTCCACCCACTACGCCGCCATGAGGAAGGACCAGGGCTTCTGGCCCGCCACCATGTATATGGAGGGGCTGGACCAGTATCGGGGCTGGTTCCAGAGCTCCCTGCTCACCGCCGTGGGGGCCTTCGGCAAGGGCGCGCCCTTCAAGGAGTGCGTCACCCACGGCTGGACCGTGGACGGCGAGGGCAAGGCCATGCACAAATCCGCCGGAAACGGCATGGACCCCGCCGAGGTGATTGACAAATACGGCGCGGACATCCTGCGCCTCTGGGCGGCGAACACGGACTACCACGCCGACGTCCGCTGCTCCCACGATATTTTCAAGCAGCTCGCCCAGAACTACCTGAAATTCCGCAACACAGCCCGGTACTGCCTGGGGAACCTGGACGGCTTCGACCCCAACCACCTGACCGCCCCCGGCGAGATGGAGGAGCTGGACCGCTGGGCGGTGACGCGGCTGAACGCCCTGATGGAGAAGTGCTTCGCGGCCTACGACGACTATGAGTTCCTGGCGGCCACCCACGCCGTCAACGACTTCTGCGTGGTGGACATGTCCAACTTCTACCTGGACGTGATCAAGGACCGGCTCTACTGCGAGGAGAAGGACGGGGCCCCCCGCCGCAGCGCCCAGACGGCCTTGTACCTGATTCTGGACACCATGACCCGGATCATGGCCCCCATTCTCTGCTTCACCTGCGACGAGATCTGGCAGGCCATGGCCCACCGGGAGGGAGACGACGCCCGGAACGTTTTGTTCAACGACATGCACCAGCCCTTCACGGACTACGCCCTGGACGAGGCGGCCATGGAGCGCTGGGCGGTGATTGAGGCCCTGCGGGACAAGGTGAACGCCGCTCTGGAGACGGCGCGGAGCGAGAAGAAGATTGGCAAGAGCCTGGAGGCGGCTGTCACCGTCACGGTGCCGGAGGCGGAGGGCTGGCTGGCGGAGACGCCGAACCTGGCGGATCTGCTGATTGTGTCCCAGGCGGCGGTCCAGACCGGGAGCGAGGCCACCGTGGAGGTCCGCAAGGCCGAGGGCGGCAAGTGCGAGCGCTGCTGGAAGGTGCTGCCCGCCGTCGGGACGGACGCGGAGCATCCTGCCCTTTGTCCCCGCTGCGCGGCGGCGGTGCGGAATTTGCCTCAGTTCTGAGGCCGGAACTCGCCCTTCGGGCGGGGAAGAATGGATACCAGCGATGGCTGCGCGTTGCCCGGCTGGATTCTCCCCCGCCCGCGAGGGCGAGGACGCCCCCCGGAATCGTGAATTTTGACAAGATCATACAAAAATTTTATACAGCCTTCCCCTTGCGTCCCGCTGGAGAATATGCTATACTAAACCTATTCTTGCGGTTAGGAGGAGCTAACTTTGCAGAAACGTACCCACACCCTGCTGGCCCAGACGCTGCTGCGCAGCGGCACGGGCTTTTCCGCCCGGCGCTTTGAGCTGGCCTTCCTCTTCGGGTCCTTTCAGCCGGACGTGAATCCCCTCAGCTATTTGAAGGGCTCCCTGCGCTACAACAAGCTCAAGGGCCACAACTATACCAATTCCCGGGCCTATATCAACGCCAAGATTTTAAAGCTCCAGCGCCGCCGGCGGTGGACCATGTGGCAGTACTATACCCTGGGCAAGCTGACCCACTACCTGGCCGACGCCTATACATACCCCCACAACCCGGACTACCCCAACACCATGCTGGACCACCACAATTACGAGACGGATTTCCGCCGCTTCATGCGGGGCTATCTTGCCCACCAGCACCTCCGCCGCCAGCAGGCCCGCCGGGACCTCATCGCCGCCTTAGAGGAGCTCCACGAGCAGTACATGGACACCCGGGCCAGCATGGTCCGGGACGCCAACTATATCCTCAAGGCCACCAGCCTCTTAATGGCCGGATGCCTCCCCGCCGCCTGACGCCTTTTTTCAAAACCGCCGCGCTCCCGACCGCGTATTTTGCGGGGGCGGACCTGCGTGCCCGCCCTTTTACAGGGAACGCCGGGACTGCGGGAGGCGTGGCAAACGCAATTGTCAGAAAAGCATGATTTGCTGGCCGCTGCCGGCTGTTCATTTGTAAAAACTCACAATTTCCATTTTCGCGGTATTGTGTTATGCTTTAAACATCTAAAGAGCAAAGGGGAACCCAGCCATGACCGCCATTGCCCGCACCGCTGAATACGGCTATTTCTACTTTAGCTTTACCAAGTTTGGTAAGGCTTTTCGTGGTTTGGCTGAAACCGAGCGTGTGTGAGCTTCCGGTCCTGATTTAGGACGCGATGTACGAAGCGGCCCGCAGCCAAACCGGCTGCGGGCCTTTTTGCGTTTCCCTGGAAACAAATTTTCATTAGGAGGAATCCGCCATGATTGTCATTTTGAAGCACAACCCCAACCGGGACCAATTGGACAGCCTCATCTCCTGGCTCCAGGAAAAGGGCGTCACCATCCACACCAGCATCGGCGAGGCCAACACCATCCTGGGCCTGGTGGGAGACACCTCCAAGCTGGACATCGACCTCATCGCCGCCCTGGATATCGTCGAGGACGTGAAGCGGGTCCAGGAGCCCTATAAGAACGCCAACCGGAAGTTCCACCCGGAGGATACCGTCATCCCCGTGGGGAACACCCAGATCGGCGGCGGCACGTTGACCATCATGGCGGGCCCCTGCTCCGTGGAGAGCGAGGAGCAGGTGGTGGCCATCGCCAAGGCGGTGAAGGCCAGCGGGGCCACCATGCTCCGGGGCGGGGCCTTCAAGCCCCGGACCTCCCCCTACGCCTTCCAGGGCCTGGGGGCCACGGGCCTGGAGTACTTGAAGACCGCCCGGCAGGAGACGGGGCTTCCCATTGTGACGGAGCTGATGGACGTGACCCAGCTGCCCCTCTTTCAGGACGTGGACGTCATCCAGATCGGGGCCCGGAATATGCAGAACTTCGACCTTTTGAAGGCCGTGGGCCACCAGGACAAGCCCGTCATGATCAAGCGGGGCATGTCCGCCACCTTCGAGGAGTGGCTGATGAGCGCCGAATACGTCATGGCCAGCGGAAACGAGCACGTGATTCTCTGCGAGCGGGGCATCCGCACCTTCGAGAGCTACACCCGGAACACCCTGGACCTCTCCGCCATTCCGGTGATGCGCCAGCTCACCCACCTGCCCATCATCGTGGACCCCAGCCACGCCACGGGCAAGTACTGGCTGGTGGAGCCCATGGCCCGGGCCGCCGTGGCGGCGGGGACCGACGGGCTCCAGATTGAGGTCCACAACGACCCGGCCCACGCCCTGTGCGACGGGCCGCAGTCCTTGAAGCCGGAGGTCTTTGACCCCCTGGCGAAGAAGCTTTTGAAGCTCCACGCCGTGATGCGGGAGCTGGACAACGAGTAAGGAGGGCGGGAGATGAACGTCGGCATTGTGGGCCTGGGGCTCATCGGCGGCTCCATGGCGAAAAGCGTCAAGGCCCGGACGGCCCACACCGTCTACGGCGCGGACCTGGACCAGGAGACCATGGCCCTGGCCCGGATGAGCGGGGCCATCGACGGCCCCCTGACGGAGGAGAACCTGCCCCGGTGCGATTTGCTCCTGGTTGCCATCTGCCCCGGCGCGGCGGTGAAGTGGGTGCGGGACCACGCGGGCCAGATCGCCAAATCCGCCATCGTGGTGGACCTGTGCGGCGTGAAGCGGGTGGTGGTGGAGGCCCTGGCCCCCCTGGCGGAGGAACATGGCTTTGCCTACATCGGCGGGCACCCCATGGCGGGACGGGAGCGGGGCGGCTTCACCGCCTCTTCCGAGGATTTGTACGTGGGGGCCTCCATGATTCTCACCCCGGACAAGCGGACGGATATGCAGCTTCTGGAGACGCTGAAAGCCTTCTTCCTGGACATCGGCTTTGCCGGGCTCACCTTCTCGGACCCGGAGGAGCACGACCGCATCATCGCCTTCACCTCCCAGCTGGCCCACATCACCTCCAGCGCCTATGTAAAATCGCCGGAGGCCCAGCGCCGCCGGGGCTTTTCCGCCGGAAGCTTCCAGGACATGACCCGGGTGGCCCGGCTGGACGAGGACATGTGGACGGAGCTGTTTTTGGACGACGCGGACTATTTGGTGAAGGAGCTGGATATTCTGATTGAGAACCTCACCGCCTATTCCCAGGCCCTGAAATCCGGCGACGCGGAGCGGGTCCGGGCCCTTCTCCGGGAGGGCCGGGAGCTGAAAGCCACCGCCGGAGGAAATTGAAGGAGGACCGCCCATGCCGGACTATAAAGAGATACGGGTGAACACCGTTCCCGCCTATACGGCCGCCATCGGCCCAGGCCTTTTGAAGGACTGCGGCCAGCGGCTGCGGGAGGCCGTTCCCCCCTGCCATATGGCGGTGGTCACGGATTCCATCGTGGGGCCGCTGTACCTGGAGACGGTAACGGAGAGCTTAAAAGCGGCGGGCTATGCCGTCAGTACCTTTGAATTTCCCGCCGGGGAGGAGAGCAAGAACCTCTCCACCCTGTTGGACATCCTGGAGTTTCTGGCAAAGGAGCGCCTGACCCGCTCCGACTGCCTCGTCGCCCTGGGCGGCGGCGTGGTGGGGGACATGGCGGGCTTTGCCGCCGCCGTGTACCTCCGGGGCGTCCGGTATGCGCAGATGCCGACGACCCTGCTCTCCGCCGTGGACTCCTCCGTGGGGGGCAAGACCGCCATTGACTTAAAGGCCGGGAAGAATCTGGCCGGGGCCTTCCTCCAGCCCGCCGCCGTGCTGTGCGATACGGACTGCCTGAAAACCCTGCCGCCAGAGGTCTTTGCCGACGGGGCGGCGGAGGCGGTGAAAACCGGGGTCCTCTGCGACGAGGGCCTGTTCGCCCTCTTTGAGGACGGCACGCTGAAAGCGGACCCGGCGGAGGTTATCGCCCGGTGCGTGGAATACAAGGCCGGAGTGGTGGAGCGGGACGAGAAGGAGCAGGGAGAGCGGAAGCTCTTGAACCTGGGCCACACCGTGGGCCACGCCATTGAAAAATGCAGCGGATATACGGTTCCCCACGGCCACGCCGTGGCGGCGGGGCTGGCCATAATCGCCCGGGCCGCCGAGGCCCTAGAGTGGACGGAGGAGCCCATCGCCAATCGAATCGGCGCGTGTCTTGCGAAAAACGCCCTGCCCGTCTCCACGCAGTTCTCCCCGGAGGCCCTGGCGGAGGCGGCGCTTGCGGATAAGAAGCGCTCCGGCGGAAGCATCACCCTGGTGGTTCCAAAGCGCATCGGCCTGTGCGAATTGAAAACCGTGCCCGTGGCGGAACTGCTGCCCGTCATCCGGGCGGGATGGGAGGCGTAGATGGACGTCAAGATCACCCCCCGCCGCCTCTCCGGCGTGGTCACGCCGCCTCCCAGCAAGTCCCTGGCTCACCGCTGGATTCTCGCCGCCGCCCTGGCGGCGGGGACCAGCGTGGTCAAGAACGTGGCCTTCTCCGAGGATATCGAGGCCACCCTCCGCTGTATGGAGGCCCTGGGGGCCTCCTGGGAGACCAGGGAGGACCGCCTTCAAATTGCCGGAATCGGCGGGGAGCGCCGTCTCTTCGGGGACCTGCCCCAGTTCGACTGCGGGGAATCCGGGTCCACCCTGCGCTTTTTGATTCCCATTGCCCTGACGGTGGACCAGGGGGGCGTGTTCACCGGCCGGGGACGGCTGATGGAGCGGCCCCAGCAGCCCTATTTCGACCTCTTTGACCGGCGGGGGATTTCCTACGCCCTGGAGGACGGCACCCTCACCGTCCGGGGGAGCCTTTCCCCCGGGGAATACCGCCTCCGGGGGGACGTGTCCAGCCAGTTTTTCACCGGCCTTTTGATGGCCCTGCCCCTGCTGGAGGGGCCCAGCGTGGTGATCAGCACCACGAAGCTGGAATCCGCCTCCTACACCTCCATGACCATGGGCGTGCTGGCCCGGTGCGGCGTCCATGTCCGCTGGTCCCCGGCGCTGAACGGCTTTGGCGTCGAGCCGGGGATTTACAGCCCCTTTGAGGAGACTGTGGAGGCGGACTGGTCCCAGGCGGCCTTTTGGTACGCCGCCCTCTCCCTGGGAAGCAACCTGCGGCTTCGGGGCCTCAAGGGCCAGTCGGCCCAGGGGGACGCGGCGGTGGTGGGCCACTACAAAAAGCTGGCCCTTACGGGCGAGGTGAAAATCAACCTCTCCGACTGCCCGGACCTCCTGCCGCCCCTGGCGGTCATGGCCGCCGTCCGCCGGGGGACCACCCATTTCACCCACGCCGCCCGCCTCCGCCTGAAGGAGAGCGACCGCCTGACAACCGTGGCCCGGATGCTGAAAGCCCTGGGGGGCGCGGTCAGCGAGGAGGAGGACGGACTGACGGTTTACGGCGTCTCCACCCTTCCCGGCGGCGTGGTGGACGGGGCCAACGACCACCGAATCGTCATGGCCGCCGCCATCGCCGCCACCCGGTGCCAGGGGCCTGTCGTCATCCGGGGGGCGGAGGCGGTGAAAAAGTCCTACCCCAACTTCTGGCGGGATTACGAGAACCTGGGAGGTGCGGTCCATGTCCTCTGAGTTTGGTAACATTCTCCGCGTCAGCGTCTTCGGCCAGTCCCACGGAAAGGCCATCGGCGTGGTGGTGGACGGCCTCCCCGCCGGGGAGGCGATTGACCTGGAGGAGCTCCAGCGCTTCCTGGACCGCCGGAGGCCGGGAACGGGCCCCCTCTCCACCGCCCGGAAGGAAACCGACGTGCCGGAGTTCCTCTCCGGCCTGGAGGGGGGAAAGACCTGCGGCGCGCCGCTGTGCGCCGTGATAAAAAACGCGGACCAGCACTCGAAGGACTACGGCGAGCTTGCCGACAAGCCCCGGCCGGGCCACGCGGATTTCACCGCCTGGGCCAAGTGGGGCGGCCACGCCGACATGCGGGGCGGGGGCCACTTCTCCGGGCGGCTGACGGCGCCCCTGTGCGTGGCCGGAGGGATTGCCAAGCAGATTCTGGCCCGCCGGGGAATCTTCGTGGGGGCCCACCTGGCCTCTGTGGCGGGGATTCGCGACCGGCCCTTCCCCCTGTACCCCACGGCGGCGCTCTTTTCAGAAATCGCCGCCAAGCCCTTCCCCGTCCTGGACGAGGAGGTGGGGGAACGGATGCGCGCCGCTATTTTGGAGGCGAGGAACGATTTGGACAGCGTGGGGGGCGTCATCGAGTGCGCCGCCGCCGGCCTGCCGCCCGGGCTGGGAGAGCCCATGTTCGGCGGCGTAGAGAACCGCCTGGCCGCGGCCCTTTTCGGCATCCCCGCCGTGAAGGGCGTGGAGTTTGGCGAGGGCTTCCGGGCGGCGGAGCTCCGGGGCTCGGAGAACAACGACCCCTTTACCCTGGAGGACGGCAAAATCCGGGCGGAGACCAACCGCGCCGGAGGCGTCCTGGGGGGCATCACCACGGGGATGCCCCTGGTGCTCCGGGCGGCGGTGAAGCCCACGCCGTCCATTGGGAAGGCCCAGAAAACCGTCCGCCTCTCCCGGATGGAGGCGGCGGAGCTGGCCGTTCACGGGCGGCACGACCCCTGCGTGGCCCACCGGGCGGTGCCGGTGGTGGAGGCGGTGACGGCCGCCGTACTTTTGGATATGCTGTTGGAGGGAAATCATGGAACTTTCTGATATCCGCGCCAAGATTGACGCCGTAGACGAGCAATTGCTGAAGCTCTTTCTGGAGCGCATGGACCTGGCGGAGGAAGTCGCCGCCTATAAAAACGAGCACCATCTCCCCATTTTGAACAAGGAGCGGGAGCGGGCGGTGCTGGCCAAGGTGACGGAGAGCGCCGGAAGCCGGGAGCGCTACGCCTACCACCTCTTCTCCACCCTGTTCGAGCTGGCCCGGTCCCGCCAGGCGGAGCTCATCGACGCGCCCACCAAGGTGGGGGCCCAGGTCCGGGCGTGCCTTGAAAACCGGGACCAGCTCTTCCCCCAGACGGGATTGGTCGCCTGTCAGGGCATCGAGGGGGGCAATTCCCAGGCGGCCTGTGACAAGATGTTCCCCCGGGGCGGCATCATGTACGTCAAGACCTTTGACGCGGTGGTCTCCGCTGTGGAGGCGGGCTTTTGCAGGTTCGGCGTGCTGCCCATTGAAAACAGCTCCAACGGCTCCGTCCGGGCGGTGTATGAGCTTTTGCAGGAGCACAGCCTGACCATCGTCCGCTCCACCCGGCTTTGCATCCGCCATGAGCTTTTGGCCCTCCCGGGGGTGAAGCCGGAGGAGATTACGGAAATCTACTCCCATCCCCAGGCCATCGGCCAGTGCGGCCGCTTCTTAGACGGCCTCAAGGGAGTCAAGGTCATCCCCTGCGACAACACCGCCGTGGCGGCGAAGCTGGTGGCCGAGTCGGGAAATAAGCGCGCCGCCGCCATCTCCTCCCACCCCTGCGCGGCGCTGTACGGCCTGGAGTGCGTCAACGGCCAAATCCAAAACAGCGACAACAACTACACCCGCTTCATCTGCGTGGCCAAGGACCCGGCCATCTACGCCGGAGCCAGCCGGGTCAGCCTGATTATCGCCTTTGAGAACAAGCCCGGGGCCCTGTATGAGATGCTCTCCAAGCTGGCGGCCCTGGATATCAACATGACCAAGCTGGAGTCCTGCCCTGTCAGCGGCAGCGACTTCGAGTTCATCTTCTTCATCGAGCTGGAGGCGGACCTCCGGGACCCCAGCGTCCGGGCCTGCCTGGAGGAGATGGAGCGCAGCTGCGCCCGGTTCCACTTCCTGGGGAACTACGCGGAAGTATGAGCGAAAAGTGTTACGGCCTTCTGGGCCGCCGCCTGGGCCACAGCTGGTCCGTTCCCATCCACAAGGCCCTGGGCCGCGAGGGCTACCGCCTCTTTGAGCTGGAGCCCGAGCAGCTGGGGGATTTTCTCCGCCGGGAGGACGTCGGCGGGCTGAACGTCACGATTCCCTACAAGCGGGACGTGATGAGATTCTGCGACGTGATCGACCCGGCGGCGGAGGCCATTGGAAGCGTAAACACCCTGGTCCGCCGGGACGGGAAGCTGGCGGGCTATAACACGGACATCGACGGCTTTTTGTATATGCTCCGCCGGGCGGGGATTTCTCTCAAGGGAAAGAACGTGGTGATCCTGGGCGGCGGCGGGGCCTCCCTCACCGCCCAGGCGGCGGCGAGGAGGGAGGGAGCCCGGGAGATCGCGGTGATCTCCCGCTCCGGGCCGGACAATTATGAAACCCTGCCGGACCGCCACGGCGGCGCGGAGGTCCTCATCAACACCACCCCCGTGGGCATGTGGCCCCATATGGACGGGGCCCCTGTGGACCCGCGCCGCCTCCCGGGCCTGACGGACGTGGCGGACGTGATTTACAACCCCGGGCGGACGGACCTCCTTTTACAGGCGGAGGCGCTGGGCCTCCGCCATGCCGGGGGGCTTTCCATGCTGGTCCACCAGGCCAAGCGGGCGGAGGAGCTGTTTTTTGATAAGCCCATCCCCGACGGGGAGACGGAGGCCATCACCGCCCGGCTTTGGCGGGAGATGACCAACCTCGTGCTGGTGGGGATGCCCGGCAGCGGCAAGACCACCGTGGGCAAGCTCCTGGCGGAGCGGTCCGGGAAACCCTTCGTGGACCTGGACGGGGAAATCGCCCGCCGGGCGGGCATGTCCATCCCGGAGATGTTCGCCTCCCAGGGAGAGGGCGCTTTCCGGCGGCTGGAGCACGAGGTTTTAACGGAGGCCTGCGCCAAGAGCGGGCAGATCATCGCGACCGGCGGCGGAGCCGTCCTCCGGGAGGAGAACCGGGCCGCCATGCGCCGCACGGGCCGGGTGTACCGCCTCCGGCGGAGGCTGGAGGACCTGCCCACCGAGGGCCGCCCCCTCTCCCAGGCCGGGAAGCTGGAGGAGATGGAGCGCCTCCGGGACCCGCTGTACCGGGCGGCGGCGGACCGGGAGATTTGGAACGTCAACAGCCCGGCGGAAGCCGCCGGAGAAATTTGGAGGGATTTTTATGAGTGAGAAAAAGAAGCGCATCCTGGTGATCAACGGCCCCAACATGAATTTGCTGGGCATCCGCCAGCCGGAAATCTACGGCAACACGGACTACGTGGATCTGGAGAATATGATCACCGCCGAGGCGGAAACGCTGGGGGTAACGGTCTCCTTCTTCCAGTCCAACCACGAGGGGGATTTGGTGGACGCCATCCAGCAGGCCTACTTCGACAAGGTGGACGGCATCCTGATTAACCCCGGAGCCTACACCCACACCAGCATCGCCCTGCTGGATGCGGTGAAGTCCGTGGGCATTCCCACGGTGGAGGTCCATATTTCAGACCCCGACGCCCGGGAGGAATTCCGCCACGTCTCCTACATCCGGGACGCCTGCGTCGGCAGCATCCGGGGCCGGGGCGTCCAGGGCTATCTGGCTGGCCTGAAGCTCCTGGCGGAGTGAGGAATCCGGTTGAAAAACCCGGCCGCTTTGCGGCCGGGTTTTTTTATGGACCGTTACGCCTTGCAGCCGCAGGGGGAGCAGGGCCCGCAGGACCCGCCGTCGGCGCAGGAGATGGTGGGGTCGCAGGTATTCATGCTCACGTCATAGCGCACCGGGATGGTGACGCAGACCCGCTGGGTGACGGTGATGGTGCTGGAGGTTCCGCAGGGGTCGGTCGCGCAGTTTACCACCGGCACGCCCTGGCAGGCAACCGTAACGGTGCCCAGGGAGGCGGTGGGGACCAAGGTCACCGGCGCGGTGACGTCCACGCATTGGGTCACGATTTTATTGCAGCCGCTGTCCTCTCCCGGGCAGGGGAGAATGGCCGCGTGCTCATAGGCCTCGTTGATACGCAAAGGGAATCCCTCGTTTCCTGGAAATTGGTCCCGGCTTTCCGGGGACCTAGCTCATTCTATGCGGCGGGGCCGTCCGCCGTCCCGGCGCTTTTGGTAAAAATCCCGCTTCCGTTCCGGGACGGGCCGTGTTATACTGGTTGCATATAACGAACAGAAAGAGAAAGGCGGGGCCCGATATGGACGACCACTTGGACGAAAAGCAGGAACAAAAATTCCACCAGATGACCGAGACTCCCGTCAGCCGCCTGATCTGCCGGTTGGCCCTGCCCTGCATCATCAGCATGCTGGTTACCTCCTTCTACAACATGGCGGATACCTTCTTCGTGGGCATGCTGAAAAGCAACAGCGCCACCGGGGCGGTGGGAGTGGTGTTCTCCCTCATGGCCATCATCCAGGCGGTGGGCTTCTTCTTCGGCCACGGCAGCGGCAACTTCATCTCCCGGGAGCTGGGAAAGCAGAACTACGAGGAGACCAGCAACATGGCCGCCACCGGCTTTTTCGCCGCCATGGCGGCGGGGCTGCTGATCTGCCTTTTGGGTCAGCTCTTCCTGGAGCCCCTGGCCATGCTCCTGGGCTCCACCGCTACCATCCTGCCCTATACGAAGGCCTACCTCCGGGTCATCCTCTTCGGGGCCCCCTGGATGACCTCCTCCCTGGTGCTGAACAACCAATTGCGCTACCAAGGCTCGGCGGCCTATGCCATGGTGGGCATCGCCAGCGGCGCGGTTTTGAACATCGGCCTGGACCCCCTGCTGATCTTTACCTTCGGCCTGGGGGTGGCCGGGGCGGCCTGGGCCACCATCATCAGCCAGTTTGTCAGCTTCTGCCTCCTCCTGGCGGGCTGCGCCAAGGGGGGCAATCTCCATATCCACATCTCCCGGGTCCAGCTGAAGCTCCCCTATTATGTCCAAATCGTCCGGGGGGGCCTCCCCTCTTTGGCGAGGCAGGGTCTTGCCAGCGTGGCCACCATCTGCCTGAACCGGGCCGCCGGGCCCTATGGCGACGCGGCCATCGCCGCCATGGGGGTGGTCCAGCGCATCATGATGTTCGGCGGGTCCACCATGATTGGCTTCGGCCAGGGCTTCCAGCCCGTCTGCGGCTTCAACTACGGCGCGAAGCTCTACCACCGGGTAAAGCAGGGCTTCTGGTTCTGCGTAAAGACCTCCTTCGGCTTCCTTTTGGCGGTCAGCGCCCTGGGCTTTGCCTTCGCGCCCCAGCTCATCGCCCTCTTCCGGGACGATTCGGAGGTCATTGAAATCGGGGCCATGGCCCTGCGCTTCCAGTGCGTCACCTTGTGCCTTTCCAGCTGGATTGTCATGAGCAACATGATGCTCCAAACCATCGGCAAGACCGCCGGGGCCACCTTCGTGGCCATGTCCCGCCAGGGTATTTTCTTCATCCCCCTGGTGTACATCCTGTCCCGCTCCCTGGGCTTGCTGGGGGTGGAGATGACCCAATCGGCGGCGGATATCCTAACCCTCCTCTGCGCAATCCCCATCCAGCTCCGTGCCCTCCGGGAAATGGACGCGCTAGAGAACGCCCAATAGCCCTCTCAAATCGCCCTCCCCCGTCTCTCATCCCTCGTCCTACGTCCCTCGTCTCTCGTCCTTCGTCTCCCGTCCCTCGTCCTTCGTCCCCCGTAAAAAAATCACCCGCGAACCCAGCAAAGCGGTTCGCGGGTGAAGGCGAAGGAATT
>CATOKC010000081.1 GCA_951800675.1 uncultured Oscillibacter sp.
CCCAAAGCCATGGCCGGTCATTCTGGTGATCGTGCATCTATGGATGAGTTTCGGCTACCAGTCGCTCCTCTATTACTCCACTCTGATTGGGATCGATAAGACGCTTTACGAAGCGACAGTCGTAGATGGCGGCGGCACTTGGCATCAGATCCGGTATGTGACGCTCCCGTGCCTGAAAAGAACGGTCATCATACTGATGCTGCTGGCTGTCGGCAGGATATTCTTCTCCGATTTCGGGCTTTTCTATCAGGTCCCTATGCATAGCGGCCTGCTGTATTCCACGACGCAAACCATTGACACCTACGTATACCGCGCGCTGCTGGAGCTGAACGATATCGGGCGGTCCTCCGCGGCGGGTTTCCTCCAGTCCCTGCTGGGCTTTATCTGCGTAGTCACTGCAAATAAGATCGTCAGCAAGGTCGACAGCGAAAGCGCGCTGTTCTGATGAAAGGAAGGGAAGCTGAGCTATGATCACCAGGAACAAACCGTTTATCGCCTTCATGTATGTGCTGATGGCGCTCCTTACTATCGCGTGCCTGTTTCCGTTCCTTCTCCTTTTCATGAGTTCGATCACCTCTGAGGCAACGCTTGCCGTGAACGGCTACTCCCTTCTCCCGGAGGAGTTCAGTCTGGATGCGTACCGGTTTCTCTGGACGACCAGGAAAAACTTACTGCATTCGCTGGGCATCAGCGTTTTTGTTACCACGGTAGGCGTTATCGCCAATGTTACGCTGACAACGCTCTTCGCCTATCCCCTGTCCAGGAAGGACCTGCCGGGCCGGAACGCTATATCCCTGTTCCTGTTCTTTACCATGCTGTTCAACGGCGGCATGGTCCCCACCTATATGGTCTATGCGAATTATCTGCATATCAAAAATACCATTTGGGCGCTGATCGTGCCGTATCTGCTGATGAACGCCTTCTATATCATCACCATGCGCACCTACATCAATTCCAACATTGCCGACGAGGTGATCGAGGCGGCCAAGATCGATGGAGCCAGCGAAGTCCAGATATTGACCCGGATCGTGCTGCCCCTGAGCCGGCCCATTATTGCCACGATCGCGCTGCTGGCCATGATCGGATACTGGAACAACTGGACCAACGGCGTCTATTTCCTGTCCAGTGACGAGCTTTACGGCATTCAGAATTTTTTGAATGAGGTGATCTCCAACGCGGTATTTCTGGCCAGCAAGACCTCCGGCTCTACCATGACCGTTCAGATACCCACCGTTGCCGTGCGGATGGCCATTGCCGTGGTCGCCGTTCTGCCAGTGCTGATCGCGTATCCTTTCTTCCAGAAGTCCTTCGTTAAGGGCATCACCTTGGGCTCTGTCAAGGGTTGACGCGGGCCTATCAAATCAAATGAGGAGAGTAGCATCATGAGACCGATACAAAATGAAGTTATGCTGATCACATACGCGGACAGCATGGGAAGGGATCTGAAGGAACTGGAGACCGCCCTTGCAAAACACTTCGAGGGAGCGGTAAAGGGGATCCATATCCTGCCGTTTTTTCCTTCCTCCGGGGACCGAGGCTTCGCGGTCATTGAGTACGACAAGGTGGAACCTGCCTTTGGGGACTGGTCGGATATTGACCGCCTGGCGGAAAAATACACGCTGGCGGCGGATTTCATGCTGAATCATGTATCCATTCGCTGCCGGGAGTTTAAGGACTATATGGAAAAGGGAGACGCCTCCCCTTACCGCAATATGTTTATCCACTGGAATGAGTTTTGGCCGAACGGCGAGCCAACGGAGGCGGAGAACGACGCCATGTACCGCCGGAAGCCGGGCGGCGCCTTCCTGGAGTTTACCCGGAAGGACGGCAAAAAGGTCAAGCTTTGGAACACATTCTTCTCCGAGCAGGTGGATATCGACCCGTATGCTAAGGCTACCCAGGATTACTTTGGCAGGAATTTGACCATGCTTTCCAAGCATGTTCCGCTCATCCGTTTTGACGCATTCGCTTATGCGTCAAAGCGGCCGGGGACATCCTGCTTCTTTGTGGAACCCGACATCTGGAACGTTCTGGATATTGCCATGCAGCCGCTGCGCTCCGCCGGGACGCAGATGCTGGCCGAGATCCACGAAAACTATACCATCCAGCTGAAGATGGCTGCCAAGGGATACTGGGTATATGATTTCGCGCTGCCTATGCTGCTGCTCCACGGCCTCCATTCCGGAAGGACCGACCGGCTGATCCGCTGGCTGCACATATGCCCCAGAAATCAGTTCACCACATTGGATACGCACGATGGGATCGGCGTGGTCGATGTGGTAGACCTTCTGACGGATGACGAGATCGATCATGTACGCGCCATTGTGGACAAGATCACCGAACCGGCACAGCAGTATATCAAACGTCCCTCGATGATCAAAATGACCGGGAAGCAAGCGCAGCGGTACCAGTTGGGATGTACCTACTACAACGCGCTGGACTGCAACGATGACGCCTATCTGCTGGCCCGGGCCGTACAGTTTTTTACGCCCGGCATTCCTCAGGTATATTATGTGGGTATGCTCGCGGGGAAAAACGATATCGAGTTTCTAAAGAACGGCGGAGAGGGGCGCGGGATCAACCGCCACAACTATTCGCTCCAGGAAGTAGACGAGGCGGCGGCGCAGCCTGTTGTGCAGAAGCTGCTGCGCCTGATGCGGTTCCGGAATCAGTACAAGGTGTTTGACGGGCGGTTCACCGTTGGAGCGGACCAGGGGAATGGAACGCTGGAAATGACTTGGGAGGATAGAGACCTCTATGCGCGGCTTACTGCCGACTTTAAGACCCATGCGTTCCAAATCGCCTATTTTGATCCTGCTGAAAATCGTGAACAGGTGCTGGAGCTTTAGGAGGCGGCGATGGAACGAATTTGTTTACCGCTGATTTTTCAGGATTCCATGGTCCTGCAGCGGAGAAAGCCGGTCTGCATCTGGGGAGAGGCGGAGGAGTGTGCCTCTGTGCGGGTGACGCTGGGGGAGGACGCCGCCGTAGCGGAGGTCTCAGATGGAAAGTGGAAGACCTATCTGCCACCGAGGGAGGCAGAGACCGGATTGACGCTGACCGTCTCTGGCGGTCGATTCTCCATATCGTTCACTGACGTCGCCATTGGAGAGGTCTGGATCGCTGGCGGGCAGTCCAATATGGAGTATCTGCTGAAACATGACGCAGACAGAGAAGAGGCCCTGCTGTTGGAGGATCCGGACATTCGGTGCTATGAGGTGCCCAAGATATCGTTTCCCGGGCAGGAGGCGCATTACCGGATGTCGGACGCGGGCGTTTGGCGAAAAGAGAACAGAGAGGAGTCTCCCTACTTCACAGCGGTAGGCTTCTACTTCGCGAACCGGCTGCATGAAACGCTGCGGATACCGGTCGGCGTGATCAATTGCACCTGGGGAGGCACGTCCGCCTCCTGCTGGGTATCCGAGGACTACCTCACCGGCGATCTGCAGTTCTATCTGGACAAGGCGCGGGAGGTACGGTCGTCCATTGATCCGGAGGAGACGCTGGAAAAATACATTGCCCTGCAAAAGAATATTCTGAGCAGCAATATCGACATGGGGAAGCCCAATCTGGCCCCTATCCGTCCTCTGCTGGACGAGGCGGCCCACGATAGGCTGATGACGATGAACAATTGGCCCTGCTCCGCGTTCCGTCCCTGCGGACTGTTCACGTTTATGCTGAAAACGATCGTCCCGTATACCGTCAGCGGAGTGATCTGGTACCAAGGCGAGTCGGACGAGTATTTTTCGGAGCATTATGAGAGTATGATGCGGGCCGTCGTCCGTTGCTGGCGCAGCAATTGGAGGGAAGATTTGCCTTTCCTGATGGTCCAGCTGGCATCCTTTGAGGTGATGGCCGAGTATCTTGACTTTGTACCCATCCGCAGGGCGCAGGCAGAGCTGGCAAAAAAAGAACCCGGGGTCTATCTGGTCACTGCCATGGACACCGGTATGCGGTACGATATCCACCCCAAGCGGAAAAAGCCCGTCGGGGTCCGGCTGGCGCTTCAGGCGCTGGACAAGGTCTACCACCGCCATCTGCCGGCGGATTCTCCGACCGTCCTCTGCGCGCAGTGGGAGCAGGAGTCCGTCGTTGTTCGGCTGAAGCACTGTGGAAGCGGCCTGCACGTTATAGGGGAGCGCCCGGAGACCTTCGACATTTCCGCGGATGGGGAGGATGTATCCGATTTTACGGTGAGCGTCCGGCCCCATGAGCTCGTACTGACTGCCGATGCGTTCCTTACCGCCCATACGCTGCGCATCGCGTTTTGCCAGCGGGCCTACTGTGAGCTGACGATCTATAACAGCGCGGATCTGCCCGTGCTTCCATTTGATCTTTCTCTGTCCCGATAATTTGAAAAAAGTGGTTGATAATTATGGACCGATCAATGAAAAAATACATCATAACCGATAAAGCGTTTTACAGTGAGGCCCTGATGATCGTACTTCCAGTGGTCCTCCAGGCGATCATCAATCAGGGCGTCAATATGATGGATACGATCATGGTTGGGAAGCTGGGGGAAGCCGCCATATCCGCATCATCGCTGGCGAACCAGTTCTATAACATCTATACGTTCCTCTGTATGGGGCTCAGCGCGGCCGGACTTGTTCTGGCCGCGCAGTATTGGGGCGCGGGCGATAAGGTGACCGTGCGGAAGGTCTTTGACATACTGATCCAGATCATCTTTGCCGCCAGCACGCTTTTTGCGATCCTGAGCCTTGCCCTTCCCCGGCAGATCATCTCGCTCTATACCAACGACCAGGAGGTGATCGCCGCCGGCGCCGGATATCTGCGCATTACGGCGCTGGTCTATCTGCCGCACGGGATCGCCCTGGTCATTTCCAACATTATGCGCTCGGTGGGAAACGCGCGGATCGGCCTGTATGTCTCCCTGGCCTCCTTTTTTGTCAACATTGGGTGCAACTATGTTTTCATTTTTGGAAAGCTGGGATTTCCGGCGATGGGCGTTTCCGGCGCGGCCCTGGGGACGCTGTGCTCCCGTGCCGTCGAGTTCGGCGTCTGTATCTTCTTTGTCCTGGTCATAGACAGGAAGCTCTGCTACCGGCCCACCCGGCTGCTACGGCAACCAGAGAAGCCCCTCCTCCGGGAATTTATCCGCTTGGGGCTCCCCGCGATCATCAGTGATACGATCCTCGCCTTCGCGTCCAGCGCCATCGGCATGATCCTGGGCCACATGGGCAGGGAATTTGTCAGCGCGTACTCCATCGTATCGGTGGTGGATCGGATGTGTACCCTAGCCACCAGCGGCGTGGGGAGCGCGGCGGGGATCATGGTGGGCCAGTCTGTCGGCGCGGGGGAGGCTGCGGAGGCGAAGCGGCGCGGATTTTCCTTCCTGATGCTGACGGCGGTGCTGGGCGTTATCGGCGCGATCCTTGTCGTTATCGTCGGCGATTGGTCCATCAGCCTGTACGATATTACGCCGGACACCATAGCGATCACCAGGACCATGATGATCGCCAGCGCGCTCGTGGTGCCCTTCCAGAACATATCCTCTACCCTGGGCAAGGGGGTCCTGCGGGGCGGCGGCGATACCCAGTTCCTGATGGTTGCCGATGTTATTTTTCAGTGGGTCGCCTCCATTCCTTTGGGATATCTTGCGGGCCTGGTGCTGAACCTGTCCCCCTTCGCCGTCCTGCTGATCGTTCGTATCGACTACGTTATCAAAGGGATCTGGTTTATCCAGCGGCTTACCACCGATAAGTGGATCCATCAGGTCAAGCGGGCGGAGCGTGCATCCTGACAAACATTATGCAGCCGGAAAAGCGGACACACATTCGCTTTTCTGGTTGCATTTCTCTATGAGCGGGTATACTATTTCCTTAACGGAGGATCAGGCCGCCACAGCGTGCATCTGTATGTGCAAAAATGTGGTCACAGAAAGAGGGCGTTTGCTGCAAATTATACAAGAAAGTCTGAAAAACGACATGGCGAGTCAGAAATGGAGTGGTAAGGCGCGGCTCATTTTTGATAACATAGCAGCAGGAGTCAGGAGCTCCAGAAGGAGGAATTATTATGAAAAGAATCGCGACTTTCTTGCTGGCAGCTGTTATGCTGCTCTCCCTGGCCGCGTGCGGCGGCAAGGACGACATCCCCAATGAGCCGGCAGATCAAACACCCCCTGCTGCCGCGGATAACAAGCAGCCGGATACCGCCGTACCGGTGGACGAGATGCCTGTGGTCCGCCTGTGCATCAACAAGCCCGGCACAGGAGAAGGCGAGCTGGTGGTCGAGGAGGCTGTGAACAAGCTCCTTGCGGAGCGCTACGGGATACAGGTCGATATTGTCCTGAAGCAGGACAATACCCAGCTGAACCTGATGCTGACGGGCGGTGAAGATACAGTGGATATTTTCACATCGTTCTGGTTCATGTCCCAGAGCACGCTATACAATAACGGTCAGCTGCTGAACCTGGACCCGTACATGGAGAAGGAAGGAAAGGGCATCCTTGAGCTGTATAAGGACTATCCCGAGGTCCTCAACTGCGGCAAGATCGGCGGCAGCCTGTACGGTATCCCGGCCTACACCGCATGGTCCACCCCAAATATTTACACCGTGAAAGAGGATATCTCCAACGCGGCAAACATCGACTGGTCCAAGGTCAAGACGCTTGCCGATGCCACGGAGGCCATGGTCGCCATGAAGCAGGCTACCCCCTCCACCTATCTGGTGCCCGGCGCGACCCAGACATACTGGGTGCCCAAGGATCTGGACGATCTGGGCGATACAAAGTATCTGGGGGTCATCATCGATCCGGATACTTCGACGACCGTTGAGAACTACTATGAATCCGCGCAGTTCGTGGACTTCCTGGAGCAGGTGAAGGTTTGGAAGGCCAACAATATCATCAGCCCCGACCCGATGAGCAACGATCAGGCGACTCTGTATAATCTGATGTATGGCATCGTTGACGGAACGCCGGGTTACTCCTGGTCCATCGATGAATTTTGCTACGAGGCGAACGAGCAGCAGAACTTCAACGGCAACATGGTCGGCGCGCAGATCGGTGAGCGTTACATCACCACGGGAACGGTCCAGACCTACATGTGGCATATCTCTTCCTTCACCAAGGTTCCCGAGGCGGCGGTCACGCTGCTGAACGCCCTGTATACTGACGATGATGTGGCGTTTCTTGTTGCTTTCGGCCTGGAAAATGAGCACTATGTGCTGGATGAGAACGGGCAGCTCCGCTATCCCAACGATATCGGCGCGTTTGATGACGCTTGGTGCGGCATCCCCATGGATTATTGGCCCAACCTCACCGGCTGCCCCACCTTCTACTATCAGCCCGTGGATAAGTATGAGATGATGATGGCGACCAACGATGAGGCAAAGATCTCCCGCGCGCTGGGCTTCGTTTTCGACTCCTCTTCCGTAGCCGATGAGATGGCAGCCTGCTCCAGCGTGGTCGATCAGTACTATCTGCCGCTTATCAACGGAGAGGTAGATATCGATTCAACGCTGGCGGCTTTCCAGCAGGCGCTGAAGGGCGCGGGCATCGATACGATCGTTGCCGAAAAGCAGGCGCAGCTGGATGCTTGGCTGGCAGCTCAATAACAGGTCCTGTTTTCCTTGAAAGAGGGGCATCTTCGGATGTCTCTCTTCAAGGCGTTTTTCAGAGTGGAGCGGAGAATGTGTATGAAAATAAACCGTCAGGAGAAGCATCGGAGCAAGCTCAACTCGATCAAGGCGCCGCTGTACCGCGTGGTGATCACGGCTGCGGCGATCTGCTTGGGGGTGAGCGCCATTTTCATGGCGCAGACAAGCGCCATATACAGCCGTTTTCTAAATGAACGGAATCAGAAGGCCCTGGCGTCCTACGCGGAGAGGCTGGACCGGTCTCTGACGGAACTGCGGGACTTCAGCAGGTCTCTGACGATAAACAACATTCAGTTCCGCACCTTGAGCCAGTCCAACTGCTCGGACCATCAGCGGATCGTGGCGGAGTTCTACCTGCGGGAACTGATCGAGAGCCGGACGCCCCACTACGGCATATCGCTCCTGTATCACGCGGATACCGCGAGAGCGCTGTTCTATTATGGGGATGACGTGCAGAATGATGCTGCCTTTCTGGAAAATGCCGCCTTTATGCACTATTTGGGTGAACTGATCTCTAACACTACCGATTATGTTTACGACCAGTGGTTTTTTTACAGTGAGGGCGGCCATCAGATGCTGCTTCTGGTCAACAAATACCGAACCATGTATTTCTGCGCCGTAGTGGACCTGAACTGCTATTTTGAGGTATATCCCGTAGAGAGCTATTCGGAGATGGATGAAACCGTAGTTTATTCGGAGGAGGGCCCCTTCATCGTACCGGATAATTTGAAGACGCAGGTCGTCTCAAATACCGTGATTGAAAACGGAGGAAGGTCTGGGATGCTCAACTATGCGGTAAACTATGCTGCGCTGGACTCCTGCCAGCTTTGGATCGCGCTGTTTACTCCGATCCAAGTGTTTCTTACCAACCAGACCTCCAGTATCGTGCTTTTCCTGCTGGTGTTGGCGATCCTTGCTGTGTTCTTCAAAAAGATACTGCGTTCCTTGGATGAGTCCCTCCTGTTCCCCTTGCAGGAGATCGCGGTCCAGATGGCCCAGCTGACAGGGAAGGAGGCGCCGCCTCCGATGATCGCCAAAAGCGATTTTGAGGAATACGATGCGATCCGGCAGGCCCTGACGGAGCTTGTCCAGCAGAAAAATGAGCTTGAACGCCTGAATTATGCAAATCAGGCCCAAAAGGAACACGCGCTGCTCCAGTACTATCAGCTGCAGACCAGGTCGCATTTTTTCCTCAACTGCCTGAAAAGCCTGTACAGTATGGCGGAGAAATCCAACCGTGTGCAGATGCAGGCGATGATCATTGCGTTTTCCAACCATCTGCGCTACATTTTTCATGATAACCTGCATCTTGTTACGCTGCAGGAGGAGCTGAAAGAAGTCATGGACTACCATCGGATCATTACTATGGACTTTCCCATGCCCTTCCTGCTCTCCTCCAACGTGCCAAAAGAACTAATGGATGTCAGTGTTCCTCCGCTGATCATTCAAACATTTCTGGAGAATACGTACAAGTACGCCGGACGTTCCCAGGGCGTGATCACGTTTCAGATCGACGTGTCCGAAGCGGACTTTCACGACAGGATGTATCTGCGCATCCACCTGTCTGACAATGGCGGCGGCTATACGGAAGATGTGTTGGAAAGCATCAACAACAGTCAGGCGGACCTGTTCGCCGATCAGCATGTGGGGATCAACAATCTGCGGCACCGCGTTTCCATATTGTATGGCGGAGAGTGCCATATGGCGTTCTACAACGAAAATGAAGGAAAGGGCGGGGCCCATTCCGTTATCTATATTCCACTCATACGGGGAGAGAACGGGCGGGAGCCCGGAAGCTCTCCGGAACAGATGGATTCGGGGGGATAGGGCATGAATATTCTGATCGTAGATGACCAGATCAACGTCATCCATGGACTCATGACCAGCATCGACTTCCAGAAGCTGGGCTACCAGCGGGTAGCCAGCGCTCTGAACGCGGACGACGCGCTGCGCATTTTGGAGAGCGAGCCCATCCACGTTCTGGTATCGGATATTGAGATGCCGGGGAAGTGCGGTCTGGAGCTCAACGCCATCGTGAAGGAACGGTATCCGGAGGTCCTCCGTATCCTCCTTACCTCTCATGCGAATTTTTCCTACGCCAAGGAGGGCCTGCGGCTTGGGTGCTTCGATTATCTGGTCCAGCCTGCGCCTTATCTGGAGATCGAGGAAGCCCTGGCGCGGGCTGCCATGCAGGTGCAGCTGAATGCCCGGCGCAAGCAGATGTACAGTCTGGGAAATCTGTTTGACTCCAACCGGACCGAGTTCTTAAACTCAGTTATGCTCAAACTTTTCACCACGCAGGCGGAGAGCAGGGAGGAGAGCCTTCGGCTGCTGCGAGAGGTCGGCTACCAGCTGGAGCCGCGCTCTTATGTCAAGCTGCTGCTGGTAGACGTCATGGCCTTTTCCGGACACAGGCCAGAGGCCCTGTCGATGAACGATACAATCATGACGATCAAAATGACCATCCGCGGGCTGGCTCTTCCGGATCATATCGACTATATCATTGGAAAAAACCGCTATAACCAGTTTGTCGTTTTATTCTTCTCCCACAAGGTATTCAATCTGTCCACCCAGCACCTGGAGACCTTGTATACCCGCATGGGGGCGAATCTCCACTCTCCAATCGCCTGCTATGTTGGCTGGAGCGCGAAGCTGTCAGGGATCCGTCCGGTAGTCACAAAGCTTCACGAGATGTTCAAGGACAATATCTCCAGGGAGCCGGAGCTGGTATACGTCCACCGGGGCGCTGCGCCGGAGCGCGTTCCCACCTCCCTCAGCGGCTTTCTCAGCCGGTGGGAGGCGCTGCTGAAGGCAGGACGAAAAAATCTGCTTCAAAAAGATATATTTTCCTATCTGGACAGGAATCTGACCAATTCTACCAATGGATTTTATGATTTGTGCGTGCTGCACCAAAGCCTTACGCAAATGTTTTTCAACTATTTCTACTCGAAAAACATTGACATTGTCGCGCTGTTCAACCACGAAATGTCGTATGAAGCCTATATGGACAGCTGCAGCACCATTGATTCTGTAAAGCGGGCGGTGGAATTTCTGATCTTTGCCGCCAACCAGCAGGAGAAGCAGGAGTCGGAGCTGGGGTATGTGGAACGGGCGAAGACCTATATCCTGGAGAACTCCGCCAAGCTGCTTACGGTCAGGGATGTCTCCGAGTATATCAGCCTGAATCCGGAGTACTTTACCCGGCTGTTCAAAAAGGAGACCGGCTATAATATCAAGGACTATATCATCCAGTGCAAGCTGTCCATCGCCAAGGACCTCCTGGTAAATTCCGATCTGCCGATCAGCATGGTGGCGCTGGAGCTGGGATATAGTAATTTCTCCCATTTTACGCAAATGTTCAAGCGGGCAGAGGGGATCACGCCAAAGGAATATCGTATCCAGCAGCGGGGACAGCGCGCATAATACGATTTCCTGATAAGAAACTTGTGAAGTCCTTTATTGAAAATGCGTATAATCCTGCCCGCGCAGGAGATTTGATACCGGCACAGCGGATAAATCGCTGTGCCGGTATTTTTCTTGCCGTGCCTATCAGAAAAGTGATATACCAGGTCAGATTACAGGTGGAATGGCAGGTGAAACTGAATTATCCTTTACTTATAGTCGAAGCGGTTGAAAAGAAGCAGAATCACTTTTCAACGCTGCGGCGTTTACGCCGCAGGCCCGTTGATCGAAACTGCGCTGACTGTATATCACACATGCTGCTGGAGGACTGAATATGGCGTATGTCGAATTTAACGCGCTTTCCACGGTACTGGGCGGCTCCTTTACGGCAAGGGCCTTCCTGCCGGGCCTTGACAGGCTCGATCTGGAGGACGCAAGGCACCAAAAAAGATATCCTGTTCTTTGGCTCCTGCATACGGACGGAGAGACCTCGCTGGAATTTTTGAAGACTCCCGTCGAGGGCCTTGCAGAGCGGTACGGCTTCATTGCCATAGCGCCGGATCTGCACCATTCCATGGGGATCGATATGAAGTGGGGCCCGAACGTGGAGAAATTTTTGACGCATGAGCTCCGGGGGATATTCAGGCATATCCTGCCTGTCAGTGAGCTCCGGGAGGAAAATTTCATTGGCGGCACGGGTACGGGCGGCTATGCAGCGCTGAAATGCGCCTGCAAGCACCCTAGTCTCTTCAGCAAGGCGTTTTCTTTGAATGGGATCCTCGACATGGAACGCCTTATTGCGAGAACCTCCGCCGGGGAGGTGACCGGAGTCCCGCAGACGGCGGAGGCGCTGGAGGCCGTCTTTGGCGGCGCGGGGGAATTTGCGGGGGGTCCCGACGATCTGTTCTCGCTGGCAGAACGGAGCCAAGAATCTGTGTTTTATCTTTGCGCCGAGAAGGGCTTCGACTACCACGAGGATAGCCGCGCGCTGGCCGCGCTGCTGGGCGAGAAGGCCGCGTTCGTTTCCCTGGACGCCGGGGCGGACTGCGAGAGCTGTCAGGCAAGTATGCGCGGCGCGGTCAAGTGGCTGTTTCAGTAAGGGAGGGATAGCATGGCGAACGTAAGATTGTACTATGATTCCAAAACGCTGAATATGCAGGTCGGCGTCAATGTCATCATCCCGGAAAATACATGGGGCCATTCCCTGGCGGACCGGCCGGAGGGATACCGGTATCCAGTGCTCTGGCTTCAGACGGGCGGAGGCTTCGATCACACAGACTGGGCGCGGTATACGGCGATCGAGCTGTATGCCGCCGAGGCGGGCGTTGCGGTCGTCTGCAGCGGTACGTTCTGCTCGGCGTATATGGATACGGCGCATGGCGATTTCAAATACTTCTCCACCCTTTCCGTGGAGACCCCCAAAGTTGTGCGGCATCTGTTCCCCCTCTCGGAGGACCCGAAGGACAATTTCCTGGCAGGATTCTCCATGGGCGGATATGGATCGCTGAAATGGTGGGTGCGGGACCCGGAACAGTTCGCCGCGATAGGGTTGTTTTCCGGTGTAAAAAATATCGTGGAATTGGGCCCCTCCCTGGGACAGTCTCCCAATAAGGCCGCTATTACCGATACGGAGGTAAAGCGGGTGGAAGAGGACAACTACATGTTCCCTGCGTCCGTTGGCGATACGAAGCCTCTGGAGCGGACAGAGAACGATATCAGCTACATGATCACCAGGCAGCTGCAGGCGGGGAAGTGCTTTCCAAGGGCATATATGGCTACAGGGGTAGAGGACACCCACTATTTGGACAACCTGTATTTCATTGAGAAGTATCAGAAGCTGGGGATCGACGTATTCCGGGTCGTTGACCACGGCGCCCACAATTGGGAGTACTGCGATAAACATGTGAAAAACTTTCTGGACTGGCTCGTAGCCGAGGGAAAGCTCCGGCCGGTTTTTTCCAGAAATGAAGAGTAGAAGGGAGTGAGCCATATGGTATATCTGCGGCCCGGCACACCTGACGATGAAAACCGGGAGTATCTGCCGGAAGCGATCAAGGGAAGCGACATCGTGGTAAACGAGAACGGCAACAATTCCATCCCCTATCCCCTGGGATTGGAGGAGCACCACGGAGTACTGGTCGATGACGGCGAACCGGACACCTGGTATGTCTATGTCCCGCACAGCTACGACCCGCAGCGGAAGTCACCCCTTGTTTTTGGGATGCACGGAGGACTGATGACCGGCTGGGGCCATTCCATTTATACCTCCTGGACCATGGTCGCGGACCGGGAGGGGCTGCTCTGTGTCTTCCCGGATGCACACGCGAGGAGGATGTGGCAGGTGGAGGGCGTCAGGCACGAGGGGGATCGATCCACGTTCCTGCCGCTGGGAGCGGAGGACGTTGGCAAAACCCATGACACGAAGCTGGTTTTCGCGCTGCTGGATTGGATGAAGGAGCGGTACAACGTCGACGAGGGCCGCATCTTCATGCAGGGGATGTCCATGGGGAACTTCATGACCGGCCAATTTGCCCGGTATTACGGACAAATGCTGGCGGGAGCGGCCGGTTCAGGCGGTCCCTGCCGGCTGCAGCTCCTGTTCGAGGAGGACGGCACCGTCCGGAACCAGGCGGGTCCTCTGGCGATCTGGCAGTCCCGCCCGGAGAAGAACGGCCTTCCTCCGGGGGCGGAATACGACGAGGCCCTGATCAACAAGTACAACCGCTTTTACTGGATGCTGGTCAACGAATGTGATCCGATCCCGGAGATCCGGATCGTTGGGGAGGATAATATTGCCTTCTATACGGGCAGGCGGGCGCACTTGACCTACGTTGACATCAAGAACCGCGATCATGGACAGGCTCTGGACGAGGCGTTCTTGTATTGGGACTATATGTTCTCCGGCGTGTATCGAAAGCCGGACGGAACGGTCGTGCAGGGGGAGACCAGACTGCCCCGAAAGGGTGACGCATGTGCCGCCGCTTTCACACCGGGCACCGCGAAGGTTTGGTGGAGAAACAAGGTGGCGCCTCTCTCTACCGCTCCGGTCCTGTGGCAGAAGCTGAAATACCACGGGCTCGACGGCGGGCAGAAGGTCCGCGGCGAATATCTGTGCGTGCCGCTGTCCTTCTTGGCAGACATGGCGGAAGCGGAGTATCTGCCGTCCCAGGATACGCTGACCGCCGTGCTGATCCTGCCGGATGGAAGGAAGCTTCAATTCGCCCGGGGCAGCATCGGCTGCGTGATAGACGACACCATGCGGAGCATGTACTGCGAGGCGCTTCACAGGAACGGGGAGCTGCTGGTCAGCGTGGAGTGGTTCTGCCGGTATTTTTTGAACCGCGCCATCAGCGCCTGCAACGACGTCGTTTATGTAACGGACCACTTCGCCGACTTGAGCTTCTTTATGGCCGACCTGATCAAGGATCTGCTCAACGATATGGCGGGACCGCAAGAGTGGCTGAAACACGGTTTCAGGGAAAATTAGTGAATGGAGGAATCATCAATGGCGATCAATCATTTCTTTTTTGAAAGCAGGTATCTTCAGGGTAATACCTATGTGGACGTGATCCTGCCGGATCTGCCCCGCCGGCTGACTGCGGAGGAGTTCTACCGCAGCGGCGTTAAATATCCCGTCCTGTGGCTGCTCCACGGCACCCATGGCGACGCCTCCGACTGGCAGAGAAGGACCTGCATCGAGCACTATGCCTGTGAGAGGAACGTCATCGTCGTCATGCCGTCCGCCCAGAACAGCAACTATTCTAACTGGGAAAATTATGCGATCGGCTATAACATGTACGATTTCGTCCTGAAGGAACTGATGCCCATCATATACGGGTGGTATCCCGCCTCCGATAAGCCGGAGGACAACTACATCGCCGGACTGTCCATGGGCGGGCGCGGCACCATGAAATTTGCCTTTAACCATCCGGAGCTTTTCCATAAGGCGGCGATCCTCTCAGCGTGTCCGGTGGATTACAGCCAGCTGAGTCCGGATAACCCGAATCCGGTCCTGAATACTACGAACTACCGGATGAAGAATATTATCGACAATGCCGGGGGCCTGGAGAAATTCCTGGATTCCTATGAAAACCTTTGGGCGATCTGCGAGGAGAAGGGGCCGAAGGGCGAGCTTCCGGAGCTGATGTTCGCGGTCGGCACGGAGGATACGCTGATCTATGAAAATCTGAAGATATTCAAGGCTCACATGGACGAGCTGGGCTTCAAGCCCTATTACTACGTAGTGGAGGGCTATCGCCACGAATGGAGATTCTGGAACGTCGCGATCGAGAAGGCCCTTGACTTTTTCGGGCTGGAAAAAACCGGGGACAGTGTGTTTTGATCTGCCTCCTGTGCGTAAAGAGGATCATATGGAACGATCAAGGACCGATCAAATAAGGAAAAGGAGAAGAATGCTATGAGTACAAGAGTAAAGCTGCTGGCGGGGGTCCCCAATGACGGCAATCGCGACTACCTGCCGGAGGCCATCAAAGGCACCGACATGACCGTAAACGAAAACGGCAACAGCTCTCACCGCTATCCCCAGCGGCTGGAGGAATTTCACGACACGGTCAACGGCGTGGAGGGGACTTGGTACGAATATGTGCCCGCAACCTACGACCCCAACAAAAAGACGCCCCTGATATTCGGTATGCA
>CATOKC010000082.1 GCA_951800675.1 uncultured Oscillibacter sp.
CCCTACGATAGCCTGAGTCTCCTGGTCACCCTGATACCCGACGGCGGCATGGATAAGACGGTGGTGGGCTCTGTGGCCGGGGCGCTGCGGGCCGACCCTGCCTATCCTGAGGAGTGGGAGCGCCTGAAGGCGATTTTCCGCAATCCCTCCTTGCGGCTGATTACTGGGCCCGTCTTATAAATTTGCGTGCCCGTCCTGTCTGTAAACAGGATTCTGTTGTCCTGGATTTCCACCCGGCCAATCTCATGACGGGCCGTCATATCCATAAAGGCGCCGTAATCCACCTCAAGAATCTGCCGCTGCGCAAACCAGGGCATCGCCAGGAAGTTGAACAGCACCAGGATCAGAAGGGCCATGCCGTAATAATAAATCAACGACTTTTTGGGTGATTTTACTTCATTCATTTGAAACATCCCTTTCCGTCAAACAGAAACCGCCTCCGAATCCGCGGTCAAAGCGGCGTCGGAGGCGGTCGTTTTCAGCCCTCAATGGCAATCAGGTTTTTCTGCTCCAGCCGCGTCTGCTGGGTTACCTTGGGAATGAACAGCCGCAGAATGCCGTCCTCAAACTTGCCGCGGATGTCCTCCTGTTTCACCCGTTCACCCACATAGAAGCTGCGCCGGCAGGAGCCGAGGAACCGCTCACGACGCAGATAGCGCTCATTCTGGACATTCTCATTGCTGGTCTGCTCCACCGTCGCGCTGATGCAGAGGTAGCCGCCCTTCAGCTCGGCGGTCAGCTGTTCTTTGTGGACGCCGGGCAGATCAATGTCCAGCTCATATCCCTGGTCGCTCTCCTTGATGTCCGTGTTCATCATGCCCCGCAGGGTGTTGGCGCTGAAAGCGGTTTCCGCCAATTCGTCAAACATGTTCTTTGCCACCAGATAAGGGGTCAGCATAAAAATTACTCCTTTCATTATTTCGGCCTCTTGCCGGAATTGGTTTACGCTTATATTATAGGCCGGTGCGTTAGCACTGTCAACGAAAGAGTGCTAATTTATTGTGAAATATATTTTATAACTTATAAATTGCATTTATAAATAGAACGACGCTGAAATAAAATCCCAGCGTCGCATATTTAGACGGATTCAGAGTTAAGGATCTCCATTTCTTTTCTGTGGGCTTGAAACGGGGCGGACCCGTCTTGGAGTCCGCCCCGCTTTGCTGTCAGCTCAGATCTTCGCCGTTGGTGGCGATCACTTTCTTGTACCAATAGAAGGAGTCCTTCCGCTCCCGGCTCAGATCGCCGGTGCCGTCATCAAATTTGTTGACGTAGATAAAGCCGTACCGCTTGGCCATTTCTCCGGTAGAGGCGCTGACCAAATCAATGCAGCCCCAGGGGGTATAGCCGATGAGGTCCACGCCGTCCTCCTCCACAGCCAGCTTCATCTGCTCAATGTGCTGGCGGAGGTAATCAATGCGGCAGCTGTCGTGGAACCCGCCGTCCTCGGCCCGCGTATCCTTGGCGCCCAGACCGTTCTCCACAATCATGATAGGAACCCGGTAGCGGTCATAGATTTCGTTCAGCGCCCAGCGCAGGCCCTTGGGGTCGATCTGCCAGCCCCACTCACTGGCCCGCAGATATGGATTTTTCAGCCCCCGCGCAATGTTGCCGTCAACAGAGTCCGCGTCGCTGCCCACACCCACGCAATTGCTCATGTAGTAGGAGAACGTGTAGAAGTCCACAGTGCCCTGTTTCAGCTCCTCCAAGTCGCCAGGCTCCATTTTGATCGCAATGCCGTTCCGCTTCCAGAACGCCTTGGCGTAGTAGGGATACTCGCCCTTGACCTGGACATCGGAACAGTACCAGTTCATGTTCCGCATTTGATGTTGGGCCTCCAGCATATCGTCGGGGCTGCAGGTATAGGGATAGGCCGCCCCAAAGCAAATCATGTTGCCCAGCTTAAATTGAGGATAGTGCTCATGGGCATATTTCACCACGCGGGCGGAGGCGACAAACTGATGATGCAGGGCCTGATACCGGGCCTGCATATCGTTGGGAACCTCCGTGACAGGTCCGGAGTAGCCTTTTACAGTTCCAGTAGATAACACCGCGCCGAAGGGCATGGTACCGGCATTGATTTCATTGAAGGTCAGCCAATACTTCACCTTGTCCTTGTACCGCTCGAAAATGACCTTGCAGTAGGTTTCAAAGTACCCAATGACCTCCCGGCCCTCCCAGCCGTCGCACTTTTCCACCAGGGCATAGGGCAGTTCATAGTGGGAGATGGTCACCAGCGGCTCGATGCCGTGCTTTTTGCAGCAATCGAAGACTTTATCATAGAACTCCAGTCCCTTCTCATTGGGCTCGGCCTCCATGCCGGTGGGGAAGATGCGGGTCCAGTTGATGGAGGTACGGAAGCACTTGAATCCCATCTCAGCAAAGAGGGCGATATCCTCCTCGTAGTGGTGATAGAAGTCGATGGCCTCATGAGAGGGATACAGCGTACCGGGTTCGATTTTGGTAGTTACCCTTTTGGGCGTCGTATGGCTGCCGTTGGTACACATATCAGAGGTAGAAGGTCCTTTGCCGTCCATGTCCCACGCGCCCTCGCACTGGTTGGCGGCTACCGCGCCGCCCCATAAGAAGTTTTTCGGGAAGCTCATACACTCACACTCCTACAATGATTTCGCCGTTTTCAACGCTCACGCCGGCCAAGTCGTCCTCATTGGTGACAATCACCGGCGTCACAGTCTTACAGCCCTTATTTAGAATCATTTCCATATCAAATTCAAGAAGCAGCTGGCCCTTCTTAATTTTCTCGCCGTCCTTGACATGGGCCTTGAACGGTTCACCTTGCAGGGAAACCGTCTCCAGCCCCACATGGATCAGCAGCTCCACGCCGTCCTCCGACAAAAGGTTCAAGGCGTGTCTGGTATCAAAGACGCTTTCACAGGTGCCGTCAAAAGGAGCATAAACCTTTCCCTCAGAAGGTTCCACAGCAATGCCGTGTCCCAGAACTCCGGCGGCGAAGGTCTGATCGGGGATGTCCTCCAGCGCGACTACCTGACCGGGTACAGGAGAGGCAATGGAAACCTTTTTGCCTGTGCGGGCAGGAGTGGCGGGAGCAGCAGGGGCGGGAGCATCCACAGGCGCCGCGGCGGGCTTCACAGGGTCTTTATAGAGAATAAAGGCGATCGCGCCGGAAATGAGCAGGGACAAAATCCCTCCGATCGCGCCGAAAATCACTCCGTGCATAGGATTGCCTTCTCCGCCGATAAAGCAGATCAGTGAGAGGAACGAGGGCGATCCGCCGGCCGTATAACCCCGGACCGCGCTGAGTCCGCAGAAAAGACCGGAAACCGCCGCGCCGGTGACCGTGGCGGAGATGCCGCAGGCGATTCCCTCCGAGCGGGTATCCTGGTCTTTTGTTTTCAGCGCCACGCCAAAGGTCGCGCCGCCCTGGGCAATATTCGAGCAGAACATGGTGACCGCGACGACCACGTCGTAACCCAGAGTGGCAAGATTGTTCATCGCCAAAGGCACCAGCGCGTAGTGCATTCCAGTCATGACAATAAACGGCATCAGGGCGGACAGGATGCCGACCGTCAGCCAGGGCACTTTATTGTACAGGGCGGAGAACACAACCGCCAGCAGATTGCCGATGACGTTGCCGATGGGACCCAGCACATAAAGGGAGCAGGGGATGCAGATGATGATGAACAGCAGGGGCTTCAGGAAGGATTTCAGCACATTGGGGGAAACTTTATCCGCAAAATTCTCCGCCCACTTCATCACCGGAGCCATCAGCAGCATGGGCAGAACGGAGGATGTATAGGTCGAGCAGATCACCGGGATGCCAAAGAGGTAGGTACAGGGCATACCAAGGAAGGTTCCCAACTCCATGGCCGCGCCGCTCATCAGGCTGGTAAGATTGGGGTAACACAACGCCGCTCCCACCACCATAAACAGCATGGGATTGCCGCCCATCTTTTTCGCGATGGTAATTCCCATAAAAACGGGGAGAAACATAAAGAAGCAATCCGCGAAGGAATAGAGCAGGATATAAGTGGAGCTTTCCGTGCTCATTCCGGCGAAGGTGGTCAGCAGCGTGAGGACCACCTTCAGCATTCCGGTGCCCAGCATAGCCGGAAGCAGGGGCGTCATGCACCCGGCAATGAATCCAAAGAGTCTCTGTACAGCGCCGCCTTCGGCTTTCGCGGGAGCGCTGCCCTCGTCCCAATTGCCCAGCTTTTTGAACTCCTTAAAGAGGTTGGAAACTTCGTTTCCGATAATGATCTGGTACTGTCCGCCCTGGCGCATCACACCCTTGACGCCCTTGATTGACTGAACGGCGTCATCTTTGGCCCGGCCCTCGTCCTTCAACACCAAACGAAGGCGGGTCATACAGTTGGCGGCGCTGGCGATATTCGACGCGCCGCCGACAGCCTCCACGATTTTTTTCGAGGTCTCAACATAATCCAATGCCATATTTCTGATTCCTCCCATTCAGTTTTTATGCTTCTGGCGGGGCGCCTCCGCCTTATAGCCGCTTATTGGGGGCGCTTCCGATCCCCTGCCACCCGCGCGATGTGCACGCACAAATAAGTAAGCTCCTCGGCGGACAGGTCTATCTGGTATTCTTTTTTGATGAAATCCCGGATGCGGAGCGTACAGTCAAATGCCTGGGGCTGCTGCCGTTTGATATTTTGATAGAGAAAATCCTCTTCGTCCGGCAGCATTTTGTTTTCCATGACCCGCTGGGCGAAAAAGAGCAGGTGGGTCAGAAATCTCTGGTAGTCCAACGATTCTTCGTCGAAGCTGGCGCACAATCTATAACGCACAATATTGAGAGAGTTCTGCACGATTTTGAGGGTTCCCTGGGTTTTCTCCATATCGCAGTCATATTCAGCGTTGATGATATGCAGAGCGATGGAGGTGGCCTCGGCTTCGGGCAGGGAAACTCCCATGAGCTCCTGAATGATTTGCAGGCTGTGAATGCCAATGGCATACTCCTGCGGATAGAGCTTCCTGGTTTCCAGGGAAAGCATATTGTGAAATGTGAGCCCGCTCTTCATCCGCTCGGCGGCAAAGCTGATATGGTCCGTCAAAGTGATATAAAGATTCTTATTGAGCTTTTTCTTTAGGGTTTCCCGGGCGTATTCGATAATTTTTGTGGCTGCCCGAACCGCTTCCAGGTCCACCTCCAGCAGCAATTGTTTCAGGCGGCTTGTAGAATCCGGGGAATCCATGCGGAATATCTTTTCGATTTTGGAACGGTCTACGGCCTGCCCGGATTTTGCCTGCCAGCCGATTCCCCGGCCTGCCAGAAGGATCTCCCGGCCGCTTTCATCAAAAGAACTGACGATATTGTTGTTCAAAATCTTATCAACGACCACCGTATCTCCCTTCTTTCCCAATCCCACAGAAAATGAAAAGTAAAAATACCAAACACCAACCAAGACCCGCCATGAGCGCGCCGGCATTGATGTTTGGTATTGCCTAATTGAATAGTAACAAGCCAATCTATTTCGTTGTAAAAGCAAACCGCTCTGCGGAACTGGCAAAGATTCTTGGATTGATTGCCATTATAACCGCAGTCTGCCCATTTGTGAAATCAAAGTTTTTTATATCATATAAAAATAATTTATCAATCTCAGCATTCAACCAGTTTGCAGCCTCTGGTCAGCGCCAAAGCCAGGACCAGCGTCAGAAGCTCCGCGGCGAAAGGCGCAAGCCAAATAACGTCAATGCCCAAAAGAACCGGTATACAGAAAATCGCCGCCGCTTTCAGAGCAACGCCCCGGCTCAGGGAGATGGCATCGGCCTGCAGGGTCCTCTTGGTGGAGTACAGAAAGGCTGTATAAATCAGGTTCAGCGCCATGGGGATGAATGACAGACCAAACAGCGGCAGGGCGGCGGAGGCGTTTTGGACAAGCTCCGGGTCCCGGTTGAAAATTCGGATCGCAGGTTCGGCAAAGAGAAACAGAAGCCCATAAATGACCACAGACAATATGGCATTGATGCGGATTCCCCAGCGAAAATACAGATTTATTCCGTCTGTATCCCGCTCCCCATAGCAGAGCCCCCAAAGGGGCTGCAGTCCCTGGGCTGTCCCGGAGAGGATGGCGTTGACCAGCGAGTAGATAAAACTCAAGACACTGAAGGTGGACACACCGATATCGCCTACCAGACTTGCCAGCATAAGGTTATAACAGAGAGCTGTTACCGGCGTGGTCAGTTGGGAGGCCGCTTCCGGCACACCGCGTTTGCAGATCTTACCGACCAATGCGCCATTGACAGGAAATCGCTGGAAGCGCAAGCTTCCCCGTTTCCTCACAAAATGGGACAGCAGGACAGCCACAGAAAATACCTGCCCCAGCCCGGAGGCGACAGCCGCTCCGACCACTCCCATTTTCATAGGGAAGATGAACAGCCAGTCCAGAAAGATATTCGCCCCAGCCCCCACACACATCCCCACAAAAGATAACGTTGGAGAGCCGTCGTTCCGCACAAAAACGGACAAACAGGTACTTATCAGCATGGGAACAGAAAAAGCACAGTAATAGAACAGGTAATCCGCCGCCATGTCCCGCATGGTATGGCTGAGGGTCCGCCCGCCACCAAGGTCCACGATCTGCCGGGAAAATGCCATCCCAATGAGGGTAAGCAGCAAAGACGCAAGCAAGGTCAGAAGGAACGCGGTCATAAAGGCGTGATTCGCCCCCTCCTTATCCGCACGTCCCATGCGGATGGCTACCACCGTTCCGCCGCCCATAGGGAACATCGCCGCTATGGCCACGGCAAAGGTAATGAAGGGAACGCCGATATTCACCGCCCCCAATGCCGCCGAACCAACCCCTTGGCCCACAAAAATGCCGTCCACCACATTGTAGAGATAGGTTACAAACAGCCCGCCCATAGCCGGGAAGATGTACCGGCATAAATTTTTCCGGCTTACGCTCAAAAAAACACCTCCAGACAAAACAAAAAGTGGGATAAACCCTGTACGGGCTTATCCCACTTCAACGATTTTTGATCGCAAGTCCTCTGACAAGCGAGGCCATTGTAGCACAGAAGATTTTTAAAGTCAAGCATTGTTTTAGCACTTCGGCTGAACTGGAAAATTGTCCCGGCACAATTGCAGAAACAACTTCAGCAGAGGTTTTCCTGTTACGCTTTTGTAGTACGCCCCATAGGACAGCGGTTCCACGCCTTCAATTGGAATATAGGCCAGGGCGGGGTCCCGCAGGGGCGGGAAATCCGGCTGAACGGCAACGCCGAATCCGGCCCTGGCCAGCGTGACGCAGGCGTCGGCGGAGCTGCACATGAATAGATCAGAAACGCTCCGCCCGGTTGTCAATTCATGCTGGACAGCGTTCAGACTGTCGGGGCATCTCTGCGGGTCCAGCAGGAGCAGCCGTTGTGTTCGGAGATCCTCGTCGTCCAGCAGTTCTTTTTCCGCCAGCGGATGGTCAACAGGGAGAACAGCCGTGACGCGGACCTGCGTCAGCTCCTTGTAAATGCCGGTCGCTTTTTTCAGCCCTTTTTCCTGGAACGCCGTGACCACGTCCACGGCTTCCTCCTCCAGGAGCTGGTAGAGATGCTGGAAGGGGACAACCTGAAAGACCGGATACAGCGTGGGACAGGACTCCGACATTCGCCGCAGAACATCGGGCAGCAGCCGCAGCTCGTTGTGGCTGTGGCAGCCAATGGAAAAGAATTGCCGCTCATCGCTCACCGGCTCTTCAAACCGCTTCTTTGCCAGAGTGATGATATTCAGCACATTCCTGGCGTCGTTCAAAAAGATCAGGCCCTCCTGGGTGATCTCCACCGCCCGCGTGGTGCGCTTGAACAGCTGCGCGTTCAGCTCCTCTTCCAAAGAGCGGATCTGATGGGTGACGGCCGGCTGTGTTACATTGAGCTGCTTGGCGGCTTTTACAAAGCTGAGCGTCTCCGCAACCGTCAAAAAACAGGTGAGCTGAAAGGTATTCATACTGGCCCCTCCGGAGATTGATAAAAGTCTTTAATATCTTATAACATTTTTCGAATTCACAATCAAGAGGAAATGAGTATAATAGCAAATATCGCTGGAAAAACCTTATCCGTCGAACAGTCGGAAGGGCAACGACACTCTGTAAGGGAAAGGAGGGCGGGATATGTCGGGCGGGAGCCTTCTCTTGACCCTTCGGCAGATCAACATCTGCCTGGGGCTGTACGAAAATGAACAGCTGTCAGACTCCGGGATGACGTTTGCCCAGGTGTTCCTGCTGAACGAGATTTTCTCCATGGATACGCCCTGCGTCCGCTCCACGGAGCTGTGCGAGCGGGTCGGATTCGCCCGGTCCTCCATCTCCAGAACGCTGAAGGAGCTGCGTAAAAACGGATATGTCCGGATGCGGATGGATCAGGCCGACAACCGCAAAAAGCGTGTCCTTCTCACGCCGAAAGCCTACGCGGCCAGAGGGAGCGTTCAGGAATACATGGAGAACCTGAACCGTTGTCTTGTCCGGGAAATTCCGGAAGGCAGCCTGGAGGGGATTGAGAGCACCCTGCGAACCATTCTTGACAACATACAGCAGGAAACACTAAGGAGGCCAACATAAATGGAATATCAGATCGCGTACTTAGACATCTATGGAAACGCCGGGATACTGGCTGAGGAGATCAACAGCATCCTGCATGGCGCGGAGCTGGTGAATCTGTCCAAACAGGAAATTTCCGATGACGCCAACAGCTATCTGCTGGTATTTGAGATCACGCAGAACGCAATCCCGCTGAAAATCATGGACATTTTGGAGAACCTGGAGGGGAAAACCATCCTCTGCTTTGTCGCCTGCGGCATGGCGCTTTTTGAAGAGAAAGAGAATATAGAGCACAATCTGCTTCCCTTCCTGCCGGATGAGTGCGACTACCGCGGACTGTTCTTCTGTCCCGGCCAAATCCCCTCCAGCGTGATGGACACGATCCAGGAGGCGCTGGACGAAAACCCGGAAAACAAGCAGGCGCAAGCCATGCTGGAGGCGTTTCAGCACGCGAAAAACCACCCTGACGCCGAGGATTTCCGAGAGCTGCGCCGCCTCATCCAGGAAAGTGGTATCTGAGGGGAGGAATCGTTTTTGATCAAGATACTTTTGAATCAGATCGGGGAATACAAGAGAGACACTATCATCACGCCCGTTTTTACGGTGCTGGAGGTAGTGGCGGAGCTTCTGGTTCCCTTTGTGATCGCCAGCCTGATTGACAAGGGCATCGAGGCCGGGAATCTGCGAAACGTCTATTTTTACGGCGCGCTGATGATTGTGCTGGCCTTTTTCGGTCTGGTGTTCGGCATCCTGGCCGGACGGTTCGCGGCCTCGGCCTCCTCCGGCTTTGCCTGTAACCTGCGGCAAAGCATGTTTGAAAATATCCAGACGTTTTCGTTTTCCAACATTGATAAGTTCAGCACCGCGGGCCTTGTTACCCGCATGACAACGGACGTCACCAATTTGCAGATGGCCTTCCAGATGTGTCTGCGCATCGCTCTGAGAGCGCCGTTGATGCTGATTTGCAGCATGGTGATGTGTCTGCTGATCAACGCTAAGCTGAGCATGATCTTCCTGGCCGCCATTGTGGTGCTGGCCGCCGCGCTGGCTCTCATCATGAGCAGGGCCATGAAAATTTTCAGCAAGGTATTCCACCGGTACGATGACCTGAACGCCAGCGTACAGGAAAACATCTCGGCCATTCGCGTGGTGAAAGCCTTTGTCCGGGAGGATTGCGAGAACGAGAAGTTCCGCAAGGCGGCAACGAAGCTCTACGAGCTTTTTGTCCGTGCGGAGAAGCTCCAGGCGCTGAACCTGCCGGTGATGATGTTCATCGTGTACGGGTGCATCCTCGCCATCACCTGGTTCGGGGCACATTTCATCGTGGCCGGGAGCATGACCACCGGCAGCCTGACCTCCCTGTTTTCCTATGTCATGACCGCGTTTTCCTCTCTGATGATGCTCTCCATGATCTTTGTCATGATGACCATGAGCGCGGCCAGCGGGAAGCGGATCGCGGAGGTGCTGGAGGAAACCGCCGATATCACAAATCCGTCCTCCGCCCCCATCTGTCAGGTGCGGGACGGCAGCGTCGATTTTAACCATGCGGCCTTCTCCTACCGCCAGGGCAGCGGCGAAAAAACGCTGGACGATGTGGACCTGCATATCAAATCCGGGGAAACCATCGGCGTCATCGGCGGGACCGGCAGCGGCAAATCCAGCCTGGTCAGCCTCATCAGCCGCCTCTACGACGTGGACTCCGGTTCCGTCAAGGTGGGCGGCGAGGACGTTCGGAGCTATGACCTGGAAACACTCCGCGGACAGGTGGCGGTAGTTCTCCAGAAGAACGTGCTGTTTTCCGGGACGGTCCTGGAGAATCTGAGCTGGGGCAAAAAAATGGGACACATGGACGAATACCGGGAAGCCTGCCGTATGTCCTGCGCAGACGAGTTCATTGAACGTCTGCCGGAACATTACGAGAGCTGGGTGGAGCGGGGCGGCGCCAACTTCTCCGGCGGACAAAAACAGAGGCTCTGCATTGCCCGCGCCCTGCTGAGGCATCCCAAGGTGCTGATTCTGGACGATTCCACCAGCGCGGTGGACACGGCGACGGACGCCAAAATCCGGAAGGCTTTGCGGACGGTGATTCCAGGAACCACCAAAATCATCATCGCCCAGCGCATTTCCAGCGTACAGGACGCGGATCGAATCCTGGTGCTGGACAGCGGCAAGATCAGCGGGTTCGACACCCACGAAAACCTGTTGAAATCCAATGCCATTTACCAGGAAATTTACGAAGCCCAGACGAAAGGCGGAGGTGATTTTGACCATGAACAAACCGGCGAATAAGAAGAATCTGACGCCCCTGCTGAGGCGTGTGCTGGGCATTACGCTCCGGGAGTACAGGGCGCGGTTTGGCCTCGTGGTGCTTCTGATTTTGGGCGCGGCCCTTGCCACCCTGCGGGGAACGCTGTTCATGCGGGATTTGGTAGACGTGTACATCAAGCCCATGATTGGTATGGAGGCACCGGATTTCGGCCCGCTGGCCCACGCGCTTTTCTCCTTGGCCCTGGTGTATCTGGCCGGCCTGCTCTGTTCTTATGGGTATAACCGGATCATGGCGGTGATCAGCCAAGGGACGCTGAAAAGCATCCGAATCCAGCTGTTCACCAGAATGGAATCCCTGCCCATCCAATATTTTGACACCACGCCCCACGGGGACATCATGTCGGTCTACACCAACGACGTGGATACCCTGCGGCAGCTCATCGGCCAGAGTATTCCCCAGTTGGTCAACTCCACGGTCACCATCGTGATCACATTGATCAGCATGGTCTGCCTGAATATTCCGCTGACCGTTCTGACGCTGTGCATGGTGGCCGTCATGCTGGCGGCGGCGTCCAAGCTGGGCGGCGCGGCCGGAACGTACTTCATCAAACAGCAGCGCAGCCTGGGCAAGGTCAACGCCTACATCGAGGAAATGATGGAGGGGCAGAAGGTCGTCAAGGTTTTCTGCCATGAGCGGGAAAACATAGACGCCTTCCGGAAAATCAATCAGGAGCTGCGGGAGAGCGCCAAAAGCGCCAACCAAATCGCCAATATCCTGATGCCGGTAAACGCCAACCTGGGGAATATCAGCTATGTGCTCTGCGCGGTGCTGGGGGCGGTCCTGGCCCTGAACGGCATGGGAAGCCTGACCCTGGGGACCCTGGTCTCCTATCTGAATCTGAACCGGAATTTTACCCAGCCGGTCACCCAGGTCAGCCAGCAGCTCAACAGCATCATCATGGCCCTGGCCGGTGCGGAGCGTATCTTCCAGCTGCTGGACGAACAGCCGGAGCCGGATGACGGCCATGTGCAGCTGGTCAACGCCAAAAAGAGGCCCGATGGTTCTTTGATGATCGTAGGTGTACGAACAGGGTTATGGGCTTGGCGGCAGCCCCATTCTGACGGCACAGTGACCCTCACCGAGCTGAAGGGCGGTATCGCGTTTGAAGATGCGGATTTTGGATACAGCGATGAAAAAATCGTCCTGCACCATATCAAGCTCTTTGCCGAGCCGGGTCAGAAAATCGCCTTCGTGGGCAGCACCGGGGCGGGAAAAACCACCATTACCAATCTGATCAACCGCTTTTACGACATCCAGGACAGAAAAATCCGGTATGACGGCATCAACATCAACAAGATCAAAAAAGCGGACCTTCGCCGCTCCCTGGGCATCGTATTGCAGGACACCCATCTGTTCACCGGCACCGTCATGGAGAATATTCGCTACGGGCGGCTGGACGCCACAGACGGGGAATGCGTTGCCGCCGCGAAGCTGGCCAATGCCGACAGCTTTATCCGGCGGCTTCCCGACGGCTATCAGACCGTGCTCACCGGCGACGGCGCCAATCTGAGCCAGGGCCAGCGGCAGTTAATCGCCATTGCCCGCGCCGCCGTGGCCGACCCGCCGGTCCTGATCCTGGACGAGGCCACATCCTCCATCGACACCCGCACCGAACGGCTGGTGCAGGAGGGCATGGACCGGCTGATGAAGGGCCGGACCACCTTTGTGATCGCCCACCGGCTCTCCACGGTTCGGAACGCCGACTGTATCATGGTCCTGGAACAGGGCCGGATTATCGAGCGGGGAACCCACGACCAGCTGATGGAGGAACAGGGCCGGTATTACCAGCTTTACACAGGCAGCGCCATTGCCTGAACAATTTATATTCAAGAGGAGGAATTTGAAATGAACGAACAAGTTGCCGCCAATCCGCTGGGAACCGAGCGGGTTGGCAAATTGATGGTCCGCTACGCCATTCCCAGCATTATCTCCATTGTGGTCAACTCGCTCTACAACATGGTAGACCAGATTTTCATTGGGCAGGGCGTCGGCTATTTGGGCAACGCCGCCACCAATATCATCCTGCCCCTCACTTCGATTCTGTTGGCCCTGGGCATGATGATTGGCGATGGAGCCGCGTCCTATATGAGCCTGAGTCTCGGGAAGGGCCGGACGGAAGACGCGGCCCAGGGTGTGGGAAACGCCGTCGCCCTGACGGTTGGCGTCAGTGTGGTCCTGCTGGTTCTCTTTGAGCTGTTTCTGGAGCCGCTCTGCCATCTGTTCGGGGCCACGGAGGGAAATCTGCTCTACGCCCTGGAATACGGGGGCATCATTGTGTTAGGCTTCCCCTTCGCTATGATCGACGGAGCGTTCGGCAGCATCATCCGGGCGGATGGCCGTCCGAAGGTGAGCATGGTTGGTCTGCTGATCGGCTGTATCACCAACATCATTCTGGACCCCATCTTCATTTTTGTGTGCCATTGGGGAGTCAAGGGCGCAGCCTGGGCCACCATCATCGGCCAGATTCTAAACGCCGTCTACTTTGCCGCGTGTATGCTGCGATTTAAAACCATTGAGATAAAAAAGCAGCACATGAGCCCGAAGCGGAGCGTCATCAAACGGATTTTGACCCTCGGCACATCCAGCTTTATTTCTCAGGTCGCCTCGGTATTTGTCATCGCGGTCATGAACAATTCCCTTGTGAAGTACGGGGCCATGTCCAAGTACGGAGCCGACATTCCTCTGGCGGCGCTGGGCATCACGATGAAAGTGAGCCAGCTGATCACCGGCATTGCCCTGGGCATCGCCACCGGCATCCAGCCGATCTTTGGGTTCAACTACGGCAGCGGCCAGTACGACCGTGTGAAGAAAACCTACAAGCTGGCCCTGACGAGCTGCACCTTGATTTTGGTGGCAGCCTTCTTCATCTTCCAATTCTGCCCGGAGTATATCATCAACCTGTTCGGGCAGGAGTCGGACCTGTACATGGAATTTGCCGTGAAGTGCTTCCGAGTGTATCTGCTGGCCTGCTTCATGATCGGCGCGGGAGCCGTCACCGGCATCTTTTCCAGGCCATCGGAAAGCCTGTCCCCGCCGCGCTGCTCTCCCTGTCCCGGCAGATCATTTTTTTGATCCCGGCTATGCTGCTCTTTGGATACCTGTGGGGCGTGGAGGGCATCCTGTGGGCCGGTCCTGTTGGAGACGGACTGTCCGGCGTGATCTCTTTGATAACTTTAGGCGCTTTCTGGAAAAAGATTTTCAATAAAGAGGTGGCGGAAAAATGAAAAAATGTGTCATTACCATCAGCCGTCAATGCGGCAGCGGCGGACATACCATTGGAAAAACTGTGGCGGAGCGCCTGGGCATTCCCTTCTACGACAAAAAGCTGGTGCAGATCGTGGCGGAGCGCAGCGGGCTTTCTCCGGAAACCGTGGAGAAGCAGGGGGAGTATCACACTCCCAGCCTTCTCTACAACATCGCCACCGGCGGCTATTCCGCCTACGCCTCCCACCAGTACAGCGCTGAGAACCGGCAGGCCATGCGCCTGCCGGACCAGATCAACGCCTACCAGACGGAGCTGATCAAGGAGCTGGCGGAAAAGGAGCCCTGTGTCATCGTGGGGCGCTGCGCCGACTCTGTTCTGCGGGACCGGGAGGACTGCTTCCACGTCTTCATCTTCGGCGCTCTGCGAGACCGGGCAGAGCGGGTCGTCGCGGAGCATGGAATCGACGCCAAGGCCGCGGAGGGACATGTCAGGGAGCGGGATAAAAAACGCGCCGCCTACTATAAGCACATTACAGACAAGGCCTGGGGGATGTCCTCCAACTATGACCTCTGCCTGAACAGCAGCAAGCTGGGAATCGGCCGCTGCGTGGAGCTGATTCTTGCCGCCGCCGGCGCGGGGACCGGCTCATGACAAACACGGAAGAACCCATCCTTGGCGTGATATTTCAGGTCCATCACAGTTGACCTGAAAGCACAAAGCCTATCAATTATTCGAGAGCCAGACGCATAGACGCAGAGCCGGCAGCCATTGAGAAATCACTCAATGACTGCCGGCTCCGCTTTTTTACAAAAAGTATCGTTTTGCTGGCTTTCCAAAGCGGCCCGCGGAGTCGCCCTCACAATTTGCAGGGAATGTTCATCGCAGCTATAAAGCATGTGAACAATTTCTTCTACCTCGGGATCTCGAATCGCCCTTTCTAGATAAAAAGCAGAATCCGCCGGGATAGACAGCACCCTGATCAGTCTGTAAAGGACATCGAAGCTGGGCGTCTTTCCCCCGTTTTCGATCCGGTAGAGGTAGCGTTCCGTAATACACGCCCTTTCCGCGACCACCTCTAAAGAATTCAGGGTATCTATATACCGTTGGTTCACCCCCTTATCTATAACTTACTGATTTGCCGCAGGTTGGTAATGGCCTGATATTTCAAAAATCAAGGCGATTCTTCGCAAGCTGAAAATCAGATTATTACCCCAGCTTCCGCATGGTATTGCTGAGGCC
>CATOKC010000083.1 GCA_951800675.1 uncultured Oscillibacter sp.
GCAAAATTACGACACGGGCAACGGGGCGCGGTATATCCTCGTGGTGCCGGACGAAGCGGCGGAGGGCCTTCCGGTGTTTCACCACGCCTATGCGGCCAAGACTACCCAGCCGGTAGCGGAGTCCCAATTTGACCTTCTGTGTGACATCAATTACAGGCTGGGAGAGCAGAATCTTCTGGAGCCAAGCTATGATGAGATTCACACCAGAGCCTCGGAAAAGGCGGAAGAGGCGGCCCAGACGGTCCTGGTCGTCTTTCCCCTCTTCTATCTGGCCCTGGCCTTGACCATGACCGCCGCCACGATTCTCACCATCCAGCAACTCAGCGAGACAGAGCGGTACAGGCGGCAGTTCCAGCTCCTGCAAAAGCTGGGGATGGACCGGCGGGAGATGGCGAAGGCCCTGGGCCGCCAGTTCACGATTTACTATGTCCTGCCCGCCGTGCCCCCTGTGCTGATCGGCATACCCTTTATCCTCCACTTGTCCTGCGCCCCCGAGCCGGGAGTGATGGTGGGGATGAACAGCCCTGGGGCCATTGCGGCAATCTCACTGGGGATTTTTTCCTGATCTATGCCATCTACATTCTGCTGGCCTATACCGGCTTGAGGCGGAACGTGCTGCCGCAGTAGGAGCAGGGAGAAGCGGCCGCCTGTTCCCCGCAGGACTGTTTGACCCATAGCTTGACCCGGAACAGAAAGTTTCCCAGCGGAATTATCGGAGTGGGTAACAAGAAATGCTGTTTATATCCTGAGAAAACAATATCAAATGGAGTGGAAAGCGCTTGCCGCGAACTCTCAGACAAGCTGCGGACCAGAAAGCCGGAGGGCAAATCCTTCAGGGCGTACCAAAGCCACGGAAATTCGTTGGATTTCCGTGGCTTTGTTCTTGCCTTAAGCACTTTTTCTGGTGGTTGGGCTTTGAGGTGCCCGTTTGACCCAAGCCGTGACCCATACGGGAACCTGGAGCGGAAATCACCCGAGAGCACCGAGAGGAAACTGCCCACCGCGTTTGCCGCCTGCTTCTGCACGGAGGTGGTGACGTGGGCGTAGGTGTCCAGAGTGAGTCCGGCGCTGTAGTGGTCCAGCATGGCGGAGAGGATTTTCACGTCCACGCCGTTCTGTAATGCCAACACCGAAAATGTGTACGGAGGTCATGGAAGCGTATCCGTTCTAACCCCGCCCGTTTCAAAACCCTCTGGAGCATATGCGGGACGCTGTCCGGGGACATCGGACCTCCAAACGGCGAGGGGAATATGTGCTCATCCTTCTGTTCCATCCCTTTAAGGACTACGACGGCATCCGCTCCTATCGCAATGCTGCGGCAGGAGCTTTTCGTTTTCGGTGGGGGCCTCGACTACTTTCCCATTCTGGCGGAGGATCTGCCGCCGGACGCGGACGATTCCCTTGGACAGATCGATACCGCTCCATTTCAGCCCCAGCAGTTCTCCCCGCCAAAGGCCGGTGGTGAGGTCGATGTAATAGAGTTCAAACACCCCGCCGCGCCGTGCTTCCTCGAAGAAAGCGCCCAAACTCTCCGGCGGCAGGATTTTCATCTCCTTCCGCTCCAGCTTTGGCAGGACACAGCCTTTCGTGGGATTACTGGGAATCAGCTTTTGCTCTACCGCACAGTTCAGGGCAGAGGAAATCATCTGGTTGATATTCCGTAGTGTTTTGACGCTGAGGCCCTTCGGTTTATTGTCGGACTCGGTACGTTCCACCCTGCCGCTCTCCAGCGGATGCTTGTACAGCCGATGGAAATCCATCGCCGTCAGCTTTTCCGGCGGGATATTTCCGGGGACATTTTTGTAGACTGCCTTCCCGGTCACCGGATCACAGCCCGCCGTGTAGCGTCCCTCCCAGCGGCCATCCTTTCGCTTGCGGATAATTTCCTCTCCATTTGCCCGCTCTATTTGGGAGGCCAGGAAAAGGCTCGCTCTTTGCTTATTGCGGCTCACAGGCCGAAACACGGGCCGGTCTGCCGTACCGCTGTCCGTTCTCCCCTCCCCTTCAGGGGCGGGGATGCCGGGGCGTTCCCCGGCGAACGCGTCCGGCGTATAGCCGGGCGCGATGCTTGCCCCCGCCCAAGGGTGGGAAAACGCGCCCTCGCGGCAATTTCCTAATTTGGGAACCACGACATCCTGCCCGCACCCCAGGGAGAAAGCCCTCTTACATTTATCGTTTTGCAGGAAGGTTGGATGAGTATCTTCCGCAGAGCGCGGCCCTCTGGATTTTCAACACGGGGCCTTTGCCCAGGCACACACTTTAATAGGCCCTGGATAGTTCCGCCCGTTTGACACTTCTTGCGCGTCTTGCCGTTTACAGCATCCCTAAACTGCGGAAGAGAAAGGTATAGAAGAACATTGTAAAAATCGACAGTATGGTTCCGGCACAGACCAATTGGCCCGCTAAGGGCCCGTCCGCTCCCATAGCCACCGCCATGGGATAGGAGGCCACGGCGGTAGGGGCGGCGAAGAGGACCATCAACCCGCACAGGCTTTGGTTCCGGAAGCCCAGAGCCACAGAGAGGGGCAGGAATATCAGCGGGATCAAAACCATCCGCAGGGCGAGCCCCCAAAACAGCGGGCGGCGGTTTGCCCGGGCTTGCCCCAAGTCCAAGCCAACGCCCAAAGAGATGAAGCTGATCGTAGTGGTTACTCCAGCCACATCCTTCACCACACCCCACAGCAGCTCCGGCATTCGGAAAGGCAGGGCCGACGCCGCAATCGCAGCCAGCGCCGCCACCACCATGGGGTTTTTCAGAATGGACAGCGCCAGGCGCTTCGGCCCCGCCCGGCCGGAGCGGCCCATCTCCAGGACGATGACGCTCAGCGCATTGGTCAGGGGCACTACTATGGCCCCCAGAAGGGCCACGGGACCCACGTTCCCCTCGCCAAAAATGGACTCCGCCACGGCAATGCCAAAGAGGATGTAGTTGGACCGGATCATCGCCTGCCCGATGGAGGCGGCCTGGGCCCGGCTTTTTACCAGCCTTGGCGGCAAAAGCAAAGCGGTTGGGAAAATCACCAGCACCAGCGACAAGGCGGCGAATACGGCCTCCTCCGGGGCAAAGCTCTGGGAGAGGTCAGTTTCGTAAATATTCTTGAACAGCAGCACCGGCATGAACACCCGAAAGGTCAGCTTGTCCACATTCCGCATGACGGTCCGGTCCATGATGCCTGCCTTTCGCACCCCCACACCCAGCATAATCAACAGCGCCATGGGCAGGACGACTCGCGAAGCCGCCAGGAAACTCTCCGGCATGATACCGCTCCTCCCGTTTACAGGCTATAAGTTCAAGGCGTTACTTGCGTAGTATGTGGATGGCGAAGCCGCCGAATTCACCGTCCAAATACACATTTTTCAGCTTCCCCGCCTCGTCGTAAGCGGCGGTGTCCATATTGAAGGAGAAGCCCTTCTCCTTCAGCTCCTCCACGGCGGACTCCAGGTCCGGCGTGGCCATGGCCACATGGCCGTTGGCGCCCAGAAAGGGCGCTTTCATACACTCGAAATAAGAGCCGGCGAACTCGGACTTCTGCCCGTGACGGGGCGTGAGATGAAACATCAGACTGAGAAGCTGCGCCAGCTTTTCGGCCTCCTTGGGGTTGGGGGTGTTGATGCCTACGTGCACCAGCTCGAACGTGTTATTCATGGATGGTCCTCCTACAGTGTTGTGGGAAAAGCGCCCGCCACCGAAGGATGGCGGGCGTCTTTCGGGAAAACGTCAGACGGCCGCGGTATTCTGACGCCGGGAGAAGATCAGGCACCAGGCCACCAGGACGACGCCCATGACGATGCCGATCAGGTCGAACATGCTGCCGGGCATGATGAACATCAGCGCGGCGGCAAAGAACAGAACCCGCTCCGCCGCAGAGAGATTCTTGCCCATATACCCCGCTACGCCGGCGGCCAGGAAGAAGGTGGCGCAGGCGGTCATGGCGCAGGAGATCAAAATCTCCGTCACTGTGCCGATGAGCAGAATGGACGGACGGTAGACGAACATGAAGGGAGCGATAAAGGCCGTGATGGCGAAGAAGAACGCCTTCCAGCCCGTCTTCCAGGCGCTGGCGTTGGCGATGCCCGCCGCGGTAAAGGAGGCCAGGCACACCGGCGGCGTGATCTGGGCCACAACGCCGAAGTAGAAGATGAACATATTCGCCACCAGCGCCTCGATGCCCAGGCCCTGAATAGCGGAGCAGAAGAGGGTGTTGGCAATCAGGTACGCCGCCACGGTGGGCAGCGCCATGCCCAGCATCAGGCAGCCGACGGCGGCCACAACCAGAGCCAGCAGCAGGCTGTTGTTTCCGGAGGTGCCGATGAGCTTGGCCACCTTTACGGCCACGCCGGAGCGGACCACAATGCCGATCATGATGCCGCAGGCCGCGGTGGGGATGGCCACGTTGGCGGCTTGGCGGACGCCCTCGATCAAAGTCTCCATCAATTGCTTGGCGCTCATACGGGTGTCCTTGGAGAGCATACACAGGATAATGGACAGCGCGGTGCAGTAGATGGCAGCTCTGGGCATGGACATACCCGCGAAGATCATGATGACCAGCAGAATAATGGGTACCAGGCGGTAGACACGGGGCAGGATGGGAGAGCCCTGGTATTTCAGCGCGTCATTGGTAGTGGACATCTGCTTTTTCTTGGCCAGCAGATGGACCAGAATGAAGACCGCGCCGAAATAGGCCACGGCGGGCAGGATGGCGGCGGTGGCGATGTCCATGTAGGGAATGCCGATCATCTCCGCCATGATAAAGGCGCCCGCTCCCATGATGGGGGGCATGATCTGCCCGCCGGTGGAGGCCACGGACTCCACGGCGCCGGCCTCCTCGGGGGTGTAGCCGGCCTTTTTCATCAGGGGAATGGTCAAAACGCCGGTGGTGGACACGTTGGCCACGGCGGAGCCGGAGATCATGCCAAGCAAACCGGAGGAGAGGACCGCCGCCTTGGCGGGGCCTCCGGCGGTTTTGTCGCTGAGCTTCATGCCCGCGTCAATCAGCACGCCGCCTCCGCCGCAGTTGGAGAAGAAGGCGCCGAACACCATGAAGTAGAACAGCGTACCCACGGAGGCGGACAGAGGAGAACCAAAGATGCCGTTCTGGCTCAGCATGAGGGTTTCGCAGAACTGGGCGAAGTTCATGCCCGCGAAGCGGAAGATGCCGCTGATGTACTGGCCGAAAAAGGCGTAGGCCATAAAGAAGAGAATGACGACAAACAGCGCCAGGGAAACCACCCGCCGGACCGCCTCCATCAGCACGAACAGCAGCAGCACGGCCACGGTGATGTCCAGCGTGGTCATGGGGTCCACGTTATAAACCCGCAGGTTCAGCGCGTTGGCGTGGGAGAGGAAGTACCAGCAGATGAACAGGGTGGCTCCGATTAAAAAGCCGTCGTAAATCCACCAGAGCTGGCGGGCCTTGCTCTCCTTGTTTTTGCATTTTTCCGCCATGGGGTTAAAGAGGAAGACGATGATCAGGGCATAGCACAGGTGCAGCGGAATCTGCGCCCAGGGCTGAAGCGGCGTCCCCAGCTTGATGTACAGCTGGAAAACGGTCATGGTGATGGCCAGAACAGCCAGGGTCCAATAGCGCCACCTGGGCATGCTTTTCAGCATGCGCGCGATTTTCGAGTCCTCATCGGGCTTGCTGGCCAGGGCCTTTGCCTTCGCGTCCAGGTCGCTTTTGCCCCCGGCGTCGGTCTGCTTTTTAAAAATACTCATGAATCCTCCTGTCTACGAGGGCGGGCGCCTGAGCGGCGCCCGCCCTTTCTTTGCGGCAGAGTTTTTTCGAGAAAAATGGAGCCGGACTTACTGGATATAGCCCATCTCGCGGTAGTAGCGCTCCGCGCCGGGATGCAGGGGGTTGCCGCCCAGCTTCTCGGAGTCCATGCAGGTGGCCACATCCCAGGGAGACAGGGAGTTATAGGTTCCCACCAGTGCGTCGCGGTTCTCGCACAGGGTCTTGGTAACCTGATAGATCACGTCCTCGCTGGCGGTGTCGGCGGCGAAGATGGAGTCGGGAGAGCCGGGGAGAACGATCTCGCTGGTCTGGCCCTTGAAGGAGTCGGCGGGGACGGTGATGCGCTGGAAGCCCTTCTCGGTGACGAACCAGTCGATCAGCTCGTCGCCCCACTGGAGGAAGGTCACGTCGCAGGTGGTGGCAATTTCCGCCATGGTGGAGGAGCTGGAGGAGGTGTGGTCAATGTAGAAGTCGATCTTGCCGTCCTGAAGGGCCGCCTGGTTCTCGGAGCCGGACTGGTTGGTGATGGAGCCGCCCCAGCTCTCCAGGTCCTCCTGGGTTACGCCGAAGTACTCAAGGAGAAGGTACGCGCCCTGGGCGTCCATGGAGCCCACGGGGGAGCAGCCGATGCGCAGGGGGAGCTTCTGCTCGAAGATCTCCTCGATGGTGGAGACATTGTGCTTGGTCAGGAAATCGTTGGAGATGCAGTTGATGTAGCACACCGCGGTCAGGCCGCCGATGACGGCGGAGTAGCCGCTGGTGGGAGCCTTGCCCAGGGTGCCCTCTTCCCGGGCCCACTTGGCGGGAGCGGCGTTGATGAACGCCAGGTCCACGCCGCCGCCGGCGAACAGATAAGGAGCGCCCATGCCGCCGGGGTTGGTGGGCTGCACGTCTACCAGGCCGAAGCCGCCCTGGTTTTCCAGGTACTTGCTCATTTCAACAATGATGTTGTAAGAGCCGGAGCCCACAGCGTCGGAGGAGAAGACAATGGTCTCGCTGGAGAAATCGGCGGAGTCGCTGCCGCTGTCGGCGGGGGTGGAGGAGCCGGAATCCGCGGGGGCGGAAGAACCGCTGTCGGCGGGGGCGTCGGTCTTGCCGCTGTCACCGCCGCAGGCGGCCAGGCTCAGCACCAGACTCAGGGTAAGGAGCAAAGCAAATACTTTCTTCATTTCATTTCTTCCTTTCTGATACTTGTGGATAAAGTCGTATTCTTCACCGGCATTGGGCCGGATAAAGACGGTTTACGGTTTGGCCTTCGCGTTGGCCATCCGGATGCCGTAGTCCATGGCGTTGACCAGGCTGAGCTCGTTGGCGTGTCCGTCTCCGGCGTGCCCGAAGCCCGTGCCGTGGTCCACGCTGGCCCGGATGATGGGCAGGCCCAGGGTGACGTTGACGCCCGCCACGGCGTCCCAGTGGCCCTCGGCCTTGTTGTAGACAAAGCCCTTGACCTTCAGGGGAATGTGGCCCTGGTCGTGGTACATGACGACAACGATGTCATACCAGCCGCCCAGCGCCTTGGAGAAGACGGTGTCCGGCGGGGTGGGCTTTTTCTCAGGGATAATGATGCCCTCGGCCATGGCCTGATCGATGGCGGGCTGGATCTCCTCGATCTCCTCTTGGCCGAACATGCCGTTCTCTCCGCAGTGGGGATTCAGTCCAGCCACCGCGATTTTGGGTTCCTTGATGCCGATGGCTTTGCAGCCCTCGTTGGCGATGCGGATGACATCCAGCACCCGGTCCTTCTTCACCCGGTCGCAGGCCTCCCGAAGGGAGACATGGGTGGAGACATGAACCACCCGCAGCTCGTTATGGGCCAGCATCATGGTGTACTTGGAGGTCTTGGTGTAGTCGGCGTAGATTTCCGTGTGTCCCGAATAGTGGTGGTCCGCCATGTTGATGGCCTCTTTGCTCAGGGCGTTGGTGACGGTGGCGTCCACTTCGCCCGCCAGGGCCAGCTCGATGACCTTCTTGACGTATTGGAAGGCCGCCTCGCCGCCCAGGGCCGTGGCTCCCAGGCCGAAGGGCTTGGGATTCTCCGGGTCGCCGGGGATGTCCGAGGCCTTGACCAGCCCCAGATCGTACACGTCGATTACACCGTACTCGTAGCTGGCCTCGCTGACGGCCTGGATTTTCCGAATCTTCATGTCGATGCCGGAGACTTTTTTGGCCGCCTTAGCGGCGTACTCCATGGCAGAGACATCGCCCACCACCAGGGGGCGGCAGCGGTCATAGAGCGTCTTGTCCGCCAGGGCCTTGACGGTGATCTCAGGGCCGTTGCCGAAGGGGTCGCCCATGGTGATGCCCAGGATGGGTTTGTTCATCGTTCCTTACCTCCTCATCAATGCAGGCCGTTGGCCTTGCAGGTTTCCAGCACCTTCTTGAGCGCGTCCATGCCCTCGGCGGAGAGCCGGCAGAAGGGCTTGCGGCAGTCGCCCACGGGGCTGCCCAGGAGGCCCGCCGCGATTTTAATGATGGTGTTGGGGTTGCCGTACTTGAAGACCGCACGGAAGGGGCGGATGCTGTCCTGCGCCTTCTTGGCCCGCTCCAGATCCCCGGCGGCCCAGGCCTCGTAGATCTCCACCATGGTGTGGGGGAAGACGTTGGCACAGCCGGCCACGCCGCCCTTGCCGCCGAAAAGCAGGATGGGCAGAATCAAGGAGTCGTTCCCGGAGAGGACGCTGAACTCTTTGTCCAGGACCGCCGTAAGCTCTACATACTGCTTCATGTTGTCAAAGTTCCCGCTGGAGTCCTTGGCTCCTACGATGTTGGGAGCGTCCTTGGCCAAACGCGCCACGGTGGCGGGAGCCAAGGCGTTGCCCGTCCGGGCGGGGATGTTGTAGAGGACAATGGGCAGATCCACCGCGGCGGCGGCTTCCATATAGTGGGCGTACAGCTCATCCTGGGAGGCGGCGGCGAAGGAAGGCGTGATGATGGACAGCACGTCCGCGCCCAGGGCCTCGGCCCGTTTGCTCAGCTGGACAGTTTCCCGGGTAGTAATGCAGCCGGAACCGGCGTAAACGGGGACCCGGCCCCGGGTTTCCTCAATCACGATGTCCAGAACCCGCTCCTTCTCGGCGTAGGTCAGGGCATAGGCCTCGCCGTTGGTGCCGAAGGGGAAGATGCCGTGGACGCCCGCGCCGATCACCCGGTTGACCTGGTTTCGCAGCTCCCGCTCGTTGATGGTCTCATCCGCGTTCATGGGAGTGAGAATCGGGGGGATGATGCCTTTGATCTCGACATGCTTCATGGAAACTCTCTCCTTATAAAAATTTCTTTACAGGACTTCCTGATAAATTTTCCGGGCGTCGCCGGGGGTAACCTGGCGCATGTTGTTCACCAGCAGGCGGGTGACCTCCATGCCGGAGGCGACCAGAGCCTCCAGGTCCTCCTTGGGCACGCCGAACTCCGTGAGGCTGGTGGGGATATCCAGGTGCTTTACGATGCCCTCCAAACGCCGGATGACGGCGGCGCTCTTCTCCTCCTCGGTTTTGGCGTCTCCCTTGAGACAGCGGTCATAGGCCTTGGCCAGCAGGGGGCGGCAGACGGGCTCGTTGAAGCGCATCACCGGGGCCAGAAGGATGGCGTTGGACACGCCGTGGGCGATGTGGTACTTGCCGCCCAGGGGATAGCTCAGGGCGTGGACGGCGGTGGTGCCGGAAGCCGTAATTGCCACGCCCGCGTAGAAGCTGGCCAGGAGCATGGTGTTCTTGGCGTCCATGGCCTCCGGGTCGTCGCAGGCCTGTTCAATATTGTTTAGGATCATGTCCAGGGCCTGGAGGGCGAAAAGGTCGCTGAAGGGGTTGGCCTTATTGCTGGTGAAGCACTCAATGGCGTGGGCCAGGGCGTCCACTCCGGTGGCGGCGGCGATTTTCCGGGGGAGCTTCTTAATCATCACCGCGTCCAGGATCACATAGTCCGCGATCATTTCCGTGTTGACGATGCCCACCTTCAGCTGCTTTTCCGGCACCGCCACGATGGCGTTGGGGGTGGCCTCGGACCCGGTGCCCGCCGTGGTGGGGATCATCAGGGTCTTCATGCGCTTCCTGGCCCGGCCGGGCTCATCCAGCAGTTCTTTGACGCCGTACTCGCCGGTCATCAGGATGCTGGCCAGCTTGGCGGTGTCCATGACGCTGCCGCCGCCTACGGCCATGATGAAGTCCGCCCCGCATTCCTTGCACTGGTCCACCAGCTTCTGGGCCTCCAGATAGGAGGGCTCCGCCGGCAGGTCGTCCAGGACGGCGGCCTCCACGCCGGTCTTCTTTACCTCCGCCATCGGAAACTCCAGCAGTCCCGCGCCCTCGATGCCCTTGTCGGTGAAAACCACCAGGCGCTTTACCCCGTTGGCGGCGAAGATTTCCGGAATTTTTCCCAGGGCGCCCTCTCCGCTGTAGACCGCGCGGGGCATTTTCAATTCGTATTTTGTCAGCATACCGCTTCCTCCTCGTGATCTCCGGCGCCGATGGACTTGGCCAGCCTGATAAACAGGTCCGGCTCTCCAAAGCCCCCGGATTTTGAAATAATATGATAGGCCTTTCCCGCATACACGAAATCCGTCAGCACCGCCCCGGCGTCCAGGTCGCACACCGGCGCCAGCTCCGCCACGCCCACGGCCCGCGTCAGGGCCAGCAGCGTGTCCCCGCCGGTGCAGAGGAGCGTGGCGTCCAGCCCTCCATCCAGCAGCCGCCGGACCAATTGGCCCAGCTGCCCCGAAATGCGGACCCGGAGATCCTCTGCCGTCAGGCCCCGCTCTTTCGCATAGTCCGCCGTGTCCGTCCGGCCTGCGGGGTCATTTACATCCAAAATAAAGCGTTTCTTTTCTCCGGCGGCTCCCAGCCAGGCGGCCGCGGCGGCGGCGCAGTCCTCCGTCTCCAGCCAGCTTGTCTCCAGCTTCTGCTCTGGAGTTAGGTGGACATGGGCAAAGCCCGCCGCTTCCGCCGTCTCCATCTGGCGCAGGGTCACCTGGTTCACGCTGCCGCAGGCCACAAAGAGGGACGGGACCAAATAAGGCCGCTCCGGAGGGCTTCCCTCCAGTTCCAGCAGCTCCGCCAGCACGGAGGCAAAGCCCGCGCACCCGGCGCTCAGCCGCAGCCCCTCTTTTCCCAGTACCCGGCCGATGCGCAGCAGATCGCCGTCGGTCTCCGCGTCATAGACCTGGATGCCGGGGCGGGGGGGCTCCTCCTCGGGCGCGCCGGCCTCGTGGAGCACCACCGGGGTTTTGGACTGCGCCCCGATGATCTCCGTCACAGAGGAGGCGGTCACCGGCTCGAAGGGGTCCCGGCCGAAGATGCTCTCCGCTACGGGGACGCCCCCGATGTAGTGGACGCCCTTCCGGGTGACCCGGTCCATCCCCGGCAGGGCCGGAAGAAACGCCAGGCTGTCTGCCCCGGCGGCGTCCAGCACCGCCGTCAGCTCCGCGCCCACATTGCCCCGGAGGGCGGAGTCCGTCTTTTTATAGATGTAAGTAAATCCGTTTTTTAAGGCGCCTTCCACCGCCCGGAACACTACGCCATAGGCGGCTTCCGGCGTCAGGTGGCGGGTCTCGGCGTCCAGGACCAGGACCTGGACATCCTCTTCCGCCTGTGAGAAATCGTACGCCGGGTCCGTCACCACGCGGGTCCTGGCGCCCCGGGCCGCGAACTGGACGCCGCTGTCCAGCGCGCCGGTGAAGTCATCCGCGATCATAAGAAATCTTATCATATCCACGCCCCTGTGCGTCTATATTTGAAACATTTTGAATTCAAGTCCTGTGTTTGGAGTTCTTCCGCAAGGCTTCCGTCTTTTCACGCTCTAGTTTACAGAGCTTCGCGTAATGCCGCAACCTTTTTTTGCGTAAAAACCGTTTATTTTTGAAACCGGTGAAAAAAGCATTGCGCCGTTTTTGTGTATTTGTTATAATATATCCGATTTTGAAACAATCGGAGGGCTGTTTATGGAGCACCGTATCCGCGCGCTGGGCATCGCCCCTTATGAAGGCATGAAGCATCTGATGGCCTCCCTTCAGGACGAATATCCCCAGATCGACCTGACGCTGTTCGTGGGGGACCGGGACGAGGGCCTGGAGATCGCCCGCAGCAACTTTCATGGCAACTACGACGTGGTCATCTCCCGGGGCGGCACCGCCGACATGCTGCGGCAGAATCTGGCGCTCCCTATTATCGAGATTGACCTCACCGTGTATGATCTGCTCTGCGCCCTGAAGCTGACCGACGGTTTGACGGGAAAGATCGCCATCGTGTGCGCGGCCAACATCTCCAGCGGCGCGCGGAGGCTGTGCGACCTGATGGGCTACGACATGGCCATTTACACCTATGACTTTCCGGAGACCGTGGAGCAGATCATGCGGAAGATCCGGGACGAGCAGTATCAGACCGTCCTTTGCGACATGGTGGCGGATACCACGGCCAAGCGCCTGGGGCTGAATTCCTTTCTCATCGTCTCCGGGATCAACAGCATTCGCCGGGCCTTTGACCAGGCCATCCTGTTGTGCCGCAGCCAGCAGAAGCTCCGGGCGGAGAATCTGTTTTTCCGGGATCTGATCCAGGGCCAGCTCAGCCAGACCGTGGTGTTCGACAGCGAGGACCGCCTGTTTCTCTCCACACTAAGCGAGTTTCGGCCGGAGCTTTTGGAGATGCTGCGCCGGGAACTGCCCGAGTCCCGGCGGACGGAGGAGCGCCGCATTACCCGAAACCTCGGCGGGATGCTCTACAACATCCGTTCCCGGCACGCCGCCACAGAGGGCCACGTATATACAGCCTTTTTTTTCGACGCCCGCAGGACGCCCCTCTCCCCCAATCAGACCGGCATCCGCTTCGCCACCCGCCCGGAGGCGGAGGACGCTTACTACAGCAGCATTTTCAGCTTCGCGGGCACCGTCAACGACTCCCAGGAGCAAATCGACCGCATCAGCGAAAGCTCCGCCCCGGTCATGGTCACCGGCGAGGACGGCACGGGCAAGGAGTCCATCGTCAGCGTGATCTATATGCGCGGCCCGCTGCGGAACAATCCCCTGGTGACCATCCATTGCAGCCTGCTGAACGATAAGAGCTGGTCCTTTCTTTTGGAGCACCATAACTCCCCTTTGGCGGACGAGGGAAACACCATTTATTTCGCCAGTGTCGACAGCATGAGCCAGGAGCGGCGCTCCCAGCTCCTGGCCGCGCTCTCCGAGATGGAGGTCTGCCGCAGGAACCGGGTGATCTTCTCCTGCGTCTGCCAGCCCGGAGAGCACATGTCTGAGATCGGCTCCCAGTTCATCGACAAGCTCTGCTGTCTTTCTTTACGCCTCTCTCCCCTGCGGGAGATGGCGGACCGCATCCCCGCCCTGGTCAACCTGTCCCTGAGCCATCTCAACGCGGACCTGCCCCGCCAGATCGTGGGAGCGGAGCCGGAGGCCATACGAATACTCCAGGGCTTTCAGTGGCCCCACAATTACACCCAGTTCCGCCGGGTCATCGGAGAGCTGGCGGTCACCGCCGCCGGGCAGTTCATCACCGCCGAGGAGGTCCGGCAGACGCTTCGGAAAGAGCGGCACGTAGCCGTGTTTGACCTCCGCGCGGAAAACGCGTCGGCGCCCCTGGATATAAACCGGACGCTGGAAGAGATCAACCAGGATATTGCTCTTCGGGTGATCCAGGAGACCGGCGGAAACCAGACCGCCGCCGCCAAGCGGCTGGGCATTAGCCGGACGACTCTATGGCGCTTGGTAAAAAAACAGATGGGCCCGTCTTTGGCCCACGAGAAATAACGAAGATACCGCGGGAGGTGAACCCCATACGAAAACCATCAGAGAGATAGATGCTGAAAGCGCATTTTAAAACGCGCAAGGGTTTCTTTCTTTGTTTGTACCAGCACACACGCCGCTCTAAGGATAAGGGCTGCTTTATAGCCATGAAAATCTCGATTAACTGTCGTAATTTTGCCATTCATGTAACTATTTCTGTATACTTGATACGGTTGGACACTCCTTGAACACAGACTTGCCCACAGACAGAGAAAACCGGCCCGCCGGGAGTATCCCAGCGGGCTGTGTGCTGTTCAGCTTGTTTCATTTTCTATCCTCAGCCGCTCCCTTTCAGCGGCCACCTCCGTTTTCATCTCGGTTATCATTACTGTTAACGGTTTTTCACATTCTTCCGCTGAGTCAGCGTAGATGTCCCCGGCGCACAGCATGGGCAGGACGCCCGCTTTTCCCTCCAGCTTCCCGCAGTCATGACAGCCGTGACAGGAGTGGTGCTCGTTCTTCCGTTCCAACAGCCAGCGTGCCGCCAGCACAGCGCCGATCCCGCTCATGGCAAGCTGCGCGGCCAGCCGGAGGTTGAAGCCGCCGATGTATCCGTCCTGGCTGATAAACTGCCTGCTGATCGCCGCGGCCACCATGCACAGGATGGTAGCGCTGATGAGCTTCCCCACAAAGAAGCTGACAAAGGACAGTGCGCCCTTTTTCACTCCGTTGGAGTGAGACACCACATAGGTGGACAGGAAAGTGCTGATAATAGGGCCGCAACAGGTCCCGCAGCCCAGGCCCACAGTGGCGGCGGCGGTCACGGCGGGGAGCAGTACGGGCATACCCATGCTTACGCCCTCTCACTGGCGATCAGCGCCGCACCGATGGCCCCGTTGAACTGCGGATAGCTGGCGACGTACACATCCTTCATCAGTTCTTCCTCAAAGGCTTTGCGGATGCCGACATTCAGCGCCCCGCCGCCGGTCATCAGAATATCGCCGTTCTTTTCCGACTTTTTCATCATCTTGACGATCCGCTTTGCCATGGAGATGTGCATCCCCGCCAGTATGTCCTTCCGGTCAAACTGCCGCGCGATCAGGGAAATGATCTCCGACTGAGCGAACACCACGCAGGTGCTGTTGATGTCGCAGGGAGCGGTACTCTCCAGGGACAGCGGCCCCACCTGGTCAATGGTCGTTTCCAAAATCTGTGCCGCCACCTCCATGAATTTGCCGGTCCCGGCGGCGCATTTGTCGTTCATCGTAAAATTCTTGATGTTATAGCCGCTGTCCAAGTAAATAATTTTGCTGTCCTGGCCCCCAATGTCGATAATCATTCCGGGGCGGTACTCCTTGGGAGCCGTGACCCGGACGCCATAGGCGTGGGCGGTGATTTCGGAAATATCATCATCGGCCACCGCGAGGACCTTCCGGCTGTACCCGGTGGCCATGGTGTAGCGAATATCGCTCCGGGTGACACCGGCTTTCTGGCAGAGCTGTCCCAGCATCTGCTCGGCGGAGCCATTGTTGTCGATGCCGGTGGAGCATACCATTGTCTCCACTACCTGACGGCCTTTCAGCAAAGCGCCCTTCAAGTAGGTGGAGCCGCCGTCCAATCC
>CATOKC010000084.1 GCA_951800675.1 uncultured Oscillibacter sp.
CCCCTTATAAATTTTTCTCATTTTCCTATTGACTTTTTATTTGCAGACTTTCTTTGACAAGAGCGGTTGTCAGATTGACAAGTATCATTGTCAATCGCAGAATAGCACTGACAAGGAAAGTTGTCAAGAGAAATTTTTATATTTTTGATCGTGGGTTTTGGGGGAATACGGCGCGGGGGCGGACCCGCGCCCTTCCCCCGGGGACCTGGCGCTTCCGGCAGAAGGGCGGACACATAGGTCCGCCCCTACAGGGTGTTCTGTCGGTAGAAGGGCAGTCTCTGGGGGAATGGCCTGACCTGGGGGTCAGGCCCCACAAAGAGGGGGGGCTTCTATCGAAAAATTTGCCGTCACGGAAAAGGGCGGACACGCAGGTCCGCCCTTACATTATGAAACCTGATGGACGGGCAATTGGCGGGGAGCGGTCCGTAGACAAGACTCCCTTGAATACGCCTGCCAATACCACGATTCTTTCCTCCGTAAGACGCAACGGTGGGACTGCCTATACGATTTACGGAGGTGGAACAACCCGCGAAAAATTTTTGGACTATCTCAAGAATACGCTCATTCCCACGCCGCGTGAAGGGGATATCGCCGTCATGGATAATATGCGCGCGCATCATGCCAAAGAGGTCCAGACGCTTTTGCGGAGGGCTGGCATGAAATTACTGCGCCTGCCAGCCCGCAGCCCTGATTGGAATCCAATCGAAAATACGCGGTCTAAAGCCAAGGCGATTCTTCGCGAGCTGAAAATCAGATTATTACCCCAGCTTCCACATGGTATGCTGAGGCTTTCCCGCTGATCCGGCCGCCCGCGAAAATTTTTCAAAGGCGTCCCAGGATCAGCCCCCCAGCCGCTGCCGGAGGGTTACCAGGGCGCACAGGCAGGTCAGCATCGCCAGGGCCCCCGTGCCCCAGAGGAGGCTGTAGCTCACCGCCTCCTTGTCCTTCAGCCGCCCCGCCGCCGCGGAGGCGAACACGTACAAAGAAACCAGGGCAAAGACCATGGACAGAATCTCCGCCGCGTGCCGCCGCCCCAGCGCGGCCGCCCCCAGATACAGCAAAAATCCCAGGCCGGACACAATGGCCCCCCGATTCAGCTGCTTCACACCCTGCAAAAGCAGGGAGTTTTTATGCTTCATTTGTATACCCTCCGTTGATTATCCTCTTGAAAATTCTGTTCGTATTACTTTTCGTAGCCATTGACCATGACGTCCAGCACCCGGGCCGCCACGTTTCCCGCCACGCTGCTGCCGCCGCCGCCGTTTTCCACCAGAACCACGAAGGCATAGGGCGCGTCCTCGTTCCGCAGGAACCCGGCGAACCAGGCGTGGGGGGCCAGCCCCTCTCCCACCTCGGCGGTGCCGGACTTGGCGCAGAGGTCCATGTTGGGGAAGCGGCTCTTGCCGTAGGTCTTTTCCACATTCCCCGCCATCAGCTCCGCCAGTTTTCCCGCCGTGCCCATGTCGACGAGGGTCCCCGTTTTGCGGGTCCAGCGGGGCAGGGAGGGAATCCCCAGGCCGTTTTTGGTCTTGAGAATCAGATAAGGCTCCGCCGCCCTGCCGCCGTTCGCGACGGCCCCCATGTAGACCATCAGGGCGCAGGGGTTCACCAGGTCCTTGTCCTGGCCCACCCCCGCCCAGCCCAGGCGGCCCTGGGTGAGGTTCCAGTCAAAGGCGCCCTTGGCGGTGGTCAGGCCGTCCAGGCGATAGGCGGAGGTAAGGCCCGCCTGCTCCGTGTACTTCCGCAGGGTTTCCGCCCCCAGCTCCACGGTGATGTCCGCAAAGGCGGCGTTGCAGCTGTTGGCAAAAGCGGCGGCGATGTCCTGCTCCCCGTGGACGCCGGAGCAGATAACCGTCTCCTCCCCGATTTGGACGGACCCGGCGCACTCCCAGGTCCGGGCCTCCAGACCCGGCAGGTTCTCCAGCGCCGCCGCCAGGGTGACGGTCTTGTAAACGGAACCGGGGGTAAAAACGGAGGACAAGAAGCGGTTCACATAGGCCCCCTTCCAGCGGTCGTTGGTCTCAATGTCCTCCGGGACATTCAGCGGGTCGTAGCTGGGGGCGGAGACCATGCAGAGAACCTCCCCGGTCTTGTAGTTGTACACCGCCACTGTCCCGGCATGGCCGTTCAGGGCCTGATAGGCCTCGTAATTGTACCGGGCGTCAAGGGTCAGGGTCAGCTCCCCGCCCCGGTCCGCGCCAAAGGCCCCGTTGATCAGATTCCAACCCGTCATCCGGTCCGCAAACGCGTTCAGCGCCCCAGCCCCGATGTTCCCTTGAAGGTCCCCCACAGCGTGGAGCGTAGCCTTGCGGACCACCTCGCTGTCATAGTAAGTCCGCTCCCCATTTTCCGCGGAGGACAGCACATCCCCGTCCCGGTCCAGCACGGTCCCGGCGGTCAGCTGGCCCTGGGAGTTGTAAAGGTGGCGGTTAAAAGCGGCGGAAGCCCAGCTTCCCCCCTGGGTCAGATAGCGGAAGAGGAAAAAGACCATCCCCGCCGCCAGCGCCAAAGCCAGCAGAAAGCAAACCACCGCCCGGTTTTCAATTTTCTTCATGAAAATCCCCCTTTCCCGTCCCCTCGTCTCTCATCCATCGTCTCCCGTCTCTCGTCCCCCGTCCCTCGTCCCCCCGCAGGGGGTGGGGGATGCTCAAGGGGGAGCCCGCTCCCCCTTGAAGGAGGCGGAGGAAACGGAGCGGAACGGATGCCCGGCTTTCAGCCGGGCGGAGTGGAGCGCGGTTTTTGACGCCGGATCGCGAAGCTGGCGTGCTCCCGGGTGTCCGTGGCCTTCAGGAAGGCCAGCAGCCCCCAGGCGGACATCATGGCAGACCCGCCGTTGGAGACAAAGGGGAAGGTCACCCCCGTCAGCGGCAGAAGGTCCACCGACCCGAATACGTTCAAGCAGGTCTGGAACACCAGCAGCGACCCGGCGGCGCAGGCGGCCAGGCAGTAGAAGCTGCTCCGCCCCGCCCGGCAGGCCCGGACCGTGAAGAACGCCAGGGCCGCGATGGCCCCCACGGCGAAAAAGGCAATCACCAGCCCCCACTCCTCGCAGAGCATGCCAAAGACCAAATCCGTGTCCGCCGCCGGAACCCGGTGGAGCCAGCCGTTCCCCGCCCCCATGCCAAGCAACCCCCCGGAGGCCGCGGCGGACATGGTGCGGGTCTGCTGGTAGCCCCGGCCGGAGGCGTCCGCCCAGGCGTGGCCCCAGGCGGCGAAGCGGTCCAGAATGTAGGGCTTGAACTTCACAATCAGCCCCGCGCCGAACACCGCCCCGCCGCAGATGAGGGAGAGGGTGGCGAAGTCCCCGGAGCGGAGGTAGGCCAGCACCAGGAAGGTGACAAAGAAAATCGCCGCCGTGCCGAAGTCGCTCATCAGCCCCAGAAGGCCCACGCAGACGCCGGTGAGGACGATGAAGAGGGTCAGGTTCCGCTTGCGGAACAGCCGCTCCAGCGTGGCGGACCCGGCGAAGATATAGCAGATCTTCGCGATCTCCGAGGGCTGGAAGCTGAGGGGGCCCAGGGAAATCCAGTTCACCGCGCCGTACTTCCGGCTGCCCAGCGCCAGCGTCACGGCCAAAAGGCCGATGGAGGCCGCCGCCAGAAGCCAGCGGTTCCGCTGGACCCGGCCCAGGTCCCGGAGGAAGAGCCCCAGGGTGAGAAACAGCCCCAGCCCCAGGATTACCGCCAGGAGCTGCTTAAAGAGGCTCCCCGGCGCGCTGGAGGCCGTTACCGCCAGGGAGAGGGTGGAGAGGAAGAAGGCGATGGTCTCCATCTCAAAGCCCACGCAGCGGCTGAGCCGCAGGACGGCGGCGTAGAGCCACATCACCGCCGTCAGCCCTAAGAAGGCCAGGGGAACGGCGGGGGAGGCCTCTCCCCCGGCGGCTACCATCAGCTGGACGCAGGCCAGGAGCTGAAACACCGTCAGCCAGAGGAAGGAGGGCCACATGGCAGCGGGGCGCTCCGCCCGGCGCTTTTCCGCCAGCTCCTCCCGCTCCTCCACGGTCTGGGGCAAAAACAGCAGCGGCACGCCCCCTAGGCTGATGGCGTCTCCCATCTTGACGGGGGCGGAGCCCTCCACCTTCTCGCCGTTGAGGAGGACGCCGCCCTTGGAATCCAGGTCGTAAAGAGTCCACTCCCCCTCCTCATTCCGGCACAGGGCGGCGTGCTGGCGGGAGACACTGGGATAGTTCAGCCGCACGTCGGCGCTCTTCCCCCGGCCCAGGATGTTCTCCCAGTGGGTGAGGGGCACGGAGCCCCCGCCGGGGAGGCTCAGCTGGCCCCAGGTCTCCGGCGTGTGGGGGAGGCGGAGGAGGGACCGGATGGCCCGATAGAGGATGGCCCCCGCCAGGATGGGAAAGAGGAAGCGGACGAAGGACGTATAGAAAAGCCCGGCGGCGGGGTATGCCGCCAGGAGTTCGGGTAAGGTCATGAACGGGCCTCCTTTCGGAGAGATGATAGTACAGCATACCATGGTTTTCGGAAAAAATCTACCGGAAATCGGAGCAAGGGGAGGGCGCGCCAAAAATTTCCGGCGCGCCCTTCACTTTTTCGGCGTTGTGCCGATATAGTAATTATAGATAACGTACACCCGAAGCCCTCCCCGGGCGGAGTTCAGCGACCTCGCTATGGACAAAAGCCCCGTAATCTCCGATGTGAAGCGGGAGGTATACGGCCAGGCGGAGGCGGCCATCGGCAGGTTTTTTGACGGAAGGATTTCAGCGGAGGAGCTGGCCGATAGCTGCCGGAGCCTGTCCGGCCGGCTTATGGACGCCTGTAAGGACCGGGGATACCCCATGCCTCTATGGGGCGGGATGATGGGCCCCGCTTTTCAGGAGACCTTTTACGGCGAGTTCCGCCGCATGGTCCTGGACGAGGCCGTGAACCGCTTTTTGAAGAATCTCCAGGTCTACCCAGGCGGCTACTTCAGCCGCTTCCCCCAGCTCGGGGCGCTGAGCATGAATCCGCGGGCGTAACGCCCCGCCATTAAGAAAGGAGGCCCCGCTATGGGCAACATGCAGGTGAGCGGCGCGGCGGCTTCTTCGGCCTCCTCCTGGCAGGGCCAGAGCGCCGCTCAGGCGGCGGAGAAGAAGGACAGCGGTCCCGACCTCTACGAGATGATGCGGGACGCGAAGGAAAAGGCCGACGCCGCCCGGGACAAACTCAATTCCATCAAGCCCAAGCCCCGCTACGGCGACGCGCCCATAGAGGCGTACGCCCGGCTGGCCCGGGCGAAACGGTCCTCGGAGGTCAACGCCGCCGCCGGATACGCCCGGCGGCAGATTGTCCGGCTCCAGAGCGCCAAGCGGACGGACCCGGACAACGCCAAGCGGATTCAGGCCGCCATCAACCAGCTCCAGAAGGCTGTCCAGCGGTCGGGGAAGAAAAACCGGGACCTGAACCGGGAGAAGCTGGAGCAGGCCCGGCAGAAAAAACTGATACAGGAGAAGCGGAGCCGGGAGGCCCGCCGCCAGAAGCAGGAGCTTTCGCGCAAGCAGGCCATGCGGCGGATCCGGGAATCCGGCTATCTCCGGGAGGCGGAAGTGGACAATCGGATGCAGGCGCACATCGCCGCCGTGGACATGGAGCTGCGGGAGCAGGCACAGAAGCTGGGGGCCTCCATCCAGCCCTCCATGGAAACGGTGGCCCGGCAATACGCGGCGGAGAGCGCCGCGCTGTCCGCCCCGGAGCCCTCCGTAGGCGGGGAGATCAACTTGCAGGCGTAAGAGCGCCCTCATAGGCGCGGCCGTTCCAGTTCCATTCCAATCAGAAGAAAAAGCCTCCTTATTAAAAGGAGGCTTTTCGTTTGCGGCGATCGCTTCTCTTTCAGGACTCCCCGTCCTCCTCCAGCAGCCGCAGCCCCGCCAGGTCCGTCACCGGCAGGGAGAATACCACGGCCTGGGCCTTGGTCTGCATCCCCGCCTGGGCGATGACCGCCTTCATAATGGGCTTTCGGTCCGCCTCTTTGGCCAGGATAAAGACAATCTCCTTCTCCGCCGCCAGGGACACGCCGAAGAATTTCCGGGCCAGCTCCGTCCCGGTGCCCTTGGCGTGGATGGTGGTGCCTCCGGCGGCCCCGGCGGAGCGGGCGGCGTCCATCACCTGGTCGGTGTGGCCCCGGTTGGCGATGACCACGATGAGCTCGTGGGTGATTTCCCTATCCATGTCGTCCTCCTCCCCCCGCCATGACAGCAGATAGTCCCTGGCCCGGGCCCCGCCTACGCTGGAGATGGGCACGGCCATCAAAATGCCCCGCCCCGGCACGTCCAGCCACAGCTCCCGGGCCGCCTTGCGCGCCAGCCGCCCCGACCGGGGGGCCGCCAGCAGCAGCACCGCCTTCTCCGTGGCCTCCAGCCCCAGGTAGTCCAGCACCTCCGTGGCGGCGGTGCCCTGTCCCAGGGCGGAGAGCACCAGCGTGGCCCCCTGGGCCTGGAACCAGGCGGCGAACTCCCCGCCCCGGCCCCGGTCCGTAATGATGATCATGAGGTCGGCTCTGTCCACAGGCGGGCCCCCTTTCTCCAAAGCGTTTCTTCGCGCAGGCTCAATATACAAGGTCGATGATCTCCTCGTCCTCCGCCGCCTGGGCCAGCCGGGCCTTGTTCAGCTTCCACTGGTACGCAAGACCCAGAAGCTGAATGGTCAAAAGCGGCGTCATCGCCACCATGGCCACCACGCCGAAGGCGTCGGTAACGATGCTGCCCCCCAGGGCCTCGCAGGCCCCCATGGCGAAGGGCAGCAGGAACGTGGCCGTCATAGGACCCGAGGCCACGCCGCCGGAGTCGAAGGCGATGGAGGTGAAAATCTTCGGCACGAAGAAGCTGAGGACCACCGCCAGAAGATATCCCGGCACCAAAAAGGCGAAGATGGACACCCCCGTCAGCACCCGTACCATGGCAAGGCCAATGGAGACCGCCACACCGATGGAGAGGCTCGCGCTCATGGCCCCGCCGGGAATGGCCCCGGAGGTAATCTCCTCCACCTGCTTGTTCAGCACATGGACCGCCGGCTCCGCCTGGACGATGAACCAGCCCATCAGCATGCCGGTGGGCGCCAGCAGCCAGTTGAAGGGCAGGGCGGCGATTTGCCGTCCCAGGTATGTGCCCGCCGGGAGGAAGCCCACGTTGACCCCCGTGAGGAACAGGGCCAATCCGATATAAGTATACAGGAGGCCGATGAGGATTTTCAAGACCTTCTTTCGTTTCAGCCGCAGGGCGATCGCCTGGAACAGGCCAAAGAAGGCGGCGATGGGAAAGAGGCTCTTGAATACCTCCGCGGCGTACTTCGGGAAGGCGGAGAGGAACAGGCCCCCCAGCTCCCGGCTGTCCGCCGCCTGGGGCATGGAGGTGGGGTGATAGGCCCCGGAGGCGGGGAAGATCATAGCCAGAATGAGCACCGCCAAAATGGGCCCCACAGAGCACAGGGCCACCAGGCCGAAGCTGTCCTGGGCGGCGTTCTCGTCGCTTCGGATGGAGGAGACGCCCAGGCCCAGGGCCATGATAAAGGGCACCGTCATGGGCCCGGTGGTGACGCCGCCGGAGTCGAAGGCCACCGCCAGAAAATCCTTGGGGACAAAGAAGGCCGCCAGGAGAAACACCGCGGCATAGGACCCCACCAGCAGCCACTGGAGGGAAATCTGGAACAAAACGCGCAGCAGGGCCACCACCAGGAACACGCCCACCCCAGCGGCCACGGCCCCCACCAGCACGGCGTTGGGGATGCCCGGCACCTGAGAGGCCAGGACCTGGAGGTCCGGCTCCGAAATCGTCACCACCACGCCGATGAGAAAGCTGACGGTGACGATGAGCCAGATTTTCCGGGAGTTTGCCATGTGGGTGCCCACCTGCTCGCCGATGGGGGTCATGGCGGCTTCCGCCCCCAGGGTGAAAAAGCCCATGCCCAAAATCAGCAGCACCGCCCCCGCCAGAAAGGCCAGCAGAACGTCCACCGGCAGGGGGGCCACGGTGAGGCAGAGGACCAGCACAATGGCCGTAATGGGCAGCACGGAGGCCAGGGCCTCCCGGACCTTCTCGCCCAGAATGGTCTTGGTCCGGCCCATCCGGTCCCTCCAGTGTCCAAGCTTGCCCACGCGCTCCGCCCCCTCTTGAAACAAAAATTGGGAATATGGCCTATCTTAGCACAAAACCGGCCCCTTCCGCAAGAAATCCCGGCGTTCTTTACAGGAAATTTACACCCTTGGGCCGGGGTGAAAAAAGCGGTTGCATTTTCCGCCGCTTTCCAGTAGAATAGATGTTTGACAACACTGTCGGAATATCCCGGCGGCTCCGCCGCCAAACTGCGAGGTAACGCCATGAATGGAAAAGAAGTCAGCGAGCTCCGCCGCCGCTTCCGGCCGGAGAAATCCGCCGTCAGCCGGGTCTACGGCTGCTATGTCAACGGCTCCAGCCGGGAGATCATCTCCTATCTGGACGAGTCCCTGGGGAACATGCCCCTGGAGGAGGCGGAGAAGTACTTAAGCCTCCTGAAAAAGTCCCTTTCCGGAACCCTGGGGAAGCACCTCATCGACGTGGTGTTCTCCACCGCCCAGGTGGCGGACAGCGACGAGCACCGCCTTCTCTCCGCCCTCCGGGAGTCCGGGCTGAAGGACGGGGAAATCCGGGAAACCTTCTACCGCGCCGTGATCGACGCCCTGGACATGGGGGAGAGCAACTATTTGATCCTCCTGGCCCACGACGCCTACGACGTGCCCCGCCGGGGCCGGGACGGGGAGATCGACCCCGACGGGTCGGACGAGGTGTTCTCCTACATCCTATGCAGCGTCTGCCCGGTGAAAACCTGCAAAATGGAGCTGGGCTATTTCCCCGGGGAAAACGAGTTCCACAGCTGCGCCGCCGGGCAGGTGGTCTCCGCCCCGGAGCTGGGCTTCCTCTTCCCCGCCTTCGACGACCGGGCGGCGAACATTTACAACGCCCTCTTCTACTCCCGGAAGCCAGACCAAATTCACCAGGAGTTCCTGGACGCCGTATTCCGCACAGAGCCCCCCATGTCCGCCGCCGAACAGAAGGAGGCGTTTCAGGGGGCCCTTACCGGGGCGCTGGAGGGCGCGTGCAGCCTGGAGGTGGTCCAGGCGGTCCATGGGCGGCTGCTGGAGAAGATCGAGACCCATAAGGAGGACAAGGAGGCGGAGCCCCTGGCCCTCTCCGCCGGGGAGATCGGGGGCATCCTCCGGGACTGCGGCGTGGCGGAGGAGCGGGCGGCGGCCTTTCAGGCCCAGTGCGGCGAGGCCTTCGGCGGAGCGGCGCTGAACCCGGAAAACCTCATCGACGCCAAGCGCTTCGACGTGAAAACGGAGCAGGCCACCATCTCCGTGGACCCGGCCTATAGCTATTTGGTGGAGACCCGCGTCATCGACGGGCGGAAGTACCTCCTCATCCCCGCCGGGGAGGACGTGGAGGTCAACGGCCTTCCCGTGGAGGTGGAGGCAAAGGCAGACTAAAGCGCCCCCTTGGAGAGGGGGCGCTGGGGAGGGGGGCCTCCCGGCAGGGCCGGGAGGCCCTTTTCCAAGGGGCTTTTGTCTCAGGTCACCAGCAGCGCCACATACCCCGCGTAGAGCCCCAGCATCAAAACGCCCTGCCAGCGGTAGAACCGCTCCGTCACCAGGGGCGGAATTACCGCCACGCAGCACAGCAAAAGGCAGGCGGGCATATCCAAGGCCGTAGTCTGGGCCCCGATGGTCAGCGCCCCGCCGCTGACGGCGGAGCACACCGGGAGAATCATGGTCAGGTCGATGACGTTGGCCCCGATGATGTTCCCCACGGACATGGACGCTTCCTTCTTGGCGATGGCCGTCAGGGTGGTCACCAGCTCCGGGAGGGAGGTGCCGATGGCCACCATGGTGACGCCGATGATGCTGGCGGGGACCCCCATCAGCAGGGCCAGCTCGCTTCCGTAGTTGATCAGAAGCTGGGAGCCGATGACAATGGCCGTGATGCCCAGGACGAAGAGGAACAGCTTTTCCACCATCTGCCGCCGGGAGACGGTGCGGCCCTTTTGGTGGGCCTCCCGGTTCTCCGCCATGCCGCTTTTGGCGTCCCGGAGGTTGCTCCAGATATAGACTCCGAAGATGACAAACAGCGTCAGCCCCGGCAGGGCCTTCAGCACGCCGCCCCGGCTGAGGACCAGCAGCAGCGCCGCGCCAAAGACCATCAGCAGGGCCTTGAGCTGGAACTGCGCCCGCTTCACCGCCGAGGGGATGCACACCAGGGAGATGCCCAGGATGAGCCCCAGGTTGGCCGTGACGGAGCCCACGGCGTTGCCCACCGCCAAATCCACCTCCCCCTGGAGGGTGCCGGTGAGGGAGACCGTCAGCTCCGGCAGGGTGGTGGCCAGGGAGACGATGGTGGCCCCGATGATGAACCGGGGCACGCCGGTGGCCTCCGCGATCCACACGGCCCCGTCCAAAAACCAGTCGCCGCCTTTAATGATGAGGAGCAGGCCCAAGAGAAACAACAGCACGGTAATCCAAATTTCCATACAATCCACCGCTTTCCAAAAATTCAGCGAGACCTCTATCCTCCGGGGCAGCGCCGGAAACCCGGCAGTTGTCCCACAGGATAAAAGTCTCGCTTTTCAGCGGGCCCGGATGGCGGTGAACCATCGTGATGACGAGCCGCGCCACGTCTAGAACGTAAGCTACTCCCTTTTACGAAGCCATGAGCTGTGAAACCACTATAGGAAATCATACACGTTTTGTCAACGCTAACTTTGCCGGAATTTGGCGGGCGGACAAGGAATTTACAAAGTCTTAGCGCGCCCTTTAAATCGAGGGGTCAAAGCCGATGGGCTTTTGCCAGAGGCGGCGTCCCTCCGCCTCCCCCCGGGGGGCAAAGCCGCAGTCCCGGAGGAACGCCTCCCCCAGACGGCCGGGAAGGGCGGACAGCGTTTCCCCGCCTTGGGCCCGGGTGTACCGCACCGCCTGGCCCAGGAGCTGGATTCCCAGGCCCCGCCTCCGGCAGTCCGGACGGATATAGGCCAGGTGAATCCGCCCCGTCTCCGGGGCTAAATGAAGAAGGCCCGCGGGCTCCTCGTTTAAAAGGCCCTCCAGGGTCAGGGAGGCGGCGGGGACGGGCCCTTGCTCGCCCGCCTCCGCCCAGGCGGCGGCCAGACGCTCCGCGGCCTCCGGGCCCTCCAGCGGCCGGAACCACAGCCCCGGCTCCAGGGCGAAGGCCCGCTTGGCCCGGCCGGGCTTCTCCCCCGCCAGATATGCGGGGTCCTTTAAGTGGCGGTTGTCGTTCTGCCAGACCACCCGGAGGGCTTCCCCATCCCACTCCAGCAGGGACACGGCGGTGTTGTCCCCGGTGGGGGACTTCTCCCCGGTGTCCCGCAGGGAGATACCCTGGAGGTTCGCCAGCAGGAGGCGGATGGCGTAGCCGTGGGAGAAGAGGGCCAGGGTTTTCCCGGGGTTCGCCCGGGCGATGTCCTCCACGGCGGCCTTGACCCGGGCCAGCACCTCCGCCGGAGTCTCCGCCCCGGGGATGGACCAGCGGTCCATGCGGCTGCCGAAGTCCGCCATGGCCTCCGGCGCGGAGCGGGCGATGTCCCCCCAGGTCCGGCCCTCCCAGTCCCCCACGCGGATTTCCCGGAGACCCGGGCAGCGGTGGAGGGGCAGGCCGTGGGAGCGGTAGATGGCCGTGGCGGTGGCCCGGGTGCGGTAGAGGTCGCTGGCGTAAACCGCGTCGATGCGGATGTCCGCAAAGCGGCGCTCCAGGGCCTGGACCTGCCGCCAGCCCCGGTCGGTGAGGCTGCTCTCGTGCTGGCCCTGGGCGATGCGGTAGAGGTTGCCCTCCGCCTCGGCGTGGCGGATGAGGTAGATGGTGGTCATGGCGGCTCCTCCCGGAAAAGATTGATTTTCCATAGTATACCGCATTTGGCGGGCTTTGGCAAATGGTCCGGGGGATTTTTTCGTTCCCGGCGGGCAAACTGTGGTGGCACGGAAAAGGAGTGAATGAAGATGAAGAAGAGCACCGGGTTTTTCCTGGGCATCGGCGCCGGCATGGCCGCCGGCGCGGTGGCGGGGATGATGGCCCCCCAGAGCAGCCGCCGGACCGTGAAGAAGCAGGTGGATCAAGGAATCCACAAGCTGGGCACGGCGGTGGACCAGGCGGTGGACAGCGTGGCCCGCGACATGCGCTGAGGCGATGGGGCGGGGGGATTTCCCCGCCCCGTTTCCGGGCGAAAAATTTTTTTGGAATTTCTGAAAAATCCACTTGACATTTCCGACGGTCTTTGCTATTATAATCACTGTTCTGATGCGGAACACCTGGGGGTATAGCTCAGCTGGGAGAGCGCTTGAATGGCATTCAAGAGGTCAGCGGTTCGATCCCGCTTATCTCCACCAGGACAGAGAAAAGCCTTGGAACTTCAGCTTCCAAGGCTTTTCTCATGACCTATCTTTTGTTATCGTATTTGGGCCTGTAGCTCAGTTGGGAGAGCGTTCGGTTCGCATCCATAGTGAGACACATCCGACCCGATTTTCTGTTTCCCGTTTTCCTGTCCGATTTGCTGGACTTTCCCCTGAAAATCGAATATTTCAAAAATCCAAAATTCGCAACTTTTTTCGTATAAAAAGTGTCGATTTGGGCTCGTAGCTCAGCTGGGAGAGCGCTGCGTTCGCATCGCAGAGGTCGAGGGTTCGATCCCCTTCGAGTCCACCAAATAAGAAATCACCTCAGTGAAAACTGGGGTGATTTTTCTTTTGACCACAGAAATACCACAGACGGCTTTCGAAAATTTTTTGGACAGCGGGCTGTTTCTTCGGTCTGCCGCCCCTTGTTCTGCTGGCCTGTACGCTACCTGCCTGGTATCAATCTTCATCCGAGTAGTCCCGGCTCTGCCGTTCAAGAAAGACTCTTACAGTCTCCTTCAACTTATCGCTAAAATCCTCAAGGTCTTTCATGCTGATTATGTCATTGCTGATAAGCGAAATGATGTTGTAGATAAAGTTTGTTCGGGTCATCTCCAGCTGGACGCCTGGATTTCTTTTGTCACTTCTTATCCGCTTTTCCAACTGCCAGAATTTTTCTGACGGATCACCATCGCCGCTCAGCAGTTCTATGTATTCACCGCATAGTCTGCCCATGTAGGCCTCCTGCCAGTCGCCAATTTTACTTCGGAAAAGTGTCCAATCCCGTTTTGTAAACCGTTGTTCCTGCAAGACCTCATTCCTCCAGTCAAAAAATGAGATATGCGGTCTAGCAAATTGCTTGCTTTCACATCTTACAGCAATGCCTTCAAGATGTTCCTCAGACCCGGAATATCTCCACTGATAATCTCCCACACAAGTCGAAGGTTTACTCCCTCATAATTGTGGACGATGCGATTTCGAAGGCCGTTCATTTCACGCCAAGGTATTTCAGGACGACACTCTGCAAAAGCAGCATCCACAATCCGGCACAATTCTCCCATCTGACTGAGATTAAACACACAGGCCTCCACCAGCTTTGTATCCTCAGAAAAGCTCTCATAGGTATAGCCCTGGCAATAGTTCATCAGCTTTTCGGAATAACTATACAGCTTTTGGAGGATGACTTCATTTCTCATAAATTGTTACCCCAGTAGAACAAATCTCACGGTCGATTTTTGAGTCCTTCTCAATATGCCGCACATCAAAAATGTCCACAGGCATCCCCACCGCTTGCCGGACGGCCTCCATAAAGCCCACAAACTTCAGCCCCTGTAATTTGCTGTCCACCAATAAGTCCAGGTCGCTCTTCTCTGTGGCAGTTCCTTTGGCTACAGAACCGAACAGGACGGCGCGCGAGATGCCATAAGCGGCGAAAACAGGCGCAAGCACCATCTGTATATCCGTTAAGCTTTGAGGCATACCAGCACCCCCTTCTGCCTCTTAGTATACACCATAATTTCAGAAGAGAAAATAGGAAAATAAAATTATAATGACAGAATCAAAATCTCTCTGTGCTCTGTTAGAATTGTCTGCATAAGCTCCTTTTATAGGAGGACAGCGAATCGTTTTCGGTTCACTGTCCTATCTTTGTATTTGGCGGCTCAATGTCTGAAGGGCGCCCCTGCCTCCTGTGCCGCTTTCAACTCCGCCAGTTCCCGCTTCATCTGGACGATCAGCGCCGCCAGCTTCTCCTCGCACTCCTCACGGGTATGGGCGTAGATGTTGCGGGCGTGTTTTTTGCCGTCGATCCACTTGGGCGAGTAGCGGCCCTCCCACAGGTGGTCATTGATTTGGCTGATGCAGCCCGTCCCCGGTCTGCGGTGAGGGGGACGGTACGGCGTAAACTCCACAGGAGGAACGGCTTCCTCCTGTTCCACTTCGCCCTGTTCCTGTACCTCCACCCCGGCGATGCCCTGGTCAATATTTCGAGCCGCGTTCCGCTGCATCTCGCCGGTGATATGGGTATAGATGTTCAGCGTGGTGGCGGAGGAGACATGCCCGATGATGGTGGACAGGGTTTTCACATCCATACCGTTCTCCAGGGACATGGTAGCGAAGGTGTGACGGAGATCATGAAACCTCACCCTTTTGCACCCGGCCCGCTCCAGAATAACTTGCAGACGCTTGCGGACATAGCCTGGGTCTACAGGCTGCTCCGGCTTGATGCGGGAGGGGAACATCCACTCTGAGAATACCTGCGCCTTGTACTCCGCCAGCAGTTCCACCATGGCAGGCGGCAGAATGATGGTGCGGACGGCGGCCTTAGTTTTGGGTTCATTGACCTCCAGTCTGCCGTTGACCGAATACACCTGTCTGCTGATACGGAGCCGGCCTGTCTTGAAATCCAGGTCGGTCCATTGCAGGGCCAGCAGCTCACCCCGGCGCATCCCCGTGGTCAGTTCCAGGAGAAACAGTTCGTACATTCCCTCCGCCTTGGCCTGGATCAGGAAGCGCTGAATTTCCTCTTTGGTCAGTATTTTCATTTCCTTCTCCCGTAGAGGCGGCAGCTTACAGCCGATGGCTGGGTTCACCCGGATGAGCCCCTCCTTCACCG
>CATOKC010000085.1 GCA_951800675.1 uncultured Oscillibacter sp.
CGGCCTACCCTCATCTGCTCGCCAACGACTCTATTAACCAAGCGATCCTGTCCAGTGTAAGCGGCGTACCCACCACCTTCTTTTTTGACGGAGAAGGGGCATATCTGGGCGGTGTTGCCGGCTCCGCGGAAAAATCGACGTGGGAGGATCTCATCCATGAACTTTTGGAAAAACAATAACCCCCGCATCTGGATATTGGGCATCCTGTCCGGGGTGATTTTCCTTTCGATCGGGGCTTTTCAGGGACAGTTTGAGGTAATTTGGAGAAAGGCAGTCATGATCTGCCTGGAGTGCATTGGGATCGGGTGAGCCATGAAACGATTACGACTGACGGTGCAGCTTCTGTTTACCATTGTGACAAACGGATACCTGTACGGCTTTTTCAGCGGAAAAATCTACCGGGGCGTCCTAAAATACGCCTGCGTCCCGGGGCTGAACTGCTACTCCTGCCCGGGAGCTGCCGCCTCCTGCCCCATCGGGGCGCTCCAGGCGCTGCTGAATCAGCGGGGCTTTCAGATCCCCTTCGCCGCACTGGGCGTTTTCTTCCTGTTCGGCAGCCTGCTGGGGCGCTTTGTCTGCGGTTGGCTGTGCCCTTTCGGGCTGGTGCAGGATCTTCTGTATAAAATCCCTGTTTTCAAAAAGAAAAAGCGTCTGCCCTGTCACCATATCGCAAAATATGGAAAATATGTAGTCCTGATCCTGCTGGTATGTGTTGGCTCTATGTTCCTGTGGGGAGGCTTCGCCAAAGTCCCGACGTTCTGCAAGTACCTGTGTCCCTCCGGAACCCTGCTGGGGGCGATTCCTCTGCTCAGCGCAAACGAGGCCCTGCGGGGGCAGGCTGGTGGACTGTTCCTGTGGAAGCTGGGGATCCTGCTGACGATTGTCCTGCTCTCCATAAAGGTCTTCCGCCCCTTTTGCCAATACCTGTGCCCGCTGGGAGCCATCTATGGTTGGTTTAACCGGTTCAGCCTGGTGCAGATTCACTGGGAAGAGGAGCGGTGCATCTCCTGCATGGCCTGTGAACGGGCTTGCCCAGCGGCCCTCTCCCGTCAAGAAATCTCCCGCTCCCCGGAGTGCATCCGGTGCGGGAAGTGCGTGGGCGCCTGTCCGGAGAAATGTCTGCATTTTTCCGGCAAACGGATGTGATACAGTTTTTTGAGAAAATACCATGCGGACAGGCTCCACATGGTATTTTCATTGATATGCTTCTATTTTAGTGTATTATAAATCATATTTGTCGTCGGTGGCCGGGTTGTCGATAAGGGAGCCGTCCTCCCCGAAGCGGGAGCCGTGGCAGGGGCAGTCCCAGCTGTGCTCGGCGGCGTTGTATTTCAGGGCACAGCCCATATGGGGACAGCGGGGCGCGGTGGGGGTGAGCAGCCCCAGGGCGGACTCCAGGGCGTTCGCCGCCAGCTGGAAGCGGAGGACTGTCCGGGAGGGGGAGAACAGCTCCGCGTAAGGATTTTTCCGGCCCAGAACCAGATCGGTCAGCACATCCGCCGCCGCCATGGAAGAGGTCATCCCCCACTTGTTGAAGCCGGTGGCCACATAGAGTCTGGAGGAGCCCTTGGAGTAGGGCCCGATATAGGGCACGCCGTCCAGGGTCATGCAGTCCTGAGCGGCCCAGCGGGCCTTTTCCCGGGCGTTCGGATAGTGACGGCGGACAAAGCGCTCCAGCTCCTGCCAGCCGCCGCCTTTTTTGCCCGTCCGATGGCTGCCGCCGCCCAGGAGGAGCAGGCCGCCGCAGTTCCGGAAAGACAGCCCCTTTTCGTTCTCGTCCAGATACATCCCGTGGACGTCCGGGGCGTTGTCCAGAGCCAGCACATAGGAGCGGTGCTGGTACAGCTTGAGGAAATAACCCCCGTGCTTGTTGAGCAGGGGGAAGTGGGTGGCCACGATGATCCGGTCCGCCGAGACGGTCCCGCCGTTTGTCACCGCCTTGCCCGGTCCCAGCTCCAGCACCTTGGTGTGCTCAAAGATCCGCAGGTCTTTGGAGATGGCCGCCAGAAATTTCAGAGGGTGGAACTGGGCCTGACGGGGAAATTTTACCGCGCCCGCCGCCGGAAGAGGAAGGGGGATTTGCTCCACAAACTCCGCGGAAAAGCCCAGCCGGTCCAGGGCTCTCAACTCCCGCTCCAGCTTCCACCTTTTGTCCAAGGAATAGACAAAGGCGTCCTCCTCCTCAAAACCGCAGTCCATACCCTGACACAGGACACGGTACTCCTCCAGCGCCTTCTGGTTGGCCTCCAGGTAGAGCCGGGAGCGCTCCACGCCAAATTCCCGAATCAGTTTGTCGTAGATCAGGCCGTGCTGGGAGGTGATCTTCGCCGTGGTGTTTTTGGTGTTGCCGCCGCCAATCCGGTCCGCCTCCACCAGGGCGCAGTCCACCCCCGCCCGGGTCAGCTTATAGGCGCACAAAACTCCGGCCAGCCCGCCGCCGATGACGAGCACATCGGTGTTCAGGTCTGACCGGAGGGGAGCAAAATCGGGCAGCTGCGCTGTCTGTGTCCATATGGAGTCCATCCTAATCACCTCGTTTCGGTTAGGATGGCTGCTGCCGGGTGAAATTATGCCCGGAGCACTATCCAAAGGCCTCAGACGGCAAACCCTCCGGCAAAACCAGACATCAATCTCTTAAAATATCTGTGAATTATGAAATCCTCCTCCCACTTTCCGCAAAATATGGTATAATGGCATAAACAGCGATATAGCGCAATCTGCGAGCGGCTAAGCCTTTATCGTGCATTTGTGGAAAGAGGGATCAATTGATGCAGCCTGTTCTATCCAAAAAACAGATGACAGAGGAGGATATCAAACTTCAATATATCACTCCGGCTTTGACCGCAAAATGGAGCCGTGAAAAAATCACGATGGAAACGCCAATCACCGACGGTCAGATCAGTTTGGAGGGCAAACTTGTATTCCGAAAGGCGCCCAAAAAGGCGGATTATATCCTGTATCTGCGTGCAAATCACCCCATTGCCGTCGTTGAGGCAAAGGACAACACCCACAGCGTTTCCCACGGCCTGCAGCAGGCGATGGAGTATGCCCAAATGCTGGATGTGCCATTCGCGTTCAGCTCCAACGGGGACGGCTTCTCGGAGCATGACTTTCTCACCGGGGCGGAACGGGAGTTTCCCATGGACCAGTTCCCCACGGAAGCCGAGCTGATCGCCTGGTATGAACGGGAGGTCAATCAGGGACAGGGGCTGTCCCCGGCGGAAGCGGCAGCAGCCGGTCAACCCTACTACAGCAGCCAGACCACCTATCCGCCCCGCTACTACCAGCGCGTCGCGATCAACCGCACGGTGGACGCCATCGTCAGAGGGCAGCAGCGCCTGCTGCTGGTCATGGCAACGGGGACCGGAAAGACCTATACGGCCTTTCAAATCGCCTACCGCCTGTTGAAAAGCGGCTTAAAACGCAAAGTGCTCTACCTCGCCGACCGTAATATTCTGGTGGATCAGTCCATTGAGCAGGACTTTGCCCCGCTGGCAAAGACCATCCACAAAATCAATTTTGCCAAAGACGACCCGGTTACGATCACCTCTTACGAGGTCTATTTCTCCCTCTATCAGCAGCTCACCGGGGACAGCGCTTCTGATGATGAGGAAGCCGCGGAGGATGACACCGTTTCCCGGCTGGCCGCCCTCTTCCAGAGGGACTTCTTTGATCTCATCATCGTGGACGAGTGCCACCGCGGCTCCGCCAAGCGAGACAGCAGCTGGCGCAAAATTTTGGACTATTTCTCCTCCGCCACACAGATCGGCATGACGGCCACACCCAAAGAGACGAAATATATCTCGAACATCGACTATTTCGGCGAGCCGCTCTATACCTACAGCCTTCGGGAGGGCATTGAGGACGGATTCCTCGCCCCCTTCAAGGTTATCAGCGTCACCACGGATATTTCCGACGGCTGGCGGCCCCAAAAGGGACAGCTTGACATCTTCGGCAACGAGATCCCGAATCGCGTCTACACCAACAGCGACTTTGATTACAATATCATCATCGAGGACCGTATTCAGCAGGTCGCCGCTGAGATCACCCGCTATCTGAAGAGCACAGACCGGACCGCCAAGACCATCGTGTTCTGCGCCACCGAGGAAGCCGCGCTGCGGATGCGGGACGCGCTGGCCAGGCTGAACCCGGACATGATGAAAGAAAACCCGTATTATGTGACGCGCATTACCGGGAGCGACGCCGTCGGAAAGAGCAAGCTGAAATATTTCATCTCCCCCTCCAAAGAGGGCCCCGTGATCGCCACCACCTCCAAACTGCTCTCCACCGGCGTGGACTGCAAGATGACCAAGCTGATCGTTCTGGATCAGATGATCGGCTCCATGACAGAGTTCAAGCAGATCATCGGCCGGGGGACCCGCCTGCGAGAGAAGGATGGCAAGACCCACTTTGTGGTGATGGATTTCCGCAATGTGACCCGGCTGTTCGCCGACCCGGACTGGGACGGCCCCATCGAGCAGGATTCTGGCTTTGATCCCAATGGAGCTCCGCCGCCTGTCACGCCTCCGCCGGATGCGGGCGGCCCGTCATCCCCTCCGGGCCGCGCACCCAAGCCCATTGTGGACGCCAACGGCTGCAAGGTGGAGATCATTCACAAAACCGTGTCTGTCTACGACTCCAGCGGCAAGCTGCTCCGGCAGGAAAGCATTCTTGATTACACCAAAGAAAATATCCGGGAAGAATACATCTCCCTGGAGCACTTCATCCGCCGGTGGACCGCGGAGGAGAAGAAAACAAAAATACGGGACCTGCTTCGGGAACACGGCATCGACCTGGAGCAGATGAAAGCAGAACAGGGAATGGCGGATGTGGACGACTTTGATTTTATCTGCCATGTGGTTTTTGACAAGAAGCCGCTGACCCGCCAGGAGCGGGCAGACAACGTGAAAAAACGGGGCTTTCTGAACCGGTACAGCGGCCCGGCAAAGGAAGTGCTGGAGGCCCTGCTGGACATGTACATAAACATCGGGATCTATGAGCTGGAGAAGACGGAGGTCCTGAAACTTGATCCGTTTGCCAAACTGGGGAAGCCCTCCAGAATCGCAGGTTATTTTGGGGGAAGGGATGCGTATCTCCAGGCCGTTAAGGAATTGGAAGACGCCCTGTATACAGAGGATGAGGCGGGATAAGCGATGAGCAATCTATCTGTTTTTGTAAAGCGCCTGCGGGACATTATGCGCCAGGACGCGGGCATCAACGGCGACGCCCAGCGCATTGAGCAGATCACATGGCCGCTGTTCCTGAAAGTGTACGACACAAAAGAGCAGGACTGGCTGTTTGACGACAGCAATTACCGGTCCATCATTCCGGAGCCCTGCCACTGGGCGAACTGGGCCCATGATGACAAGTCCGGGCGGGCTATGACCGGGGATACACTGTTGAACTTTGTAAACAACACGCTGTTCCCTGTTCTCAAGGGGACGGATATCAAAGACGACAAGGGTAAGATCAAGATTGCGGGCATCAAGGTCGACGCCTCCACCCCCATCCGGCAGGCCATCGTGCAGTCCACCTTCGCCGACGCCAACAACTACATGAAAGACGGCGTCCTGCTGCGGCAGGTGATCAACGTCATTGACGAACTGGACCTGAGCGATTACGAGGAGAGCCACGCTTTTGGAGAAATCTATGAGACGATCCTCAAAGAACTGCAAAGCGCAGGCTCTTCCGGTGAGTTCTATACACCCCGGCCCCTGACTGACTTTATGGCACAGATGATCCGGCCCCGCATTGGCGAGCGTATGGCCGACTTTGCCTGCGGCACCGGCGGCTTTATCATAAGCTGGCTGAAGGAGCTGCAAAAACAGATTCAGAGCACCGCCGACGCGAAAAAATATGGGGAGTCCGTCTACGGAGTTGAGAAAAAGCAGTTCCCCTATATGCTGTGCATCACCAATCTGCTGCTGCACGACCTGGATGTGCCCCAGGTTTATCACGAAAATTCCCTTCTCAAGGATGTGCTGGACTACACCGAGGCCGACCAGTTCAATGTGATTTTGATGAATCCCCCTTACGGTGGAAGCGAAAAGGCCGATGTGAAAAATCATTTCCCGAACGATCTGGCCAGCAGCGAGACCGCCGACCTGTTCCTGTCCGTCATCATGTACCGGCTGGCGAAGGACGGACGGGCCGCTGTTATTTTGCCTGACGGCTTCCTGTTCGGAACGGACAACGCCAAAATAAACATCAAGAAGAAACTGTTGGGCGAGTTTAACCTGCATACAGTGATCCGTATGCCCGGCAGCGTATTCTCTCCCTACACCTCCATCACCACCAATATTCTGTTTTTCGACCGCACAGGCCCTACGCAGGAGACCTGGTTCTACCGCCTGGATATGCCGGAGGGCTATAAGCATTTCAGCAAGACCAAGCCCATAAGGCTGGAACATTTCGCCCCGGTTGTGGAGTGGTGGAAGAACAAACAGGAGTTGGCTGTGAACGGGTTTGACAAGGCGAAAAAGTTCACCGTCCAGCAGCTTACAGGAGAGCTGCGCTACAACCTGGACCAGTGCGGCTATCCCCATGAGGAAGAAGAGATCCTGGCGCCGCTGGATTTGATCCAGCGGTATGAGGAGGAACGCTCCTCCCTGAATACCGAAATCGACCAGGTGCTGACGGAGATTACCGCTATTCTGGGAGGGGGAACACAATGACTCCGCAGGAGCTGAGAAACAGTATTTTGCAGCTCGCGGTCCAGGGCAAGCTGGTGGAGCAGTGCCCGGAGGAGGGAACCGCTGAAGAACTTTATCAGCAGATCCAAGCGGAAAAAAGTCGGCTTGTAAAAGAGGGAAAAATTAAAAAAGAAAAGCCTCTGCCCGAGATCACAGAGGATGAGGCGCCGTTTGAGATTCCCGGGAGCTGGATGTGGTGCAGGCTTAACGATATTGTTGTAAAAACAATTAAACGCGGAAAATCACCATCATATACAGCAAAGAGCGATATCTTTGTTTTTGCGCAGAAATGCAATACAAAAGCTGGTTATATCGATTTGTCTTTGGCTCAGTGCTTAGATGAAAAAACGCTTAACAAATATCCAGAAGAAGAATTTCTGGTGGACAATGATATTATGCTAAACTCTACGGGGAATGGAACCCTTGGCAGAGTGGGGATATACCACATCAGTGATAATCCAGACGGACATCCAATTGTGCCAGATTCGCATGTAACTATCGTAAGAGCCAATAGCCTTGTTTTAACTAAGTTTGTATTCTATTATTTGAAATATCACCAGCCATACATGGAAAAACTCGGTTCTGGTTCTACAAACCAAACAGAATTAAGTGCAGGGGTTGTAAAAGCACTTCTATTCCCCCTCCCACCCATTGCCGAACAAAAGCGCATTGCTGCCAAAATTGAAGAACTTCTCCCTTTAATTGACCGCTACGAACAGGCGTGGAACCGCTTGGAGGAATTAAACAAGCGGCTCCCCATTGATATGCAGAAGTCTATTTTACAATGGGCCATCCAGGGCAAGCTGGTAGAACAGCGCACAGAGGAAGGGACGGCAGAGGAACTGTATCAGCAAATTCAAGAAGAGAAACAGCGGCTCATGAACGCTGGAAAAATCAAGAAAGAAAAGCCCCTTCCTGAGGCCGCGGAGGACGAAGTGCCGTTTAAGATTCCGGAAAATTGGAAATGGGTAAGGATCAGCAATCTTGGGACCACGCAAACTGGAAACACACCCTCAAAAAACCATCCGGAGTATCAGGGAAATGACATCCCTTTCATTACGCCAGGAGATATATTGAATGGTGAAGTTAATTATGAGAATCAATCGTTATCGCGCGCCGGCATGGAGGTGGCAAGAGTCTGTGAAGCCGGGTCAATACTGCAGGTCTGTATCGGAGGATCGATTGGGAAAGCGGCTTTGATTCGGAAAAAAGTGGCTTTTAACCAACAAATCAACGCAATTACCCCCATTATCTGCGACAGCAGATATATTTATTATTCTATGCACTCTTACTATTTTATAAAATTACTCAAGGGAAAAGCCGGCGGAACCGCAACCCCTATTATCAACCGCGGCATATGGAGTACATTGCTCATTCCCCTCCCTCCTCTCGCCGAGCAAAAACGCATCGTGTCCAAGCTGGAGGAACTGCTGCTCCTGTGCGATCGGCTGCAATGAAGCATATCAAAAGGAAATCACTCGCCAGGCGAGTGATTTCCTTTATGCAGACAGGCAATATGAAAGGTAAGAGGGATCCATACTTTTGAGCTATGTTTCCCGCTCCAAGAGGAGACACGTCTCCACATGGGCGGTTCTGGGGAACAGATCCACCCCCTGGGCCTTCACGGCCCGGTAGCCCAGCCCGGCGAAGCGGTCCACATCCCGGGCCAGGGTGGCCGGGTCGCAGGAGACGTAGACGATCCGCTCCGGAGTCATGCCGGCCAGAATGGTGGGCACCTCGGGCGCCAGCCCCTTCCGGGGCGGGTCCACACAAATCACCTGGGGCCGGACCCCCTCCTCCGCCAGCTTTTGGGCCACCGCCCCGGCGTCGCCGCAGAAAAACTCCACATTTGTGACGCCATTTCTTCGGGCGTTTTCCTTTGCGTCCGCCACCGCCTGGGGAACGATCTCCGCCCCGACCACCCGTCCGGCCCGCCTGGCCAGAGCCAGGGAGATGGTGCCGATACCGCAGTACAGGTCCAGCACCGTCTCGGTCCCGGTCAGGCCGGCCAGCTCCAGCGCCGCCCAATACAGCCGCTCTGTCTGGGCGTGGTTGATCTGGAAGAAAGAGGGAACTGAGAGCCGGAACGTCAGGCCGCACAGCGCCTCTTCCAGCCAGTCCCGGCCCCAGAGGGTCCGATATTGGTCCCCTAAAATCACATTGGTGTCCCGGGTGTTGGTGTTCAGCACCACGCCGACGAGGCCGGGCTCCGCCGCCCGCAGGGCGTCCACAAGCGATTCACAGTAGGGCAGCCCGTTCCCATTAGCGACCACGCAGACCAGACTTTCACATCGGCTGTTGGTGCGGACATAGAGGTGACGAATCAGCCCTTTTCCGCTCCCCTCGTCATAGGCGGGGATGTTGTATCGCGCCATCCACCCCTTAAAGGCCTCCCGCAGGCGGGTGACCATTCGGGGCTGAAGCAGGCAGTCGGGGGCGTCCAGAACCTCATGGGTCCGGGCCCGAAAGTATCCCACCGCCAGCCCCTGCTTCCCACAGGACACCGGAAACTGCACCTTGTTCCGGTAGCGGTCCGGGTCCTCCGCCTCCAGCACCGGGGGCAGGTCCAGCTTGACATGCCCTACCCGCTCCAGGGCGTCGGAAATGCGCTGTCCCTTGGCCCGCAGTTCCTCAGCGTAGGTCATGTGCCGGAACTGACAGCCGCCGCATCTGCCATAGAGGGGGCAGTCGGGCTCCACCCGGTGGGGAGAGGGAACAAGCAGCTCCACTCCCCTGCCCCAGGCCACGTTCCTGTTTACCTTCTCCAGGCGGACAGCCCACCGCTCCCCCTGGATGGTGCAGGGCACAAAGACGACCCGCCCCTCCAGCCGGGCCACCCCCATCCCCTCGGCGGTGTAGCCGTTGATGTCCAGGGTGTGGACGGTATTCTTTCGGATATCGGCCATAGGACGCGCCCCCTTTTTCAGTCAGGTAATCATACCATACTTTATTAAAAAGGTAAAGGCGGCTTGCAAAGGGCTTAGGGATATGATATAGTGTCGGCAAGAGCAGGTCAGTTTGGTAAATAAGAATATGGAGGAGAAAATAAGCATGAAACATAAAGTAAAAGTAACAGTTATTGATAAAAAACTTTATCCAGAATTACAGCAACAATATTGTTCTGATCCAGTTTCTGGAGCTTGCCCTTGCTACAATGTTGGGGATGAATTTGTTTTCTACCGTGACAGCGAGAAAGACGACTTTTGGCATATGGGCTTAAGTACACTGGTGAAAACAAGTGCTGACCCGAATACTGTGGCGGGAGGCCCTAAAATGCCATTTTGTTCCGAAGCATGGGATGCTATTGCACGTTATATTTACACAGGATTGCAGGGCGGCTCCATTATGCAGGGATGGATGAAAGAGGAAAACACAATGATTACTTGCTGTTCAGACGGAACAAGGCCGGTCATCTTCAAAATTGAGCGGATCGATTACGAATAAGGTCCATATATCCCCATAAAAACAGGAGCGGCAAGGCGAAAAACCTTGCCGCTCCTGTTTGTTTGTGGAAAGTAACTTACTTCTTCCCCGCCATATGGGTGGAGGAGACCACCATCCCGGTGAGGGCGAAGAGGGCCAGGGCGTTGGGAATGACCATCAGGTTGTTGAACATGTCGGTCAGCTCCCACACCAGGTCGTTGGACATCAGGGTGCCCAGGAAGATAAACACCAGGCCCAGCACGGCGTAGATCTTGGCGGACTGCTTGCCGAAAAGGTAGATCACGTTGATCTTGCCGAACAGATTCCAGCTGAGTATGGTAGAGAAGGCGAAGAAGAACAGGCACACAGCCACGAACATGGCGCCGGCGGTCTCGCCGAAGACCACACCGAAGGCGGTCTGGGCCAGGTTGGCCTTGCCAAGGGTGGTGCTCTCGGCGGCGGCCCCGCAGGCGGCCAGGGGGCCGTCGGCGGTGTACAGAGTGGAGATGACCACCAGGGCGTTGAGGGTGAGGACCACGAAGGTGTCCATGAACACGCCGATCATGGCCACCACGCCCTGGTCGTGGGGGTCGGACACGTTGGCCTGGGCGTGGGCGTGGGGGGTGGAGCCCATGCCGGCCTCATTGGAAAACAGGCCCCGCTTGGCCCCCTGGCTGATGGCGGTCTTGAGGGCGTAGCCGAAGCCGCCGCCGATGATGGCCTGGGGCTGGAAGGCGTACTGGAAGATCATGCCGAAGGTGGCGGGGATGTACTGGACGCGGGCAATCAGGACCACCAGTCCGCCCAGCAGGAAGATGGCCGCCATGATGGGGACAACCTTCTCGGTGACGGCGGCCAGCCGCTGGACGCCGCCCAGGAAGATAATACCGCAGATGATAACCAGTGCCACGCCCACGATCCAGTTGGGGATGCCGAAGGCGGTGTTGAAGGTGGAGCCGATGGAGTTGGACTGGACCATGCAGCCCATGAAGCCCAGGGCCAGGATGATGGCCACGGCGAAGAAGCCGGCCAGGAACTTGCCGAAGCCGCCCTTAAAGGCGGTGGTAATGTAGTACACCGGGCCGCCGTGGATGGTGCCGTGCTTGTCGATCTTGCGGGTCTGAAGGGCCAGGGTGGCCTCTGCGTAGATGGTGGCCATGCCGAAGAAGGCGATAATCCACATCCAGAAGATGGCGCCGGGGCCGCCGGTGAGGATGGCGCCGGAGGCGCCCACGATGTTGCCGGTGCCCACCTGGGCGGCGATGGCGGTGGCCAGGGCCTGGAAGGAGCTCATGCCGGAGTCCTGCTTGCCGCCCTTGAGGCTCAGGTTGCCGAAGACGCTCTTCATGCCCTCGCCGAAGCAGCGGACCTGCACGAACTTCGTCTTGAAGGAATACCACAGGCCCACGCCGAGCAGCATGAAGACCAGGATATAGTTGGAGAGGTAGGTGTTAATATTGACCACGATGGGCATCAACACATTCTCCAGGGATTGAACGATACCTGCCATAATTTTCCTCCTCTTTTCCCGAAAAAAATTGCGGAGCGGCTGTCGAGCTTGCCGTCCCGGAGAAATGCGCGCAGGAGCGCACATAAGACAGACGCCGGAGCGCCTGTTTTCTCTGGCCTGATGCCTGGGGGAGACCCCAGAGCCGCCGGGGAGCAGATGTTTTACGATTTGACGGAAAATTTTTGCTGTGCGCCGTCAATGTTTGTATATTTTCTATAATGTTATCATGAATATTCGCTTTTGTCAACTCCTGCACATCATCTATAGGCAAATCAAATAAGCGATGGTCTTTCCCACACTGGGGCTTATGCCGCCGCAGAGGGGGGAGAATTGTCCACTGGGGCTGGAAAAACCGCTGCTGGCGCTGGAAGCCTTGCATTTCCCCAGCGGTCTGGTACAATGGCGTCAGAAAGGAGGGATGCCATGAAGATCACGCTGAACCAGGACCCCGCTTTCCAGGAGACGGAGGTCATTATCAACTGCCCCCAGGCGGACGAGGACATCCTGCACATCGTCGCCATGCTCCGCATCCACCAGAGGAAGCTGGTGGGGATCGCGGAGGGGGAGCGGCGGCTCCTTGATGTCAAGGATGTGCTCTACATCGACACCGCCGACAAGCACACCTTCCTCTACACCTGCGGCGGGGTGTACGAATGCGCGCTGCGGCTCTACGAGCTGGAGGAGGGGCTCAGGGAGCAGGACTTCCTGCGGGCGGGGCGCTCCGCCATCGTCAATTTCCGCCGCATCCGGTCCATCCGCCCGGACATGGGCGGGCGGATGCTGGTGACCATGGACAACGGGGAGCAGCTGTGGGTCTCCCGGCAGTACGCGGGGGGCTTCAAGGAGAAGCTGCGGCAAGTGGAAAGGAGTATCTTGTCATGAAGGATTTTTTCGACGGCGTCATGAAGTGGAAGACGGGGACCTGCCTCCTCTACACGGGGGCGATGGTGATCTACCTCTTCTTCTGCCTGGTGTTCAACAACCGGGAGGTGTCCACCACCCTGCTGTGGACCCTGCTCCTGGCCAGCGCGGCGGGGACCCTGATCCAGGCGGTGTGCTTCACAGACTGGCTCATCAAAAGGATGCGCTACACACTGCGGAGCCTGCTGTTCCTGGCGCTGTTCTTCCCGGCGCTGAGCGTACTGGCCTGGAAGGCGGAGTGGTTCCCCGTCCAGGAGCCGGGGGCGTGGGTGACGTTCACGGCAAGCTTTTTTGTCACCTTCCTGGTAATGACCATCGGTTTTGAGGTATACTTCCGCCTGACGGGCCGCAAGTACGACGGCCTTTTGGGCCAGTACCGCAGGGAGCGGGAGGAAAAAAAGGAAGATTCATAAATTCTTCAGGATTTTTTCAGCCGGGTGTGTTATACTGGGATAAGTCCGGAGGATTCCGGGCCATCCTACCACGCGGAGGCAGAAAAACATGATCGTTCCCAACATGTACGGCAAGGAGCCCGGCAGCTACGCCCACGGGGCGGCGCGCTGCGCCAGCAGTCCCCGGATGCAGGGGCTGGAGCGCCATCTCCAGTTTCTCTACAGCCAGCGGCTGGAGGCCGGAGATACCGAACGTGAGGAAGAGCTGCAAACACAGATCGAGGCGGTCCAGGAGCAGATTCACCTCCTGAAGAAGGAGCGGGTCCAGGAGATCGGACCGGAGGACGCCCTGGACGGCGAGGGGCCGGACCCCTCCGCCTCCTCCGAGAGCCGGTTCATAGACATCCGGGGCTGAGCCCCCGGCAGTGGTGCGCCCCCGGTACCGCGGTCCCGGGGGCGCTGTTGTTTGACGGGTGCGGAAAAGGGCTTCCCATTCCCGGATACCTGTGTTATACTGAATCCCAAGCAAAATACCGGAAAAGGAGCAGTCCATGAGACGAGTGAGAGAAGTGATCGTCGTAGAGGGCCGGTACGACAAAAACGCGGTGCGGCAGGTGGTGGAGGCCACAGTGGTGGAGACCCGGGGCTTCGGGGTCTTCAACGACCGGGAGCGCTTGGCCCTCCTGCGGCGTCTCGCGGAGGAGCGGGGGCTGATCCTGCTGACGGACAGCGACGGGGCCGGGTTCGTCATCCGAAACTTCCTGAAGGGGGCCATCCCCCGGGAGCGGCTGAAGCAGGCGTATATCCCCGACGTCCCGGGCAAGGAGCGGCGCAAGGCCGTCCCCGGCCGGGAGGGCAAGCTGGGGGTGGAGGGCATGTCCCCGGGGGTGCTCCTGGAGGCCCTGGAGCGGGCGGGAGCCACCTTTGAAGGGGAGGGGGAGGCCTCCGGCCCCCGGTCCCCCGTGACGAAGGCGGACTTCTACGCGTGGGGCCTCAGCGGGGGCCCGGAGAGCGGCGCGAAGCGGACGGCCCTGCTGAAAAAGCTGGGCCTCCCGGAGCATATGACCGCCAACGCCCTGCTGGAGGCGGTGAACATCCTGTACACCCGGGAGGAATTTTTGGAGGGAGCATTCCATGACTGATCTGGAGCGGATCGCCCCCCTCTTCGACGGCTGGGAGGAGACCATGATCTGGTCCTGCCTCCAGGGCGTCATGGGGCGGGCGGTGTGGAACGGCTCGCGCACTGCCGCCGCCGTCATCAGCGGCGATTTTGCCTTCCTCGCCGGGGAGCCGGACGGGGAGCTGGTCCGGCAGGCGGCCGGCGCCATCCTCGTCCCCCGGACGGCGGACTGGCACCCGGTTATCGAGGCGGTCCTGGGGGACCGGGCGGTCCGGGGGACCCGGTATGCCATCCGGAAGGAGCCGGGGGTCTTCGACCGGGCGCGGCTGGAGGCGTTCGTCTCCGCTCTTCCGGCCAAGTACCGGCTGCGGCAGATCGACGAGGCGCTGGTGCCGGTGCTGCTGTCGGCGGGGTGGAGCAGGGATCTCTGCTCCGCCTTTGAAGGTCCTGCGGACTGCTGCCGCCGGGGCCTGGGATTTGTGGCGATGTACGAGGGCGCCCCAGTGGCGGGGGCGGGGTCCTACTGCGTGTACGACGGGGGCATCGAGATCGAGATCGACACCCGGGAGGACCACCGGCGCAGGGGCTTGGCCTCCGCCTGCGGGGCGCGGCTCATCCTGGAGTGCCTGGACCGGGGCCTCTACCCCAGCTGGGACGCCCACGATCTGCGAAGCGTCTCCCTGGCGGAGAAGCTG
>CATOKC010000086.1 GCA_951800675.1 uncultured Oscillibacter sp.
GGTTTATCCTCAACCAGAACCGGGAGGTGGTGTCTGAGGAGGACGCCCGCGGCCTGAACCGCCTGATTCGGGGCACGGAGCTGATTGCCAGCCGCTCCAATGCCGACTGTGCCAGGACGTACTACCACTATGCCTCCGACGAGATGGGATTAATTACCCACATGGTCGATGAGGCCGGTGTGGTACGGAACCGCTATGGGTACGACGCATGGGGGAATATGACGGCCCAGGAGGAGACCGTCTCCAATCGCCTCAAACGCGCGGGACAGCAGCTGGACCCGGTTACGCGGCAATACTATCTGCGGGCGAGGTTCTATAATCCGGTTATCGCAAGGTTTACCCAGGAGGACACCTATCGGGCGATGGACTGAATCTATATGCCTACCGCGCAAATAATCCGGTTTATTACACCGATCCTACAGGAAGGTTATCACAATGCGCCAAGGACGCATACGCAAAACTCGCTAGGGAGCGGGGTATAGACCTGGAACACGCGGGCCTTGACACAAAGCAGCGATTGATGGCCGAGGCCGTCAATACGGTTGAGGAGAAAAACCAAGGGAATTCTTATGAAAATGAACCGATACCAATGCCTCCGCCCGCAGACAACCAACCGCAAAAGCCCGTTGCCGAAGAGCCTGCCAGTACAAAAAAGACATCTATAAAAGGTCTGCTCACCATCCCGTCCGCCAATACTTACGAGGACAGCGGTCTCCACACCTTTGAGCCCTATCAGGTTCTCCCTGTCCAGGTCCAGAGCTCCTCCGCCTACAGCCGCTGCCGCCGCGTAAGCCCCGCCAAGACCGTCTACATGGTCTACTACCGGGCTACAGACGGCAGCGGCTACCAATGGTCCGGCCGGGCCATCACCCGGGAGCTGGGCCAGGAGACCGTAAAAGCGGGCGTGCCCATCACCCGCCGGGTGCTCAGCGCCTCCGGCGGCCGCGCCCGCATTACCGTGGAGCCCCGGCAGACCGCCTCTCATCCAGTGACACAAATGGAAAGCGGGTGACCGATGTATGATCATCTATTTGCAGTCGATCGAGGACCCTGTAGACAGAGAGAAATTTGAACAGCTTTACAACTTTTACCGCGGATATATGCTCAAACACGCGGCAAAAATATTGAGAAACGAATTTGACGCAGAAGACGCCGTACACAATGCCTTTCTCAGCATCTCCAAGCATATGGATAAGATTCAGGACCCATTCAGCATGGCGACGAAGGGGTATCTCTCCATCATCGTGGAGCGAAAGGCAATCGATCTCTACCGAAAGCGAAACGGGCTGGTAAGTCTGGAGTATGTGGAGGATGAGGTTGGTCTTTCATTTCCGCCGCCCAGCGACGACGGCCTGGCAGGCTGCGTCATCAAGCTGCCCCCCAGGTACCGGCATTTCATTATGCTGAAATACCACCACGGATATACCGTAAAGGAAATCGCGGATATGTTCGGTATAAAGCATGCCGCCGCCAGCAAGCTGGACCAGCGTGCGAAGGCCAGGCTGGAGGAGCTGTGCCAAAAGGAGGGCATCTATGATCTCGGATGAACGGCTGCGTGAAGCGGCGCGGAGGGCTGAGGAAAGCATTCTCGCCAGCCTTCCAGAGCCGGAAGACTGCGAGGCCGTGTTCTCTGCCAGGTTTGAGCGTAAAATGAGGAAGCTGATTCGCCGCACGGCCCATCCCATTCGATATCGGGTGATGAAAGCCGCGGCGTGTTTCTTGTTGGCGGCGCTTATTGGCGGCGGCGGCATATTGACCTTCAGCACAGAAGCGCGGGCAGCGTTTGCGGGGTGGGTAAGAGAGGTCTATGAGTCTTATGAAACATGGTATGCCTATCATTCTACGGAAGAGGACAGCACAGCTTCAGAAAACATTCGTTTTCGTCCCTCATGGATTCCAGAGGGCTATACCGAACAAGAAGTCTTTGAGCTATCAAGCCAAACAGATATCCACTATACAAATGATGCAGGATCGTTGTTAACGTTTGGATATTCTTCAAATAGTGGACTCAAAAATTTTTATATTGAGGAGGATGGTGCAGAAACACATCACGTTCTCGTTCACAATATGTCCGCCGATTTATATTTAGATAATTCTAAAGGTGCAGCTAACATTCTCACTTGGGTTAATAATGATACAAATACATGCTTTTGGATAATTGGAGAAATATGCAGCAATGATTTGATTAAAATTGCCGAAAACGTTTCGATGAAAAAATAATTTTTTTAGTGTCCAAAAAGGCTTCCTTAAACCGTTATACATATAAGGAGGTGTGCTTTATGAAATTACGCACATTAGCTATGGGATTTCTGCTTGTTTTCTTATTACAAATTCCAGTTCAAGCAGCAGTTTCACCTCGAGTAAGCGCATTTGCTCCGTCACTTTCATTCGACGGAACAACCGCCCACTGCTCAATCTACGCTCGCGCAAGTAAGCAAACAGACAAAATTTCGGTTACTTTGGAACTCAAGCATGGAAGCACAAGTGTTGGATATTGGTCAGAATCATCTACAAGTTATGTAATAATAGATGAATCTGTTACCGTCGTTAAAGGCCAATCCTATGTGCTGACCGCTACCGTTACCATCAATGGGGTCCCTCAAGCATCGGTTCCTATCTCTGGTACATGCAAATAGGTAGCTTTAATCGTTCTGTGGGAATTGCTAATCTGCAATTCCCACAGAACTTATTATTTCAAAATTTCCTGTAAATTATAGAGCAATTTAAAAATAGTGTCCTAATTTTTAACTTTCAAACGTTATATATAGTGAATAGGGGCTGTAGAGCATTAGCATTATCAGCCTCCGATTCGGAGTGCACACCTTAGCCAGAACAAGCACCCCAAAACACATTGGAACCAGGAAAGTTGTCTTGATGCGAGGTTTCCTTGCCGGAATGGAGGTGCGTATATGCAGCCTGATCGATCAAAGAAAGACATTCCTTTATCCGACAGCGCCGTGGACCCGTCGGGCTCCCGCCGTGATCAAAGCGCGCCCACCACCGTCCGCCTGCCTCCGCAAATTGATATCTTCAACCTCAAAGGATTCCGGTGCCGTTATTCAGTCGCCGGCGCCGCGGCAAGCCTCTGGCAGCGGGAAAACACCCTCGTCCGGGGGAATGACGCCCCATCGGCAGCGCGCTCGCGGGCCCGCCGGCGCCGCGGCAATTTCAGGATGCCCCCCACCCAAGAGGAGCTCCAAGACTTCCTTACCCGCCTCCGGCGGGACGGACTGGACGGTCAAATGGACTGGCTTGGCCTTGCCGCAGAGCTCAAGAGCTTTCAGGATACGCCGGCGGATACCTCCAGCTCCCGCGAAATAGTCTGGGAGTGTCCGACGCGGACGCTCAAGCGGTCCAAAGCAATCTGGACGTTCTTATGGAACAACGAATCCACACATACCGCGCGGCGACAGCGCAGGCAAACGCCGCCGCCCAAACCGGCCCGGACCGTCTCTGGCTCCAAAACCATGACGCCTATATGGCCGCGCTTCCGCGCCGCTCACGCACCCAAGGCCATTCCGCCGCCTTGGACGCTGACGGCAGATACTTGCTGGCAGCAGCCCGGCTCAGCAGGGCCATGAGCCCGGCGGCGGCCGTCGAACACACCGTCTTTCAGGATATTTACGGGGCCGTGCTGGACGCGTACCGTCAAAACGGCGGCAATGGCGCGGAGGCCATCCGCGCCGTTTGTCTTACAGCCAAGGCAAGCGGCGTTTCGTATGCCCGGGAAGCAGTGAGCGGAGCCGTGCTTTTTTACAATAAATTACATTTTATTTTAGACAGCCCTACAAAAATGCAGAAGCCGCCAAATAAACCGTTGACTTTTTGCCTTGGGAGAGGGTATGCTATAAAAAAGAGTTAATGAGAACGTTCTCATTTTGGAGGACCTATGCCATCCACAATTATTGACGTAGCCAAAAAATGCGGATATTCCAAGGCGACGGTCTCAAGGGCCTATACCGAACCGGACCGTGTGAGCGAACGGGCCAGGAATAAAATCTACGCCGCGGCGAAAAGCCTCAATTACACTCCCAACGCCATCGCCCGGGCCATGGTCCGGCAGCGGACGGAAAACATCGCGTTTATCATCCACGAAAAGCAGTCACCGGCTGTGCTGAATCCCTTTTACTCCCCAATTCTGGAAGCGGTCATGCGGGAGAGCACCCGCCGGAGCTACAGTGTGTTTGTTGTTACAAACCAGGACGTGCAGCTTCCAAACGGCGATTTGTACATCAAAAAGCAGATGGACGGCGTAATCTTCGTCGGCGAGGCAAACCCCGCGGTGATTGTCAAGCTGCGGGAGCTGAACATCCCCGTGGTGCTGCTGAACAATCTCCTGGATATGGAAAACCTCCTTTGTATTACCACCAGCCACTATGAGGGCGCGGTCAGCGCCGTGAACCACCTCTGCGGCCGGGGGCACCGAAGGATTGGCCTGCTGGCCGGCCGCTTCTCCCCCCAGGTCAACGAGGCCCGCTATAACGGATACTTCGACGCCTTGGCCCAGCGGGGCCTGGAGGCGGATCTCCGCTACGTTCTGGACATCGAACCCACACTGGAGGCCGGCGAACAGGCCATGGCCCGGCTGTTGGCCCTGGAGAACCGGCCCACCGCTGTGTTCTGCACCAATGACACTGTGGCGGCGGGCGCCATGAAGGCGGTGATCCGGGCCGGACTGCGGATTCCGGAGGACGTGGCCATTGTGGGCTTCGACGACAGCTCCGTCAGCCGCATCGTGGAACCGGAGCTAACCACGGTCCGCATCGACATGGACCAGATGGGCCGTCTGGCGGCGGAGAAGCTTTTCAGCCTGATCGACGGAGTTTCTCTGGAAGAGACCAAAATCGTAATCCCTACGGAATTGATCGTGCGGAAATCCAGCTGACACGGCGAGTCCGGGATGATATGAAATCAAAACGGAAAAGAGGTGAATCTATGCGGATTACGATAATCAATGTAGGCTACGGAGACGCCATTCTCTTTCAGGGCACGGAGGGCTTTACGGCTTTGCTGGACGGCGGCAGCGCCTTGGATTCGGAATTTGCCGGAGACCCCTATCGCATCCGAGCCGCCGAATACCTGAAAAGAGAGGCTGTCACGGAGCTGGACGCCGTGTTTATTTCCCACATTCACGAGGATCACGTCTGCGGCCTGGAGGCTGTATTCGACCAGTGCGGGGTAAAACAGCTTTATGTCCCCTATCCTGTGGAACCGTTTCTCCGGGGCTGCGCGCTCCAGCCGGCGCCGGACGCCTTTCGAAGCGTCCCCCTGTACACGAACGCGCTGAACGCCTACCGGCGAATTCTTCTGCGGGCCGAGAAATCCGGAACTCCTGTCACGGTGGTCAAACCCGGGGATACCCTCTCCCTGAGCCAGGAGCTCACTGCCCAGGTCCTGGCCCCCAAGCCCGGCACGGTCGAGGCGTACATGACGCTTGTGGAAGAAGCCTATGCCTCCGCCTCCCAAGCGGCCGCCGTGACGGAGCGTCTGGCAAAGCTGGACGCCACCTCGAACCAGACCAGTATGCTGCTGCGCTTCGAGACGGAAAAAACGGTTTTTTTGTCGGCGGCGGACTGCTGTCCTCGGGAGTGGAACGAGGTCCCCTCTTTTATGCTCGAAAATGTAAACGTTCTCAAATTGCCACATCACGGGCAAATCGACTCTATTTCCGAACAATTTATGAGGAATATGCCCTTGGCATACGTTATCACGACCTCCGGCTCAGACCGGCGCTATAACAGCGCCAATCCCCAGGTCTATCAGCGCCTGCGGCAGTGGCGGGCGGTTCACCCTCCGAAGTTCCTGTTTTCCGACGAGCGGAGCTACCCTCCCTATTTCTCGCGGCCCGACGGATTTCAAGCCATTGCTCTCGAAATAAATTCCGGCGTTATCACGCCGAAATTTATAAAAAATAACTAAAAGGAGAAAGAAAAGATGAAGAAACTGATGTCTCTGGCTCTCGCGCTCCTCCTGGTCCTGAGCCTGACGGCCTGCGGCGGCTCCGGCGGCTCGGACAGCTCCGGCAGCCAGCCCGCCCAAAGCAGCCAGCCCAGCGGCGGCTCCACCACTACGGATTCCAAGTGGCCTGAGAAGGAAATTAAGATCATCCAGCCCTGGAGCCTGGGCGGCGGCCCCGACGTGATCACCCGGCAGATCGCCTCCTACAGCGACAAGTTCCTGGGCGTGCCCATGATCGTGGAAAATCACACCGGTGGCTCTGGAACCATCGGCATGAACGACTTCCTGGACGCGGCGGACGACGGCTATACCCTCTTCTGCTGCAACGGCCCTCTGTTTTCCCTGACCCCCAGCTTCATCAGCGTGGACTACACCATCGAGGACATCAATCCCCTGGTGGGCATCCGTATCACGGAGTTCGTCATCCTCACCCAGGCCTCCAGCGGTATCACGGACATCCAGGGCCTGATTGATTATGCCAACGCTGGAAACACGGTGAAATACGCCACCACCGGAGGCCCCGGAAACGACAGCTTCACCATGATTTCCGCCCTCTTCGCCACTCTGGGCATCGCCTCCGAGGCGGTTCCCTATGACGGCGGCCAGGAGGCTATCAACGCTCTGGTGGGCGGCCATGTGGACGTGGCCATCGGCTCTCCCCCGACCTATCGGGACTATGTGATCAACGGCGAGCTGAACTGCCTGGGCACCTTCATCCCCGAGGGGCTGGACGTGGACGGCATCGGCCATATCCCCTCCTTCAAGGATCAGGGCATTGACATCGAGTTCACCGGTATGGACTACTTCGCCGTCCGCTCCACCGTGGACGCGGAGAAGCAGGAAATCCTCCGGGACTTTGTGCTGAAGGTCTACGCCGAGCCCGACTTCCAGAAATTCATGGCCGACATGGGTATGGCCGCCTGGGAGGCCGATTCCTCCGAAATTCTGGGCATGGTCGCCTCGCAGACCGAAGCCATGACCAAGTACATTCCCCTGGTCCAGTGATTTCAAGGCGCCCCATGTCCGCGCAAGGGTATGGGGCGCCAAATCCCGAATTGAGGTGAACGCAATGAAACTGAAATACAACGCGGAAATCATCTCCGGCGCGGTGTTCGCCGTTATAGGCGCGGTGCTGTGGCTGCTGATCCCCTCCCAAATTCAGACCATGGAAAAGGGGGCCGTCAACGCCCAGACGCTGCCCCGCATCGCCATTGGCGGAATGTTTCTTTTTGCCGTAGGGCTACTTCTGGAGGGACTGTTCGCCAAGGAGAAGAAGGAGCTGGTCATCACCGCGGCGTCCTTCCGTTCCGCCGCCTTTAAAAAGGAGCTGCGCTCCATCGTCTACTGCCTCTTCCTGGTCGTTTACTGTCTGATCATCCAGCCTCTGGGCTTCGTGGTTTCCACGGTGCTGCTGGTTCTGGCGGTCATGCTTTACTACGGCGCGCGGAAGTGGTATTATTACGCCATCCCCTTGGCCATGGTAGGCATCGTGTACTATGTGCTCAGGGTGCTGCTCCATGTCTCTCTGCCTTGAGCTGAAAGGAGATTGTATATGGAACAGTTTTTAGGCGGACTTGAAATTCTGATGCAATGGCAGAACCTGCTGGTCATTCCCCTGGGCCTCGCCACCGGCATTGTGGTGGGAGCCATCCCCGGCCTGACCTCCGACCTGGGCATCATTCTCTGCATTCCCCTGACCTATGGCATGGACCCCACCATGGCCATTTTGATGCTTCTGGCGATTTACTGCGGCGGAACCTACGGAGGCTCCATCACGGCCATCCTCATCAACACCCCCGGCACCTCCGCCAACGCCGCGACCCTCTTTGACGGCTATCCCATGACGGTGAAGGGCCAAGCGTTCAAGGCCCTGCAAATGGCGCTGTTCGCCTCCACCATCGGCGGACTGATCAGCGCGTTCGCCCTGCTCTTCCTGGCCCCGCAGATTGCGAAAATCACCCTGCTCTTCGGCCCGGCGGAGTATTTCGCCCTGGCGGTGTTTGGCCTGTCCGTCATTGCCGGCGTATCCAACAACAGCATTTTCAAAGGACTGATCGGGGCCTGCATCGGCCTCTTCATGGCGACGGTGGGTGTGGACAACATCAGCGGCACCGCCCGCTTTATCTTCGGACAGCGGAAGCTCATGGCGGGCATTGACCTCATCATTGCCCTGATCGGCATGTTTGCCATTTCGGAAATTCTGATGAAGTCCAAATACAACCCCAAAACGGACCATAAAACCATCAGCGCCGGTGCCATTACCAAGGACAAAATCACAAAAGACGAGTACCGCCGCTGCTGGAAGCCCATCGGCCTGGGCTCCCTGATCGGCGTCATCATCGGCGCCACCCCCGGCACCGGCGGGGGCCTCGCGGCCTTCATCGCCTACAACCAGACCAAGCAGTCCTCCAAGCACCCGGAGACCTTCGGCCACGGTGAGATCGAGGGCGTGGCGGCCTCCGAATCCGCCAACAACGGCGCCTGCGGCGCCACCATGATTCCCATGCTGACCCTGGGCGTCCCCGGCGACGGGGCCACGGCCATTCTGATGGGCGCGTTCATGCTCCACGGCATGGTGCCCGGCCCCACCCTCTTCGCGGAGCAGGGAAACATTCTCTACGCCATCATGCTGGGTCTCCTTGTGGTCAACGTCTTTATGTACATCATTGGCAACGGCTTCACCCGCTTCTATGCCCATATTACCCGAATTCCCTATGAAATCCTGGCTCCCATCGTGATGACTTTCTGCATCGCAGGGGCCTACTCCACCAACAACCGGGTCTATGATATCTTCATCATTCTGATTTTCGGCATCGTGGCCTACTTCCTGCGGCGGATGGACTTCCAGCTGGTGCCCATTCTGCTGGGCATCGTTCTGGGCCCTCTGGCGGAGAAGAATTTCCGCCGGGCCATGGTTATTTCCGAGGGCAGCTTCAAGATTTTCTTCACCCGGCCCATCAGCTGCGCGTTCCTCGTCATCGCCATCGGCTCCGTGCTGCTGTTCGCCTGGAAGAACTATAAGGCGAGAAGTGTCAAAACCAATTGATCTGCCGGAAGGAGTAAGCTGGAATGAAAAAGCAATACGACGTGCTGGTCATCGGGCCGGTATCCCTGGACCACAACATCGACTATCTGGGTAATGAGCGCCGGGAAGTGGGCGGGGCGGTGGTGGCCTCCGGCTTTGCCGCCGCCAGGAGCGGAAACAAAACCGCCCTCTTCACCAAGCTGAATCCCGCCGACGCCGACGTGGAAGCCCGCTTCCAAAACTCCGGCGCGGACCTGTACTGGAAGCCCTCCAAGACCACCTGCTCCATCCGCAACCAGTACTTCACCGCCGACAAGGAGAAGCGGTCCTGCGCCTCCATGGGCGTGTGCGATCCCTTCCGGTTTGCGGAGCTGCCGGATATCGAGACCAGTATCTATCATTTTGCCGGTCTGGTCTATGGCGACTTCGACGGTCCCCTCCTGGCCGAGGCGGCGAGGCACGGCAAGGTCGCGGTGGACGTTCAATGCCTCCTGCGGCACGTGGAGCCGGACAAAACCATGGCCTTCCGCGACTGGGCGGAGAAAAAAGAGTACCTGCCCTATATCGATTACCTGAAAACCGACGCGGCCGAGGCGGAAATCCTCACCGGCCTGACGGACCGGGCGGAGGCGGCGAAGCTCCTCCACCAATGGGGGGCCAAGGAGGTCCTGATCACCCACAACACCGAGGTTCTGGCCTATGACGGGGAACGCGTTTACACCTGTCCCATCAAAGCCCGGAATCTCTCCGGCCGCACCGGGCGGGGAGACACTACCTTCGCCGGATACATCACCGAGCGGCAAAGATCGGATATCCAGTCGGCCCTGCTGTACTGCACCGCCCTGGTTTCCCTGAAAATGGAGACCCCCGGCCCCTTCCAGGGAAGCCGGGAGGACGTCGCGAACTATATCCGCAGCTTTTATTGCTAAGTCTTATTCAGAGGGGGTAACGCGCCCCTTTCAGGCAAGACTTTATCCCCGAGAAGGAGGAGACCGCCCGGTCTCCTCCTTTGTCATCCCGCGGCGTCTTGGGCGCGCATGCCCTCCATGAAACGAAATTCCAGGACAGCCATTGGACCGCCGCCCGGGAAGTTTTTCTCTTCTAAAAAAGAAAACCGAATTTTGTAAAGAAATATGTTGCATTTCGCTTTACAAATGCTATAATAGAATTGTGCTGAGAGGAGTGACGCTGCATGGCACAGGTTATGGTAAACTTCCGCATAGACGAGGGCGTAAAAAAAGCGATGGAACAGGCGTGTAAGGAGATGGGATTAAGTATGACCACAGCCTTTACCATTTTTGCCACCAAGGTTGGCAGGGAAAAGCGTATTCCCTTCGCGGTTACGGCACAGCCCTACGGCGGAGAATCCTCCCGCCGGGCCGCCCATCTGGAAGAGCCCGGTCTGGGAGAAAGCGCCCTGGCGCCACGTCGGGAGCAGCTGGAAGTTCTCTGCTCAGAGATCCGGCGGTCCCTGACCGCCATGCGCACCGCCATTCCCGCCTCCATTATGGGGCTTTCCATAGAACGAGTCCGGCTGTTGTGCGGCGACGAGCTGAAAGACAAGATCGCCCGAGCCACCGTGTCTGCCCGGAGCCTGCTCTCCGGCCGGAGCGCCGACCTGCCGGAGGAAAAGGACCTGAGCATCCTGGACGAGTACCTGGAGGGCCTCGCCAACGTGGCGGAGGAGCTCCATATCCTTGAGGGCAGCCTGATTCCCAGCGTGAAGGCGCAGCCCCCGCGAAGCGACAGCCATTTCGCGCTGTTCGAGAAGCGGCTTTCCGCGGTTTCCCAATCCTTTGACCAGCTCCAAACCGTGCTGGAGCGCTTTTCCCGGTCCTCCGCCCGAAAGCAGGGCAGCGCCCGCTCGGTTCAGGCGAGGCTCCGGCAGGCCGCCGAAACTGTGGAGACGGCCTACGTGCGGACGGCCCTGGAGGCCCTGGAGTCCTTGATCCTCCGGCATTACGACGCTCTGGACGATTCCGCCAGGGCCCGTCTGGAGTCCCACTATCTCCAGACCCTGGAGCTGACCCTGGAGGAGCTGGGCCGGGCGGAGCGAAGCGGCGAGGACCCCGCCGGGAAGGCCGAGCTGTGCCTACGGGCCGTGGGCGTCGTGTCCCAGGTCCTCTCCGACGGCGGGCGGGCCCGGCGGGAGCAAACCCAGCGGAGCCTGGAGGCGGAGGTAAGCGCCCTGGAGCGGCTGGCCGCCCTGCGGGGAGACGTCCCGGGAGGCGCGGGGCCGGAGGCCTGAGAAAATTCCAAGTCGCCGGGAGCCTCGCCCCTTCGTTCCGGCTTGTTTTCATATAGAAAACCGATTGTGTCTATTTTGAAAGGAGGAGTTCTAAATGCTTGACAACATCCTATCCCTGCTTCCCATCATCCTGGCCGCGGTAGTGGTGCTGGCCATCATCCTGACCGGCTACGTCAAGGCCCCGCCCGATCAGGCGTACATCATCTCCGGCCTGAAAAAGGAGAGCAAGGTCCTCATCGGCCGGGCCGGAATCCGGGTTCCCTTCTTCGAGCGCATGGACCGGCTGTACCTGGGGCAGATGACGGTGGACATCAAAACCGAGCAGTCCGTCCCCACCAGCGACTTTATCAACGTCAATGTGGACGCCGTGGCAAAGGTCCGCATCTCCCCCCACGCGGAGGGCATCAAGCTGGCGGCCAAGAACTTTCTGAACAAGCGCCCGGAGGAGATCACCCGGGACCTCCAGGACTCCCTCCAGGGCAATATGCGGGAGATCATCGGCACGCTGTCCTTGAAGGAAATCAACACGGACCGGGATTCCTTCTCCGACCAGGTCATGCAGAAAGCCAGCAAGGACATGGACAAGCTGGGCATCGAAATTCTCTCCTGCAACATCCAAAACGTCACCGACGAAAACGGGCTCATCAAAGACCTGGGCGCGGACAATACGAGCCTTATCAAGAAAAACGCCGCCATCGCCAAGGCCCAGGCGGACCGGGACATCGCCATCGCCCAGGCGGAGGCGGAACGGGAGTCCAACGAGGCCCGGGTTTTGGCGGACACTCAGATCGCCCAGAAGCAGACGGAGCTGGACATCAAACGGGCGGAGCTGAAAATCCTGGCGGACGGCAAAAAGGCCGAGGCGGACGCCGCCTATGAAATCCAGAGCCAGGAGCAGCGCAAGAGCATCGAAACCGCCACGGTCAACGCGGAAATCGCCAAGACCCAGCGCCAGGCGGAGCTGAAGCAGTACGAGGTCGAGGTGGAAAAGCAGAAGCTGGAGGCGGAAATCCGGGCCAAGGCGGACGCGGAGCGCTACCGCTTGCAGCAGGAGGCCGAGGCCGCCCTCTACAAGCGGCAGAAGGACGCGGAGGCCAAGCGCTATGAGCAGGAGCAGGAGGCCGAGGCGGAGCGCAAGAGCGCCGAGGCCCAAAAGTTCGCCAAGGAACAGGAGGCGGAGGGCATCGCCGCCGTGGGCAAGGCGGAAGCCGAGTCCATCCGGGCCAAGGCCCTGGCGGAAGCCGAGGGCATCGACAAAAAGGCGGAGGCCATGAAAAAGTACGGCGAGGCCGCCGTTATTGAGATGGTCATGCAGGCCCTGCCGGAAATCGCCCGGAACGTGGCGGAACCCCTGTCCAAGGTGGACAAAATCACCATGTACGGCTCCGGCAACAGCGCCAAGCTCCTGGAAGACATCGTCACCGGAACCACCCAGGTCACCGAGGGCATCACCCAGGGCATGGGTCTGGACGTCAAGTCCCTCATCGCCGGAATGTTGGGCGGCAGATTGGCGGGCGGGGAGGACAAGACGATCATTGTCCAGAATCCTCCGGCGGCGGAGCAGCCCGGCACCCCTCCCGCGGAGGAAGCATAATTTTGGTCTCAGCGATCTAAAAAACGGAGGCGTCCTTTCAGGACGCCTCCGTTTCCGGGTTCCGCTTCCGCCGGGCAGCTCCCGCCCGTCACACATAGCTCTGACTTCCCACATCGAACACGCCCTGAGTGGTGATCCGCAGGGTGGGAATCACCGGCAGGGCCATGAAGCTCAGGGTCATAAAGGGGTCGATGCCCTGGTTAACCCCTAGGGCGTAAGCCGCCGCCTTGGCGGCCTCCAGCTTCTCGTTCACCGTCTCCAGGGGCTCATCGCTCATAATGCCCCCGATCGCCAGGGAAACCTCCGCCGCGGGCCTGCCGCCGTTCCAGACCACAATGCCCCCGTTCAGCTCCACCACCCGGTTTACGGCGGCGGCGCAGTCCTCCTCCGTCGCCCCCACCACAATGATGTTATGGGAGTCGTGGGAAATGCTGGTAGCCACCGCGCCGGATTGCAAGCCGTAGCCCCGGAGGAAGCCCAGGCCGATGTGTCCGGTGCCCTTGTGGCGCTCCACCACGGCGGCCCGGAGAATATCCTGGGCGGCGTCCGCCGCCTCGGCCCGGCCTGCGTCCAGGGTGGTGATCTCGCCGTCCACCATACCCACCACGCCCAGGGGGCCGCCGCTCTGGAAGTCCTTTGCCGTGAGGATCCGCGCCTGGAAGGTATGGTGAGCCCGCTCCGTCAGCCGGGGCTCCACGGCGGGAGCCGGGAAGGGCTTGGCCGCGCCGTGTTCCGCCGCCAAGGCTCCCTGCTTATAAACCGCCTCCACCCGGAAGCTCTGGAAACCGTCGATGATCACCAGGTCCGCCAGATACCCCGGCGCAATGGCTCCCCGGTCATGCAGACCGAAGTACTGGGCGGCGTTGAGGGTGGCCGCCCTCACGGCCGCGATGGGGTCCGCTCCCAACCCTATGGCCTGTTTGATGATCGCGTCAAGATGGCCCGTTTCCAAGAGGTCGCCGGGGTGCTTGTCATCGGTGCAGAGGAGGCACCGGCTTCCGTACTTCTCGTTCAGCAGGGGAACCAGGGCCTCCAGATTCCGGGCGGCGGTGCCCTCCCGAATCATGATATACTGCCCCCGCTCCAGCTTGGCAATCGCGTCCTGGAGATCGTGGCACTCGTGATCCGAGCGTACCCCGGCGGCAATGTAGGCGTTCAAGCCGTTCCCCGCCAGGTCCGGCGCGTGGCCGTCGATCCGCCGGCCCGCCAAATCCGCCGCCGCCAGCTTTTCCAGCACGCTTTCGTCTCCCGCCAGGACGCCCACAAAGTTCATCATCTCCGCCAGGCCCTGAACCCGGGGGTGACTGTAAAAGCCGTCCAGATCCTCCCGTTCCAGCGCCGCGCCGGACTCGTCCAAGGGTGTGGCGGGGACGCAGGAGGGCAGCATAAACCGCACGTCCACCGGCAGGCCCTCCGTGGCCTGGAGCATGTAGGCGATGCCGTCCGCCCCCAGGACGTTGGCGATTTCGTGGGGGTCCGTCACCACCGTGGTGGTGCCGTGGGGCAGCACCGCCCTGGCAAATTCCGCCGGAGCCACCAGGGAGCTCTCCAGGTGAATGTGGGCGTCCAGGAAGCCCGGAAGCACCAGCTTGCCGGCGCAGTCCCGCTCCTCCCTGCCGGAGTATGGCCCCACGCCCACAATGCGGCCCTCCGCCACGGCGATGTCCGCCGTCAGCACCTCGCCGGTAAAGACGTTGACATAAGACACGTTTTTCAGCACCAGGTCCGCCGCCTCCCGGCCCATGGCCGCGTCAACCACCCGCCGCTTCCGCTCCGCCTCCCGGCGGATTCTCTCCTCCTCGCGCTCAGGCATGGAATCACGCTCCTATTACAATAGATTTACGGTGAGAGGCACGGCAGCCAGCCGTGTCTGTTT
>CATOKC010000087.1 GCA_951800675.1 uncultured Oscillibacter sp.
GGGTTCCGCCGTCCCTGGGCTGGTGGGGGGTAACGGCCATGAGCTTTGCCATTATGGTCCTGTCCACCCTGCTGGTGGTGGTGCTCAGCGCCGCCGTCCAGGGCCAGACGCCCCCGGAGCTGCTGGGAAAGGTGATGGCCTTCATCATGGCGGTGTCCAACTGCGCCGCCCCCCTGGGCCAGGCGGTCTATGGAGCTTTGTTCGAGGCCTGCCCGGCCTGGGCCGTTCTGCTGGGGGCGGCGGGAGCCGCGGCCCTGGCGGCGGCCTGGTCCCGGGGCGTGTTCCGGGATCTGGACGGGGTTTAGCCGCCCCGGAGCTCCCGCTCCTTCCGGGCCAGATCCCGGTCGTAGTTCTCGATCTTCTGGTCCAGCCGGTCCAGGGACTTCCGCATGTCCTCCATCCGCTCCCGGAGCTGCCGCCGCTGCTCCACCAGCAGGGCCTTCCGGGCCTCCAGGGTCTCCTCTCCCTGCTGGAACAGGCGGCAATACTCGGTCAGGGCCTCAATGCCCACCCCGGCGGAGCGCATGCACTTGATCAGCTCCACCCAGCCCAGGGAGGGGGCGTCATAGTCCCGGACGCCTCCCGCGGTCCGAGGCACCGGCGGAATCAGGCCCACACGCTCGTAATACCGGAGGGTGTCGGCGGAAAGGCCGTACCGCTCGCTTACTTCCCGAATCGTCATGGCTCTGCCTCCTTCTTTTAAGTATTCCCCTCCAGCATAGCACCTGGAGCGAACTCTAAGTCAAGGCTTTTTTCCAAAAAAACGCCGGCGGACAGGTTCTCGACAGCTTGCGTTTGACGGGCGGGGAAAAATCTGCTAAGATAGGTGGCAACGCTTGACCATAAGGAGTGAGACCATATGAAACGACTGCAACGGATGCTGTCCTGCCTGCTGCTGTGCGTCCTGCTGGCGGGTATGACAGCGCTCCCCGCCTCCGCCCTCTCCGACGTGCCGGAGGACTTTTGGGCCAAGGAGGACATTGACCGCTGCGTGGCCCTGCGCTACTTCTATCCCGAGTCCGACGGCAGCTTTGGCGTGGGAAAAGAGATGTCCCGGGCGGAATTTACCGTGGTGCTGTGCCGGGCCCTGGGCTGGAAGCCCACCTCTCCCGCCCGGGTGGTCTATGAGGACGTACCCGAAAAGGAGTGGTACGCCGGCGCGATCGAGACCGCTTACCACCATGGAGCCATTACCAGTCAGGACGGCAGCTTCCGCCCCAACGATCTCATCACCCGCAGCGAAGCCGCCTCCATGCTGGTTCGGGCCCTGGGATACGGCAGCCTTGCCGGACTGATCCAGGACATGTCCCTGCCCTTCCGGGACGTGAACGCCAACAATGGCTATATCGTCATGGCCTATGGCCTGGGACTGATGGACGGCACCTCTGTCACCACCTTTTCCCCCAACGGCCACGTGACCCGGGAGCAGACCGCAGCCATCCTGATGCGCCTCTATGACAAGCTCCACGACCCCACCACCAGCCGCATCGGCATCGCCGTGTCGCCTGAGGGACTTCCAGAGCTGACAGGCTATGAGGCCATCGGCGTGGCGGCCGCCAAGCTGGCCTATAACGGAGAGCCCCAGGTCTCCCCCGCCATGGAGAAAGCGGAGGCGCAGGCGATTCGCGCCGCGGTCTCTGCCGCTGGTTCCAAGGCGCTGCTCCACGTCACCGGCGGAGCCTATCACGTCCGGGAGGGCGAGGCGGAAAAGCTGGCGGCGGTCCTGTTCCAGGCGATGGAAGCGGGAGGCTATGACGGGCTCTATTTGGACATCTCGTATCTTACCGCCGTCTCCCAGCGGGATACCCTCAGCGAGGCCGCCCGGCTTCTCCGGGAGAAGCTCAGAGAACGGCCGCTGTACATCGGGGTGGAAGCCCCCTCCTGGAAGGGCACGATTTTCGGCTATGACTACGCCGCCCTGGGCGAGGCCGCGGACCGGCTGCTCCTCCGCTTCGACTATAAAAAAGAAACGGTGGCCGGGCGGACCGTGGCTCCCATGGAACCGCTGGAGCAGATTTATTACGCTCTAAACCGCCTCCGGGGTGTGGTAGACGCCGACAAACTGACACTGGTGCTCACCTCCGCCGGCTCCAGCTGGGATGGTCGGGAGCCCGAGTTCCTCACCGGGGAGGAAATTACCGCTCTGGCGGCGGAGCGGACCACCCGGAGCCACTACTCCGACCGCTATGCCTGCGCCTATCTGGTCCTGGAAAACGCCCCCGATGTCTGGTATCTCAACAGCAAATCCATCCAGGAGCGGACCCAGCTGGCTCGGCTCTTTGGCGGCGGGCACCTGTGCCTTTCGGATTTGAACCACGCCCTGCCGGAAGTACTGGCGGCAATGCCTTGACGTGTTTTTACAACCGCGGCTTCCGGCGCTTCGCCGCGGGCATGAAGGAAGGCCCCCGTTTCTCTCAGGAAACGGGGGCCTTTGCGTATTCCGGTTTTACAGGAAGCGCTGCATGCCCTCGGTCGCGGTGGAGGGATCGCCGCTGATGGTGACGGTGAACTTGATGTTGTTCCGTTCACCGAAGCCGTCCAGCCAGTTCAGGAAGGTCTCGGTCTCCCCGTCCACTTCCTTGCCCACGATTTTGCAGAAGTTGTCAATGAACATGTGGGAGATGTCATAGTTGCCCGCATGGAGGCCGCTGATGAAGCCCTGGAGCAGATCGTAGCCGTTGAGCTTGTATTCGTGCGCGTCGATCAGGCGGATGTGATAGTGGATATCGTAGGTCATGTTTCGGTTGGCCTCGATGCAAACCACGTTTCCGGGTTCGTCTTTCGCCGCGTTGTTAATCAATTCGATGAGCTGCTTGGTTTTGCCGGAACCTTTCATGCCCATAATCAATCGAACCATAGTAAAACACTCCTGTCATTTTAAGTTGCTGTGGCTTTGTACTCTAAGGATACCACACTCTGCCGGAAAAAACAATCCATAAAACCAAATTTGCCAATTGTTCACAGAATGGGCGGAGCAAAGCTCCACCCATTCTGTGACAAGTTTTTCAGCTTCCTGAAAAGCTTTTAATCCAAATAGCGCGGGAAATCCCTCTTGGGTTTCCCGCCCCCCTTCCTTCCTGTCGAAGATAGCGGGTTATCCGGCAAGACAGGCGGTTTTCAGCAGGCGCAGGAACATCTGCCCATAGGTCACCCGGGGCACCTCCTCCCCCGCCAGCAAAGGAATTTCCGCCACAACCTCCTCCCCGGAGGTCACGGTCAGGGTCCCCAGCCGGTCCCCCAGAGCCACAGGGGCGGCGACGGCTTCCTCCAGCGTCACGGATTGGGTGAGATTTCCCGCCTTGGCCTTCTCCAGCAGCAGCGCGCTTCCCTCGCCGGGCACTGGCTGGACGGTGGCCTGGGTCCCCAGCTCCACCGGCACCGGCGGCAGGGCCTGATCCGGGACGATTTTCCGCAGGGCGTAATTGGCAAAGCCGTGACTTAGCAGGGTCTGGGCATCCTCGAACCGCTGGGGGGAGGTGGCCCCCTTCATGATGACGGCGATGAGCTCCATGCCCTCTCGCTCCGCCGTGGCGGAGAGGCAGTAGAGGGCGCTGTCGGTGGAGCCGGTTTTCAGTCCCGTGGCCCCCTCGTAAAACCGCACCAGCCGGTTGGTGTTCACCAGCTGGGATTCCCCGTTCCGCAGGGTGTCCATCCAGATGGTGGTGTACTGGCGGATGTCCGGGTGGTTCAAAATCAGCTCCCGGCTCATGAGGGCGATGTCATAAGCGGAGGTAACGTGACCCGCCGCCGGGAGACCCGTGGCGTTTTGAAAGGTGGTATCCCGCATCCCCAGCTCCGCCGCCCGCTGGTTCATCCGCTCCACAAAGACCTCCTCGCTGCCCGCCACGGCCTCCGCCAGGGCCACGGCGCAGTCGTTGGCGGAAACCACGCAGACCGCCTTCAGCATGTCGCTGACGCTGAGCCGCTCGTGCTCCTTCAGCCAGATTTGGGACCCGCCCATGGAGCAGGCATGGGCGGAGGCCGTCACCATATCGTCATACTTTAGCTGTCCGCTGTCCACAGCCTCCATGGTCAACAGCAGCGTCATCACTTTGGTGACGCTGGCGGGCTCCAGCTGCTTGTGCTCGTCCTTGGCGAAAAGGACGGTCCCCGTCTCCTTCTCCATCAAAATGGCCGACGGCGCGGATACCTCCACCGCCCGGACGCCGGTGGTCAGCAGCAGCGCGGCGCACAGCAGCGCGATTCCTCTTTTCATGATGTTCCCCCTTTTGCTTGTCGCTTGTCGGTTAAGCCTATGACGCAAAGAGGACATTCATACGTTGTCCTGGGACAAAACCCTTTGACCGGAGTGGAAAAATGTGCTATGCTGGTTTTATTCTACCAAATAGAAAGAGGGGATTCCTATGCCATCTCCCGCTCCCTTCGGCATGATGCCGGACGGTACGTCCGTAGAGCTGTACACGTTGACTGCCGGAGCGCTCTCCTGCCAAGTCATCACCTTCGGAGGCTCTCTCCAGTCCCTCCATGTCCCGGACCGGACGGGAAAGCCCGTGGACGTGCTTCTGGGCTTCGACACCTTGGAGCCCTACCGGACCCACGGCAAGTCCCTGGGGGCCCTGGTGGGCCGGTACGCCAACCGCATCGGCGGGGCGCGGTTCACCCTGAAGGGGAAAACCTACTCCCTGGCCGCCAACAACAATGGGGTCAACCACCTCCACGGCGGAAGGGTGGGCTTCAACCAGCGGGTCTGGACCGTGGAGGACGCCGGGGAGGACCGTTTGACCCTCTCCCTGCTCAGCCCCGACGGGGAAGAGGGCTACCCTGGAAACCTGACGGTCCGGGTGACCTACCTCCTGACAGAGGAGGGCCTGACCATTGAATACCGGGCAGCGTGCGACCGGGACACGGTTTGCAACCTGACGAACCACGCTTATTTCAACCTCTCCGGCCACGACAGCGGCCCGGTTCTGGACCAGACCATTCAGCTCCTGGCGGACCGCTACACCCCCACGGACCCTTTGTCCATTCCCACTGGAGAGATTGCCCCGGTAGAGGGCACCCCGATGGACCTGCGGCAGCCCACCCCCATCGGGGCCCGCATCGGAGAGGACTTCCCCCAGCTTCTCCAGGCCGGGGGCTATGACCACAACTGGATTCCCAACGGGGAGCCGGGGGCTCTCCGGCCCATCGCCCGAGCCGCTTCCACCATCACCGGCATCTCCATGGAGGTTCTCTCCACCCTCCCCGGCGTGCAGTTCTACACGGGGAACTACCTGGACGGCTGTCCCGCCGGAAAGGGCGGCGCGACCTATGCCAACCGCTGGGGCTTCTGTCTGGAGACCCAGTTCTATCCCGACGCCCCCAACCATGAAAACTTCCCCTCCTGCGTCCTCCGGGCGGGGGAGGAGTTTCGCCACACGGCAATGTTCCGCTTCGCCGCGGAGTAAACGAACAGGACCGGCCCTCTTGGGCCGGTCCTTTGTTTCACCGCTTCAAAAATTCCCCCAGGTTCTCCAGCGTCACCTGCCGGTAGGGGAGCCAGACATAGTGCCCATCGGTCAGCTCCACCGCCGGGTCCTCCCCGTTCCAAAGCGCCAGGGCCAGGTCAATCATGGCTTGGGCCTGCCCCCGGCCGTCGTTGTGAACGGTGCCGTAGAGCTGCCCTGCCGCCACCGCCTCCAGGGCCGGGGCTGTGGCGTCCACCCCCACGATGAGGGGCCAGCGGCTCTGAGGCGTGTCCGCCAGCGCGTCAATGGCCCCCAGGGCCATGTCGTCGTTGTTGGAGAAAATCACCTCGATGCCCTCCCCAAACTCCTCCAGCCACTGGGCCGTCCGGGCGGCGGCCTGGGCTCGGTTCCAGTTAGCGGTCTCGTTGGCCAGCTTCTCCACCTCTACGCCCCCGTCGGTGACAGCCTTGATGGAGTATTCCGTCCGGAGAAGGGAGTCCTGATGCCCTGGCTCCCCCTCCAGCATCACGTACTGGAGAATCCCGTCTCCATTGCGGTCCAGGGTCTCTTGGTCCGCCTGCCACGCCTCCAGCGCCAGCTTGCCCTGGAGCTCGCCGCTCTCTCGGGCGTCGGCCCCCACGTAGTAGATTCCGTCCCAGCGCTGAATGTCCTCCGCCACCGGCTGGCGGTTGAAAAACACCAGGGGCACGCCCTCCGCCTCCGCCTTGTCGGCGATGACCGCCGCCGCCGTCCGGTCCACCAGATTGACAAACAGCACGTCGCAGCCCCGGGCCAGGAAGCGGTCCACCTGGTCCATCTGGGTGTTCTGACTGCTCTTGCCGTCCGCGATGAAGAGGGTAATTTTTTTCCCGGTTTCGCTCTCCGCCTCCCGGACCAGGCCCTCTAAGTCCTGGGCCATGGCGGAGATGAAGGTGTCGTCCTGGGTGTAGAGGGCCGCGCCGATGCGGAGGCTGTCCTCCTTCCCCCCGCCGCAGCCGGAGAGAACCAGCAGCGCCAAGGCCAGCAGGGCGGCAAGCCCTCGCCTACCGGCTGGAGGACGACATGATGGGAAACAGCAGCTTCTGGTTTTCCGGCGCATAGATATCCTCCTCTCGCAAAATGAAGAAGGGCAGCGGGGCCAGGGTCCCCTCCCGTCCCTGGACGGCGTTCACCGCCCGCCGCACCGCCAGGAAACCCGCGGCGTAGTCGCTCCAGGCGGCAATGGCGGCGATGTTGCCCCGCTCCAGCTGGGCGGTGACGGCGGCGGCGCTTCCCACGCCGTAGAGGGCGAAGTCCCGCCCCTCCGTCTCCCGCCGCTCGGCGGCCCGCCGGGTCACCGGGGATTCGAAGGCCATCACCCACCGGGGGGGCTCCTCCGGCAGCTCCGTCTCCCGCCGGACGGACGCGCCCGCCGCTATCAGGGTCTCCTCCGCCGCCGCCAGCCGGGCCGCCACCCCGGAGCAGCGCCCGGCGGTATCCAGCAGCAGCACCTCCCCGCCGTCCCAGTCCTCCAGCAGGGCCCGCGCCAGCTCCTTCCCCAACTGGGCGTTGTCCGGGGCCACCACCCCCGCCGCTCCCTCCATGGGAGACTCCAGGGTCACCGTGGGGCAGACCACCCGCCAGGGGTCCAGGGCGGCGGACAGGGACTCCGGGTCCGCTGGGACCACCACCAGGGCCGCCGCCCCGTCCTCGATCTCCCGAAGGAGCAGAGCCGCCTGCTCCTCACTGTCCCCCGCGGCGGCGAGGGTGAGGAAGCGCAGCTCCGCCCCCAGCTCATCCGCCGCCTGCTCCATGCCCTGCCGGGCCACGGTCCAGCCAGAGCTGTCCGTATCCCGGAGCATGACAGTGAGGGACAGCAGCTGCTCCCTCCGCGCCCCCCGGAGCAGCTGGGGCAGGGCCAGGGACAGCGCCGCCGCAATTCCCAGGGCCGTCAGGATGGCGATTTGAATACGCCCGCTCTGTTCAGTTTTCATAGCTCCTCCCCCTGCTGGCGGCGCTCCGCCTCCTCCCGGTCCAGGGCCGGAAGGCGGATGCGCGCCAGCGTACCCTCATCCGGTTCGCTGAAAATGGTGAGGCCGTAGCCTTCCCCAAAGGTGAGGCTCACCCGCTGGTGGACGTTCCGCACTCCAATGCCGGACCCCCGGGTCCGAACCTCCGGCCGGTCCTCGTCCAAAAGAGACGCCGCCAGCTCCGGGCGCATCCCCAAGCCGTTGTCCTCCACGTCGATGAGCAGGTCCTCCCCCTCCCGGTAGGCCGTCACCCGGATGACCCCATCGTCCTCCGCGCTGGCCATTCCATGGTAGATGGCGTTTTCCAAAAGGGGCTGGACGATGAGCTTCAAGGTGTACAGCTCCTCAGCCCCGGGCTTGGCGGCAATCTCCGTGGTGAAGCGGTTTTTGAAGCGAATCTGCTGAATGTTCATGTAGTGCCGGGCGTGCTCCAGCTCGTCCGCCAGGGGAATGATGCTCTTTCCCTTGCTCAGGGAGATGCGGAAGAGCCTCGCCAGGGAGGTGACCATCTGGATGGCTTCCTGCTGCTGACCGGACTCCGTCATCCAGATGACGGAGTCCAGGGTGTTGTAGAGAAAATGGGGGTTGATCTGTGACTGGAGAACCTCCAGCTCGCTGCGGCGCTTCCGCCCCTCCTGGCGCACAATGTCGTCCATCAGGTGCCGCATGGTGGAGACCATGGAAGCCACGGCATGGCTCAGCCGCTGGACCTCGTAGCAGCCCCCCTCCACCTCGATTTTCACGCTGGCAAGCCCCCGATCCAGCTCTCGGATGGACCGCTCCAGCCTTAGGATGGGGTCCGAGATTCGGGCGGAAATCCGGAAGTTCAAAAAGGCCATGAGAAAAATGGAAAACAGCAGCAGCGTCAGGCCAAACAACGGGATTTGAGGGGAGGCGCTGAGCCAGCTTACCGCCGGGGCCACCCCTACCAGCTTCCAGCCGGTATAGCCCACGGTCTTTACCGTGACCTGCCGGGACTGGCCCTGGAAGGTCTCCTGATAGCTGCCGTCCCGGTACTCCGCCGCCGCCCGATTGTTTTCCTCCAGAAGGCCGGCGTAGATCAGCTGCTGCCGGGGGTGGTAGATCAGCTCCCCGTCGCCGTCGATGAGGTAGAGGTATCCCCCGTTGCCCAGGGTCACATCCCGGCAGACCTGCTCGATGCCGTTGAAGCTCATGTCCACCAGCAGCACGCCGCCCTCCGTGGCCCCGTCCCGGGTCAGCTGGACATGGCGGCTCAGAGAGACCACCCAGCGATAGGGATAGTCCGGGTCGTCGAAGATGTTCTGGACATGGGGGGTGGAGAAGTGGAGGTTTTCCATGCTCCGGGCGGCGTCCCGGAACCAGTCGCTGTCCGCCGGGGCCGCGTCCTGTTTCAAGGCCGTCAGAGGTACGGCGGACACCAGAGCGCCCGTTCCGTCAAAGACCGCCAGGGACACCAGATCGTCCCGGTTTTCCTCGTAGAGAAGGCTCAGGTCTCCAGTGAGATCATCCTCCGCAAGGTCCATGTTTTTGATGCTCCGGTAATACACCGTGTCGGAAATACGCATCATCCGCCGGAGATAGCTGTCCAGGTTCAAATTGGCCTGGGCCAGCACCCGGCGGCTGTTCTCCGCCACCAGCTGCTCGTTGGCGGCGGAGGAGCGCCAGATGAGGCTGACGCTCATCAGCAGCATCCCCGCCGCCGCCACGGCGGTGAAGGACAGGGAGAGAACCATCTGAATACTCATTTTGCGATAGCGCTCTCCCCATTGGGCGGCAAGGCGGCGGAACACGTTCATAGGCGCTCTCCCTTCCTGCAAGATGGCCTGCTTTTCCTCTGGGAAAAGCAGACCGGGCCATGGCCCGGCATGGAAAACGCCTGAGCTCCGGCAGGCGTCTCCCCTTTACTCCCTCTGTCCCGCCCGGAACTTGGACGGGGACAGGCCGAAGTGCCGCTTGAACACGTAGCTGAAATAGTTGGGGTCCGAGAAGCCCGTGGCCTCGGCGATGCGGTAGGTTTTCTCGTCCGTCTCCCGGAGGAGCCTCGCCGCCTCGTCCATCCGGACCTTGGTGACGTAGGCGGTGAAGGACATGCCTACCTCCCGTTTAAACAGGGTGGAAAAATACGTGGGGGACAGGTGAATGTGGGAGCAGAGGGCCTCCACGCTGAGCTGCTCGTCAGTGTAGTGCCCGGCGATATAGTCCTTGGCTCTCTCCACCATCTGCCAGGTGGAATCGCTGCGCCTCCAGCCCAGCAGGTCGTGAAGTCGCCCGCAGCGCTCCCCCAGCCAGCTCCCCAGCTCCTCCAGGCTGGAGAAGCCGGAAACGGACACCGCCCCGGTGAAGCCCTCTCCAAACACCTCCTCCACCGCCAGTCCCCCAGACCGGGCCAGCCGCACCAGACAGGTCACAACCTCCAGCAAAAAGAGGTCGCACTGGGAGAGGGAGGCCCGGCGCAGCCGCTCCATCAGCTCCCGGACCACCGCCTCCGCCTGTTCCCGGGCTCCCAGCTTCACGGCGGCGGAAAGGACCCGCTGGTCCTCCTCCTCAAAGGAGGGGGCGGCGGCGGATTGGGGCTCCAAGTCCCCGATATAGATGACCCGGCTTCCCCCCGCCAGGACCCGGTAGTCCAGGGCGGACCGGGCGCCCCCGGCGCTGTGGTTCAGCTCCTCCGGTCCCCGGCAGGGCAGGCCCACGCCGGTGGTGAGCCGGAGGCCCAGATAGCTCTGGGACAGCCGGGAGAGGCGTTCCAGCTCCTCCAGCAGGGGATAGAGCCGGTCCTCCCGGTCCAGGTGGACCAGCAGGGCCGCCATATCCCCATAAAGCACCACCCGGGCGGCGCAGCCCTCCAGGGCAAAGTGCTTTTCCAAAAAAGACTGGACGGACAGCAGCAACAGCTCGTCCCGCTCCCCCTCATCCCCGGGGCCGTCCACATGAACCAGGGCAACGGTCCAGAGGCCCTGGGGCAGGTCAATCTCATACCGGGCCGCCCGGTCCTGGACCTGCTCCGGGCGAAGCTGGCCGCTGAGAAGCCGGGTGTAGAACAGCTCCCGCAGCACCGGCAGGCTCTCCTCATACCTCCGGCGCAGGGTCTCCATGTCCCGCCGCTCCAACCGCTGTCGGTCCAGCTGCTCCCGGAGCTTCTCCAGCACCTGCCGGAGCTCCGGGGCGTTGATGGGCTTTAGGATATATTCGGACACCCCCATGCTCATCGCCTGACGGGCGTACTCGAAATCGTCAAAGCCGGAGAATACCACCAGCCGGGCCCCAGGCAGGGAGACCCGCAGCCTCCGGCACAGCTCCAGACCGTCCAGGAAGGGCATCTTGATGTCGGTGAGCACCACGTCAGGCCGGAGCTGCTCCGCCAGCTCCAATGCCTCCTCGCCGTTGCCCGCCTCTCCCACCAGGGCAAGGCCCAGGGAGGCCCAGTCGATTTTCCGGCTGATGCCGGTGCGGATTTCCTCCTCGTCGTCGGCCAGCAGGACCCGGTATTCCTCCATGGAAGTCCCCTCCTTTTTGTCATTTCTTTTAGTATACAACAAAAGGCTCTATTTGAAAAGAAGCTCCGGCGCATTTCGCGCCGGAGCTTTGGAAGTTCTTTCCAAGAACGGGTGCTCTTTACTTCTTCGCCAGATACTTCCGCAGGTCCAGGGCGACGGCCACGATGATGACAAGGCCCTGGGCAATGAAGGTGTAAGCCGGGTCCACCCGGAGGAACTGGAGGCAGATTTTCAAAATCTCGAACACCAGCACGCCGATGAGGATGCCGCCCACTTTGCCCACGCCGCCGTTGGTGGACACGCCGCCGATGGTGCAGGCCGCAATGGCTTCCAGCTCATAGCCAAAGCCCGTAGCCGTGGAGGCGCCGCCGGCCTTGGCGCCCACCAGGAAGCCGGCCACGGCGTACAGGATAGAGGCCAGGACATAAATGCGGATCAAGGTCGCCGGGACGTTGACACCCGCCACCTGGGCCGCGTTTTCATTGCCGCCGATGGCGTACATGTATTTGCCGTGCCGGGTCTTGTTGTAGAGGAACAGCATGTAGGCCCCCACGATGACGGCGAAGATGGCAAGGTACGGGATAGGGCCCAGGGAGCCCAGGGCCACCTGGGAGTAAGAGCTCTTAAAGCCGCCCAGGGGATCGTTGCCCGTCACCACGGAGCAGAGGCCGTAAACAATGGTCTGCATGCCCAGGGTGGCGATGAAGGGGGGGACCTTCAAAAAGGCGATGACACAGCCGTTGATGGCTCCGAATACCGCCATGATGAGGATGACCACCAGCAGGGCCACGAACCACGGAAGGTCCGGCATCCAGGGCAGGGCCCGGGCAGCGTAGTCCACGCTCTGGAGCATCATGGCGGCAAGGCAGGCGGAAAGGCCCACCTGACGTCCGGCGGACAGGTCCGTGCCCTTGGTGATGAGGCAGCCGGACACGCCGCAGGCGATGATGAACCGGGGGGACACGTTGACCACCAGATTCTTGAAGTTTGCGGGCTTGAAGAAGTTCTCCGTAACGCAGCCCACCACAAAGGCCAGGAGCAAAATGAGAATAATGATGGCGTTGTTGGACAGGAAATTCATGACGGATTTCGTGGTAATTTTTCTGTTCTCCATGGTTTCTCTCCTCCTTATTCAAACTGGGTGGCCAGGGCCATGATATTCTCCTGGTTGGCGTCTTTCCCGTCGATGAAGCCGGTAACCCGGCCGTCGCACATGACCATGATCCGGGCGGACATGCCGATGAGCTCGCTCATTTCGGAGGAGATCATAATAACGCTTTTGCCCTGCTTCGCCAGCTCGGCGATGATGCAGTAGATTTCATATTTCGCGCCCACGTCGATGCCCCGGGTGGGCTCGTCCAGGATGAACACATCCGGGTCGTTGGCCAGCCACCGGCTGATGAGCACCTTTTGCTGGTTGCCGCCGGAGAGGGACTGGATCAGAGTCTTGGACGAGGGGGTCTTGATGGAGAGCTTGGCCACGTTATCCTGCACCAGCTGCTCGATCTTCCCGTCGTCCAGCATGAAGCCGCCGATGAGGTACTGGTTCAAGGAGGCAATGGACACGTTATCCGCAATGGAGAGGACGCCCAGAATACCCGTGGCCCGGCGGTCCTCCGTCAGCATGGCGATGCCGCTGTCAATGGCCTGTTTGGGCTGGTTGATTTTCAACTCTTTTCCCTTGTAGGTGATCTTGCCCGCGCTGTGGCAGCGGAGGCCGAAAAGGCCCTCCATCAGCTCCGTGCGCTGGGCCCCGACAAGACCGGCCACGCCCAGGATTTCGCCCCTGCGGACCTGGAAGGAGGCGTGGCGGAAGCTCTTGGGGTTGATGGAGGTGAAGTCCTCCACCTCAAAGACCACCTCGCCGGGAACGTTGCTCCGGGGCGGGTAGAGGTTGGAGAGCTCCCGGCCCACCATCTTGGTGATAATGAAATCGGTGGTCAGGCCCTTGGCGTCCCAGGTGCCGATGTACTGTCCGTCCCGCATGATGGTAACCTCGTCGCTGATACGGAGGATTTCGTCCATTTTGTGGGAGATGTAGACGATGGAAACGCCCTTTTGCCGGAGCTCATTGACAATGGTGAAAAGGGCTTCCACCTCCGCCGCCGTCAGGGAGGACGTGGGTTCGTCCAGAATCAGGACCTTGCAGTCGGCGGACACGGCCTTGGCGATTTCCACCAGCTGCATCTGGGAGACGCTGAGGCTGCCCAGCTTGGCCTTGGGGTCGTAGTTTAGGTGGACTTCCTTCAAAACCGCCGCCGCGTCCTGGTACATTTTTTCATGGTCCACCGTGACGATGGGCCCCATGCGCTTGGTGGGATAGCGGCCCACGTAGATGTTCTCACCGATGCTCCGCTCGGGAATGGGCTGGAGCTCCTGGTGCACCATGGCGATGCCCCGGTTCAGCGCGTCCAGCGGGCCCTTGATCTGGACCTTCTGTCCCTCGTAGACAACCTCGCCCTCGTCCATGTGGTAAATGCCGAACATGCACTTCATCAGCGTGGATTTACCCGCGCCGTTCTCTCCCATCAGCGCGTGGACGGTGCCGGGGCGGAGCTTGAGCTGCGCGTGATCCAGGGCCTTGACGCCGGGGAAGGTCTTAACCACGTCACGCATTTCCAAACGATATTCTGACAATTTACGGTCCCCCCTTATTCGTGTTGGCTTTTCCATAACCGGCAAAATGGCGGGAGCCGGGCTTCACCGGCTATGGAAAAGAGGGGCGCGTGCGCTTCGGCACGCGCCCCTGTCAGACGTTTTCGCGTTGTTTTGATGAACTTGGATTACTTCATGAAGTCGCCCACGTTGTCGGGAGTAACCTTCACATAGTCGACATAGACGCTCTGCTCGCCGGAGGCATAGGTGGCTCCGCCCAGCAGCTTCTCCATTTCGGCGACGGCGCCGGCGGCCTGGCCGTTGGCGTCGTTCAGGACGGTTCCGGTCATGTTGCCGTTGCTGACTTCGTTCAGGGCCGCGTCCAGGGCGTCCACGCCCACCAGGTAGATGTCCTCGTTGACCTTGCGGCCGGCGGACTGGATGGCCTGGAGAGCGCCGATGGCCATATCGTCGTTGTTGCAGAAGACGACCTCGATTTTGTCGCCGAACTGGGCCAGGTCGTTGGCGCAGATGGTCTGGCCCTTCTCACGGTCCCAATCGCCGCGGGTCAGGTTCAGCTGCTCGACCTCGACGCCGGCGTCGGTCAGAGCCTTGACGGAGTACTCGGTGCGGAGCTGGGCGTCGATGTTCTCGGGGTCGCCCTGGATCATGATGTAGGAGACTTTCCCGTCGCCGTTGATGTCGCCCTTGTTGGGGGTGTCCAGAATCAGCTCGCCCTGGAAGGTACCGGACTGGGCGGCGTCGCAGCCGACGTAGACCAGCTTGTCATAGGCGGCCATCTGGTCGGCGGTGGGCTCCCGGTTGATCAGCACGGTGGGGATGCCCGCGGACTTCACGGTGGCGATGATGGTGTCCGCCGCGGAGGTCATGAC
>CATOKC010000088.1 GCA_951800675.1 uncultured Oscillibacter sp.
TTATCAAGGAGATTGCGGCGCTGAACGCTGAAACGATCTCCCCGCAAAAGATTGAGTTTCTATCTGCCCATCTGGATAACTGGGACACGATTGATTTTGATGACCGCCGCCGGGTGACTGACATTATTGTGTCCCAGGTTCAGGCCACCAGCGACCGTGTTTCCTTTGAGTGGAAAATCTGAACACTTTTATAATCTGCGCCTTATACAACGGCCTGTGTGCCCTTGTTAAGCGTTGCTAAGGTACATGGAACAGACTTCCCTCGCGCCAGATCACGCCGACGCTGATACCGGCCTCCTGCAATTCCTCAACGGATTTCCCGTGTTTCTCACACCATTCCCGGCAGTCCAGCAGCAGGATAAATGTCCCCTGGGGACGGTAGAAGTCTACGCCCTCAAAATTATTCTGGATGTAATCGCAGGCGTAGGAGATATTTCGCTCCAGTATCTTTTTCAGCTCCTCCATCCAGCGCCGTCCCTCGCTCTGGTATGCTCCGATCAGCGCCCGCATGGACAGTACATTCATATCATTGTAGTGGGACAGTGAGCCATATCGCCGCAGCCGCTCCCGCAGGTAGCGGTTATAAACAATGTGATAGCTGCCCACCAGCCCAGCCAGATTAAAGGTCTTGGAGGGGGAGTAAAACGCAATCGTTCTCTGTCTGGCATCCTCGGAAATGGATTGCAGGGGAATATGCCGATGTCCGAACAGAACCAAGTCTGCCCAAATTTCATCGGAGATCACATAGACATCATTGGACTGAAAAACCTCCATTGCCTGTTCCAGCTCCCAGCATTCCCACACCCGCCCGGTGGGGTTATGGGGGGAGCAGAACAGCGCCGTATGAATATGGTTTTCCCTGATTTTCCGCTCCATATCCTCGTAGTCCATACGCCAGATACCATCTGCGTCCTGCTTCAGCGGGCTGAGGACGAGGCGGAAACCGTTGCGCTCCAGTTGCGTGGTGAAGCCGGTATAGGTTGGGGAATGGACAAGCACCGGTTCTCCTTCGGAACACAGCACCCGCAGGGCGCTGGTGATGCCGCCCAACACGCCGTTTTCATAACCGACAACCTCGCGGGTCAGACCCTCTACGTCGTGAACCTCCCGCTGCCACCAGAGGATGGCGTCGTAGTATTCATCACTGGGGACGAAATAACCGTAAATGGGATGCTGGATGCGCCTCGCCAACTCTTGGGTCACAGAGGGGGCGGTTGGGAAATTCATATCCGCGATCCACATGGGGATTTGATTGAAACCGGGTTTTGTGGTCCCTTTGGGGATGCTCCAGAAGTCGTTTTCGTTCATATCGGCGGCGATGGAATCCATGCCCCGCCGATCCAGCATGGTCGTAAAATCAAAATTCATAGTGTTTCCTCCGTAATTCAAACAAAGCTGTTAAACAGCGTCGCAGTTCCTCCGGTGTGAATAAACACGATCACTTCTCCATCTCGGAAAGCCCCGACCTGATTCAAGTCCAGCAGTCCGGCAAAGGCTTTGCCTGTGTAGACCGGGTCCAAAAAAATTCCCTCCTTCGCCGCCATGTACTGCATGGCGGTTTTTCCTTTTGGTGACGGGACGCCCAGTCCTTTTCCGCCGCAGAAATGAATGTGCATATCATCCTCAGTCACATCAGAGCGACAGCCCATCAGGACCTCTGCTTTCCGTATCATTTCGCACAGGGTGCTCTTATGGCAGAACCGCCGTCCAATCGACACCACGGTGGCCGTTGTAGACGGGCTATACCGCTTTGTTCCCAGAACAACCCCCGCGTAGGTGTTCTCGGTGCCGCCGCAGCACACCACATGATCCACATGGAGCCGCAGGGCTCCGCCTGATCGTACAGTTCCCGCATGGCGTCAACATAACCCAAAACGCCCAGAGGCGTAGATGCGCCGGGTGGAATGATGTACGGCAATCGTCCTTGCTTCCGCAGTTCCGCCGACACAGCCCAGATGCCCTTTTGCAGATCGTTGGAGCTGTCCACTTTGTGAAGGACCGCCCCAAGCAGTTCCGCAATCCCCCTTGTGACCGTTCCGGTGCTGGCGGGGACGATCAGATGTGTTTCCAACCCAGCCCGGTTTGCACAGGCAGCGGCGGCAATGGTCTGATTTGACTGAGAGCCGCCCCTGTCACAACACAGTCACAGCTCTGGGCCAGCGCCTCCGCCAGCAGGTATTCCAGCTTTCGGATTTTATTCCCTCCCAGGCCAATGCCGCACAGATCCTCCCGCTTGAGGAAAAGCCGTTTGCCGCCGCCCAGCAGCTCACTCATACCGGATACTTCCTGCAACGGCGTTGGATAAAGGCCCAAATCAATCTTTTTGAGCGTATTTTCCATCTGCCTCTTACTCCTTATTTTTTGTCCGCACCTTCAGAATGTACCTCACAAAAATTTCACTTGACAAGGCGTCCTCCTCGCCTCTAACATAATATCATCTCTTCATGAAAGTTAATATCAAATATTCTTCAGTTTATATTATAATATCTTCAATTCGGAGGAAGAAAGCATGAGCGCAAAAAATGACTTCATCAACTCCATCAACTTAAACGCTGAAAGTAATTTCCCTTATTTAGTTTTGGATGTAATAAACGAACACAGCTTTCCTCGAAATCCCGGCTTTTTGGTGATGCATTGGCACGAGGATTTGCAGTTCATCTATGTGCTGGATGGCGAGATTGCCATTGATATGCTGGAAAGCTCCATAACCGTCAGCCGCAGGGAGGGCGTGTTTATCAACAAGGAGATTGTTCACCGGGTCCGACAATGTGGAAACTGTCATTACAAGAGTTTCATCTTCCCCGCCCACTTTCTCACCTTTTACCCGGACAGTCCCGCCCACGCTTTGGTGGAGCGGATCACAGAGAACCCGAACCTGCCGCTTTACCACCTGTCCGGCGTTGGAGACTGGCAGGAGGACTGCCTGTCACAGCTTCGGGAGCTGTCCCGGCTGGAGCAGGTGAAGGATGAATTTTATCCCTATGAGGTGCTGACCCATCTGACGGCGCTGTGGCTGACCATGCAGAAAAATATGGCGCTGCCCCAGCCAAAGGCCGTCAGCGCCGCCGCAAAACGGATGCGGCTGTTTTTAGACTATATTAGAGAGCATTATGCTGAGGACGTAACGCTGGAGCAGTTGGCGCAAAGTGCCAATGTCAGCAAGGCGGAGTGCCTGCGGTGTTTTCACCAGACCATAGACACGACTCCCTATAAATATCTGATGGAGCACCGCTTGTCCCAGGCGGCGGAGTTGCTGAAAAAGACGGACAAGCCCGTGGGGGAGATCGCCGCCAGCGTGGGCTTCCGTCAGGTGAGCCATTTCGGGAAATGCTTTCGGGAAAAAACGGGGCTGTCACCTCGGAACTACCGCAAGGGGGAGCAGACGGGGATTGAGGGATAGAGAATTCAATTTGACGATATGCCGATAAAACCTGAAGATTATTGTGCTGTAATTCCTCCAATTTTATGATAATATCCCGTTTGAGGTATCAAGTGAAAAAAGAAATATCTCGTCCGATAATGGCGAGACATTTCGGACAACATTCGCTATAATGGCGGCGAAAGGGCTGGTTTTTTCTAGATGCCCCCAGAGACACCAGCCAATCCTAATTCATAAAAAATGATGGAGGTAAGAATATGGAAAACGAGTTTCGGAGCATGAGGCGGTTCAAACAGCAGTTGACAGAGGATGAGTGCCGGGCGCTTCTGCGGAAGGAGATTCGCGGGGTGTTGGCAGTCAATGGTGAGAACGGATACCCCTATGCCTTTCCTATGAACTTCTATTTCAACGAGAAAGCCAACACGCTCTATATGCATAGCGCGAAAACCGGACACAAGGTGGATGTATTACGGAAAGACAACAGAGTGTGTTTCTGCCTGCACGATGAGGGCTGGCATGAAGAGGGGCAATGGCAGACACATGTCCAAAGTGTTGTGATTTTTGGGCGGATTCGGTTTGTGGACGATGCGGAGCGTTCCATTAAATACTTAAAGGAATTTGACGAAAAATTTGAACCATCTGACGAAGCAGAGAGCGACATCAAACGGGTGGGCGCACTGGTGCAAATGCTGGAATTGGAGATTGACCACATGACCGGCAAACGTGTGCTTGAGGGATAGTGGACTGTTGACGGTAAGGGAGGTGGCTTCTGTGGATCAAAAAGAGCGAGATGATGCGCTGTATGCGGCGTTTAAAGCCAAGGATACCCGGTTTGACGGGCGCTTTTTTGTAGGGATTTCCTCCACGGGGGTCTACTGCCGCCCCGTCTGCTGGGCGAGGCAGGCCAAGCGGTCAAGCTGTACCTTCTTTTCCTCCGCCGCCGAAGCGGAACAGGCGGGCTACCGGCCCTGCCTGCTATGCCGCCCGGAGTTTGCGCCGGGAAATTCTCTTGTGGACGCCACATCGGTGCTGGCCCGGAAAGCGGCGCGGCTGCTGGAGGAAAACTGCGGGAACGGGCAGAGCCTGGAGCAGCTGGCGGCAAGGCTGGGCTGTACGGACCGGCATCTGCGGCGGGTGTTTCTGGACGAGTACCATGTCACGCCGGTGCAGTATTTACAGACCTGCCGCCTGCTGCTGGCGAAGAATCTGCTGACCGATACCGATTTGTCTGTGCTGGAGGTGGCGATGGCGGCCGGGTTCGGGAGTCTGCGCCGGATGAACGACCTGTTCCAGAAACAGTATAAATTATCCCCCACAGCCCTGCGGAAGCGGGCCTCCGAGGGAAAGAAGCACACCGGGTCCATCTCGGTGACGCTGGGCTACCGTCCGCCCTACCGCTGGGAGGAAATGCTGGAGTTTCTGGCAGGCAGGGCGATCCAGGGCGTTGAGAAGGTGGAGAAGGGCCGGTATTACCGGGCCGTCCGCTTGCCGGACCGGACGGGAAAGCCCTGCGCCGGGTGGGTCCAGGTGTCCCGCCACCCCAAAAAGGACGGGCTGAACGTCACCATGAGCGACACGCTGATCCCGGTGCTGTCTCAGGTCCTCTCCCGTATCCGGCGGCTGTTCGACCTCTACTGCGACCCGGACGCAGTGTATGAGGTCCTCCAGATCATGGACGAACTTCAGCCCGGCCTCTGCGTCAAGGGGCGGCGGGTTCCGGGGTGCTTCGAGCCCTTTGAGACGGCGGTCCGGGCCATCCTGGGCCAGCAGGTCACCGTAAAAGCGGCCAGCACCCTGGCGGGGCGCATGGCTGCGGAGTTGGGAACGCCTGTGGAGACCGGCATAGACGGCCTGACCTGCACGTTCCCCACGGCGGCGGATATTGTAGCCCTGGGAGACGGCATCCAGGAGCGGCTTGGGGCGCTGGGGGTGATCGCCGCCCGCTCCGCCTGCATCCGCGCTCTGGCGGAAGGTTTGGAGCTGGGTGAGATTCAGCTTGACCAGAGCGCCGACCCGGAGCGGGAGATGGAGAAGCTGCAAGCCATCCGGGGTATCGGTGGCTGGACGGCGCAGTATGTAGCTATGCGTACTATGGGCTGGCCGGACGCCTTTCTGGAGACGGACGCGGGGGTAAAACACGCCCTGCCGGACAAGTCCGCCAAGGAGCTGCTGGCTCTGGCGGAACGGTGGAGGCCCTGGCGCAGCTACGCCGTGGTCAACCTGTGGTTTAGGGGGGAATAGTGGGATGCAGTATACCAGCAACTATCAATCCCCGGTAGGGGAAATTCTTTTAGCCTGTGATGAGATTGGCCTGACCGGGCTGTGGTTTGAGGGCGAAAAGTTCTACGCCCTCAGTCTGGACAAGGAGCATGAGGAACGGGAAATGCCGGTGTTTGCGGAGGTGAAGCGGTGGCTGGACATTTACTTCTCCGGCCACGAGCCAGACTTCATGCCGCCCATCCACATGATCGGGTCCCCCTTCCAGCTCTCCGTGTGGGAAATCCTGCGGCAAATTCCCTACGGAAAAACAACGACCTATGGGGAGATCGCAAAACGCCTCGCGGCAAAGCGGGGCCTCACCAGAATGTCCGCCCAGGCGGTGGGCGGCGCGGTAGGCCACAATGAAATTTCCATCATTGTCCCCTGTCATCGTGTGGTGGGAACCAACGGCAGTCTGACCGGCTACGCCGGTGGCGTAGATAAAAAAGTGCGCCTCTTGCAGTTGGAGGGCGCGGACATGACCGGGCTGTTTGTTCCCACAAAGGGGACGGCGCTGTGATATGAGAGCGGTTTTAGACGATGGGCTGATCTATGAAATTCTGTCGGTTGTGGCGGAAATCCCGGAGGGCTGCGTTGCTACCTACGGCCAGATTGCCCGGTTGATTGGCCGGGAGAGAAACGCGCGGCTTGTGGGCAAGGTCCTCAGCAACGCCTCCTGGTACGGAAAATATCCCTGCCACCGTGTGGTCAACCACGCGGGGCGGCTGGTCCCCGGCTGGCGGGAACAGGCCGGTTTGCTGGAGGGGGAGGGCGTTTCCCTCAAAGACAGCGATCATGTTGATTTGAAGCGGTATCAATGGAATTGCGAATAGGAGCAAAACATGGTATATACGTCACATTATGATTCCCCCATCGGCACTCTGCTGCTGGCCGAGCGGGATGAGAAGCTGGTGGGCCTGTGGATGGAAGGGCAGAAGTATTTCCTTGGCTCTCTGCGGGAGGAAACCCAGGACCGGGAGAGTTCCCCTGTCCTCCGGCAGGCCGGCTTGTGGCTGGACCGCTATTTTGCGGGGGAGCGGCCCGCCATCAGCGAATTGCCCCTCGCGCCCATAGGGAGCGAGTTTCGCAAGGAGGTCTGGCAGGTCTTGTGTGAAATCCCTTATGGCGAAACCACCACCTATGGGGAAATTTCTCAAAAACTCGCCGTCCGCCGGGGGCTTGATCGGATGTCGGCCCAGGCGGTGGGCGGGGCCGTGGGGCATAATCCAATTTCGATCATTGTCCCCTGCCACCGGGTTGTCGGTTCCAACGGGAGCTTGACCGGCTACGCGGGCGGTCTGGAGAAAAAGATCAAGCTGCTCACCCATGAGGGTGTGGATATGGGAGGGTTATTCATCCCCAGGAAAGGAACGGCGTTGTAATGCTCATCAACATCAGTGGCTGGACGGACATTATCAACTATTACTCCGAGTGGATGTTCAAACGGTTTGAGGAGGGGTGGGTCCTCTCACGAAACTCCCTGTTCCCCAATTCGGTGCGCCGGTACGAGCTGACGCCGGATAAGGTGGATTGTCTCCTGTTCGGCTCAAAAAATTATGCCCCGGTGCTGGGCCGCATCCATGAGATCACAGAGCGGTTCGCCACCTATTTTGACTACACCATCACTGCCTACGGCAAGGACATTGAGCCGGGGGTCCCGGACATTGACACCAGCATTGACACGTTCCTCTCCCTTGCCAAAATTGTTGGTCCACAGCGGATGGCATGGCGGTATGACCCTATCCTGCTGACAGAGAATTATACCGTCCAGCGCCATTTGGAGACATTCGACTACATAGCCGGGAAGCTGTCCGGGCAGTTTGACCGCTGCATCTTCAGCTTTGTGGAGATGTACTCCAAGCACAAGACAAACCTGCCGGAGCTGATCCCCATTACCAAGGCCGAGATGGACCAGATCGCCGCCGGGATCGGAGCCATCGCCGCCAAGCGGGGCTTTCTATTGCAGACCTGCGGCCCGGAGGAGGATTATGCCCGGTACGGCATCCACACCTCCGGCTGCGTCACGCTGGAAATGCTGGGGCGGGCCAACGGTCTGACCTTCCGCAATTTGAAACACAAGGGCTTCCGCAAGGGTTGTCACTGTATGGAGAGCCGGGACATCGGGGCGCTCAATAGCTGTCTGAACGGCTGCAAATACTGTTACGCCAACAAAAACGCCCAGCTTCCGAGAGAAAACTATGCCCTCCACGACCCAGATTCTCCATTACTGATTGGGCATTTGAAACCCACCGACCGGCTGGAGCAGGGTTCGCAGAAGTCCTTCCTGGCTAAACAGAAGTAGGAGCGCGTCATGCACGACATTTGGAACCCCTGGCATGGCTGCATCAAATGCAGCGAGGGCTGTGAGCATTGCTATATGTATTTCCTGGACCGTCTGCGGGACCATGACGGCAGGGAGATATACAAGACCAAGGGCGGCTTTGACAAGCCCCTCCAGAGAAACCGGCAGGGCCAGTATAAGACCCGGAGCGGCGAGATGGTCCGTGTCTGCATGACCTCTGATTTCTTTCTGAAGGAAGCGGACCAATGGCGGGAGGATGCCTGGGACATCATGCGCCAGCGCCGGGACGTGGTGTTCTTTCTGCTGACTAAGCGGCCCCAGCGGGTGCGGGACTGTCTCCCGGACGATTGGGGGGACGGGTGGGAGAACGTCTTTTTCAATGTCACCTGTGAGAACCAGCGCCGGGCGGATGAGCGCGTCCCCCTCCTGCTGGAGCTGCCCTTTAAGCATAAGGGTATCATGTGCACCCCCTTCATCGGCCCGGTGAGCCTCCGGCCCTGGCTGGCCTCCGGGCAGATCGAGCGGGTCAAGTGCGGCGGGGAGAACTATGACGGCTCCCGGCCCTGCGATTTTGCGTGGGTCAAGGCGCTCCGCCAGGAGTGCGTGGACTATAATGTGACCTTCTGCTTCATCGAAACCGGAACAAACTTCATCAAGGACGGCAAACTCTACCGGATGCCGGACAATCGGGTGCAGAGCGAGATGGCCTATAAATCCGGCGTCAATTTCCAGGGGAAGCCCATGCGCTTTGACCTGCGGGACACCTGGGGCCAGCCCATCCCGGAGGCGGAGCTGTACCGGCCCCACTTTCGCCAGATTTGCCAGACCTGCGGGAGCAAGCTGATTTGTAATGGATGCAGCGATTGTGGAAACTGCGAAAAAGATAGGAGGTAATGAATATGGAGTGGCATGATGGCAAGCCCCGCTGCCGCTGGGCAAATCCGAACAATCCCAGGTATCTCCATTATCACGATGAGGAGTGGGGCGTCCCTGTCTATGAGGACGCAAAGCTCTTTGAAATGCTGATCTTGGAAAACTTCCAGGCGGGTCTGTCCTGGGAGTGCGTTTTGAACAAATGGGAGGCGTTCCGGCGGGCCTTTGACGGGTTTGATTTGGAGAAAGTCTGCGCCTACGATGACACAAAGATCAACGTTTTGCAGAATGACCCAGGGATCATCCGCAACCGCCTGAAAATCCAGGCGGCGGTGAACAATGCCAGGGTCTTTCGGAGCATCCAGCAGGAGCGGGGGAGCTTTTCGGCCTACCTCTGGCGCTGGACGGACGGCAGGATCATCTATGAGAAGGGAGAAACCCGCTCGGCCCTCTCCGATGCCGTGTCGAAGGATTTGAAGAAGCGGGGCATGAAGTTTGTAGGGACCACCATCGTCTACGCCTACTTGCAGGCGGCGGGCGTGGTTTACTCCCACGATGAGGGGTGTTTCCTGGAGCATAAGGAGGATACGGAAAATGGTTGAGCTTATGGACGAGGCGCGGCTCCGGGCACTGGCGCAGCGGTATGGCAGCTTCTACTTATATGACGGAGAGGCAATCAACCAATACACCGCCCAGCTTGCCAATGATTTTGAGGGAGTACGGTTTTTGTATTCCATCAAGGCAAATCACAATCCCGATGTGGTCCGCTGTGTGTTTTCCAACGGCTTCGGGGCGGATGCCGCCAGCTTGGGCGAGGTGCAGACCGCATTGGCCCACGGGCTGGGCAGGGAGGACATTTACTACTCCGCACCCGGCAAGACTGATTGGGATATTCGGGAATCCATCCACAGCGCGACACTGATCGCGGATAGTCTTTCTGAGGTCGAGCTTATCAACAGCATTGCGGGGGAATTGGGGCTGACGGCCTCCATTGGGGTGCGGCTCAACCCGGATTTCTCCTTTGGAGGCGGTTCGGGTCAGCCCTCCAAGTTCGGCATCGACACAGAGCAGGCGATGGCCGCAATTCCCGCATGGCAGAGCTATCCGAATATCAACGTGGCGGGAATCCACGTCCACCTGCGGAGCCAGGAGCTGAACATGGACACGCTGGCGGAGTATTACCGGCAGATGTTCCATCTGGCCGGGACCTTCCAGGCCGCTCTTGGGCGAACGCTGGACTTTATCAATATGGGTTCCGGCATGGGGATTCCCTATTCCCGGTATGACGAGCCGTTGGACACGGCCAGCCTGGGGCGGCAGGTCAAAAAAATGCACCGGGACTTTCAAGAAAAATTCCCGGATACGAAGATTTTGATTGAGGTTGGCAGGTATGCTGTGGGCAAGGCCGGATTCTATGTGACACAGGTGCTGGACAAGAAAACCTCATACGGCAAAACCTTTGTGATCCTGGCAAACACGCTGAACGGGTTTCTGCGTCCATCCCTGGCCCGTCTGGTGAACAAGTACGCCCAGGGGGAACCGGCAGGCAGCGAGCCGCTGTTCACGGGCGTTGACGCCTTTGACTTCCTGACCTTCCGCCCCGCCTGGGAGGGGATAGAGACGGTCACGCTGACAGGGAATCTCTGCACCGCCACGGACGTGATTGCGGAGGATGTGACCCTGCCGGTGCTGGAGCGGGGCGATCTGCTGTTGGTCACCAACGCCGGGAGCTACGGCGCGGTCCTCTCGCCTATGCAGTTTTCGTCCCAGCCACGGCCAGCGGAGTTGTTCCTGCATGAGGATGGCCGGGTCTATGAAGCTGGGACCCCGCTTGATATATAGTTTTTTAAGGGGAATGCGATGATGAAAAAGCAAAAAATTCTGCTGTTTCTTTTGGAGAAGTACGCCGATTGGGAAGCGGCCTATTTGTCAACCGCAGTTTACAGCATGAGCCGGGACAATTACGAGATTAAAACAGTGTCTTTATCGAAAGAACCGTTTCATTCCGCTGGCGGGCTTTGTGTGGTTCCTGACTATGACCTGGAATCCATGCCGGGAAATTATGCCGCTCTGATCCTAGTCGGCGGCTATACTTGGCGGACCGAGGATGTTACGGCGCTGCGGCCTGTGATTGAGCGGTGCATTTCGCAAAACCGGCTCCTGGGGGCGATCTGCGATGCGACTGTCTACCTTGCTTCCATTGGAAAGCTAAACCATGTGGAACACACCAGCAATGACCTTGCCGGTTTAATGGACTATGCAGGAGAAGCATACTGCGGGTCCAGGAATTACATTGTACGGAATGTCGTTGGCGATCAGAATATAATCACCGCAAACGGCGCGGCCCCGGTGGAGTTTGCGTGGGTAATCCTTCTTTGGCTACAAGCAGCTCCCCCGGAGAAGATTGGCCAATGGTTCCTCTTTCACCGTTTGGGCTATTATGCTGTGCCGGAAGCGCAGTATTGATTGGCATACAACAAAATAAAATTGGAGGCTGTTTGTAATGGCGAATGTAGTAGTTTTATTTGAAGTGAAACCCACCAAGGAGGGGATGCAGAAGTACCTTGATCTGGCGGCAATGCTGAAACCCATGCTGGACGGATTTGAGGGCTTCATCCGGGCGGAGCGGTTCTCCAGTCTGAACGAGGAAGGCAAGCTGCTGTCCATGAACATCTGGACGGACGAGGCGGCGGTGGAACGCTGGCGGAATGTGGTAGAACACCGCATGAGCCAGAAGGAGGGACGGGAGAAACTGTTTGAATCCTATAAGATCACAGTCTGCTCCGCCATCCGGGAATACTCGGACACAAACCGGGCCCAGGCCCCTGCGGATTCCAACAGCTATTTTGGAGGCTGACAGGAAACTTTACCGGCTGATGGGTGGGGATGGACGAATCTATCTCAGCCCTGAACCGGGGGCCTTGGGCGGTTATCGCAGAGGGAAGATGTACGGACGGCTGGACTGTAAAAGTGCGAACCGGGCCATTGCCAGGGGCGGCTATGTGAAGCATCGTGTAGTCTTTCAAGATGAGGAAACCGCTGTGAAGGCTGGCTACCGGCCCTGCACCGTATGTATGCCGGAAAAGTACAGAGAGTGGAAGAAGCAGCAGGAAAGCTAACGCCAAAAACGTTCCGGGAGGCAGGTGTCCCCCGGAACGCTTCTGTATATGCCTTATATCCTTTTAGGTGAATTTATCCTTGACAAATCGCTTCTCAAAAAATCATTTTACAATGGTACGCCGATGACCACCACTTTTTTAACACCCGCTTTTTTGTTGATGACGGATTTTCCGGGGTGAGCTTTGAGAGGGAGGGACTCCAGGCTATGCTCCGGGAGGTAGAGGCCGGGAACGTGGCCACAGTCATCACGAAAGACCTTTCCCGGTTAGGCCGCAACTATCTCAAGACGGGCGAACTGATTGAGATTGTTTTTCCCGAAAATGATGTGCGGTATATCGCAATCAATGACGGCGTGGACACAGCGCGGGAGGACAACGAGTTTACACCCCTAAGAAATTGGTTCAACGAGTTTTACGACCGCGATACTTCCAAGAAAATCAAGGCTGTCAAACAGGCCAAGGCCCAGCGTGGAGAGCGCGTCAACGGCACTGTGCCCTATGGGTATGTCATTGACCCCAACGACAAGAATCACCTGCTGCCTGATCCTGAAACGGCAGACATCGTGAAGCAGATTTTTATGATGTATGTGCGCAGCGACCGTATCCGCGACATTCAGAATTGGCTGTTGGAAAACAAGGTTGTGACTGTTTCAGAACTCCAATACCGCCGCACAGGGAGCAGCCGCCACCCCCGCCCATACCCGGACTGCATTTACAACTGGCCGGAGAAAACGCTGTACGACATCTTCGCCCGCAAGGAGTATCTGGGCCATACCGTTACAGGGAAAAGCTATAAGGTGTCCTACAAGTCTAAAAAGACCCGTAAAAACCCGGAGGACAAGCAATACTTTTTCCCCAATACCCATGAGCCGCTGATTGATGAAGCGACCTTTGAACTGGCGCAGAAGCGCATCGCCACCCGGCACCGGCCTACCAAATGTGAGGAAATCGACATATTTTCGGGGCTGGTTTTTTGCGGTGACTGCGGACACAAGATGCATCTGCGGCAGGGGGCCGGAACGCCGGAGCGGAAGCACGCTTATATCTGTGGGGCATACCGCAACCGTATTCGGACAGGCCCGGTCTGAACAACCCACTACATCCGCAAAACCGTATTGAAAGAACTTGTCCTGGGAGATATTCAACGTGTGATGGCCTTTGTCAATGACCGGGAGCAGGAGTTTATTGCCACCGCCACCGAGTACGGCGGTCAGGCGGCGAAAAAGGCGGCGGCGCAGCAACGCAGGGAGTTGGACAAGGCCGAGGCCGAGGCCCGCATGGGTGAACTTGACGTGTTGTTCCGTAAACTTTATGAGGACAACGCCCTGGGCCGGCTTTCTGATGAGCGGTTTATATTCCTGACCTCTGGCAATGAGGAAGAACGGAAATCCCCCTCGGCGCGGATCGTGGAGTTGAAAAAGGAAATCAACACCGTTGTGGAGCGCAACGCGGATGTGAAGCGGTTCCTGGATATCGTACACAGATACACGGAGATTAACGAGCTTACTTATGAGAATGTCCACGAACTGATTGACCGCATCCTGATCCATGAACTGGACAAGGAGAACAACACCCGCACGATTGAGATTTTTTACAGCTTTGTGGACAAGGTGGACAGCGGAGAGAAGCCCGTGGAAAGTGTGTCGTACTTTAGGCAGATCGGCGCGGACGTGACGAGCATCGCCGTATAAAAAGAAGCAAGACAACAGACCATCAGAATGGTTATGTTATCTTACTTCAGCAAAGCGTTTGCCGCTAAAACCGTTGTCGATGGAATAACGCATAATAGGGATTTGGTGTTGGAGTCCCCATTCTTCGATCATGAGCTTCTGATTTTCAGCAGACTCGTGGGGATCTCTGTTAAGAACAGATACTCGGATGTAGCCTACGGTATCTTTACTGACCGGGACAGCAAATTCAGGATGCTTTCTGCTTTTTCGCGCCATGATAACATCTCCCTTATACGAAAAGGGCTATGGCGCAAACCATAGCCTTTGAGGGGATTATATCATGTTCTGTTTTCCACTTCCACGAGTATGGCTTTATTTTCCGCTTCCACGAGCTTAGGCACACTTTCGCCACAGTAGCCCTGCAAAACGGGGTGGACATCAAGACGGTTTCTGGGATGCTGGGGCACTACAGCGCAGGGTTCACCCTGGACATTTACGCCCATGTGACTACGGCAGCTCAGCGGGAGGCAGCGGAAACCATGGCCAGCGTTCTCTCCGGTGCTATCTAGCCCTTTCCGGACATTTCCCCGTATGGGTCAAGAAATGGGTCAGAAACAGAGAGCAAAAATCAACGAACTGAAAAAGTGATGGAAAACAAAGAAAATCCTCTGATTTCAACGGAAATCAGAGGATTTTTGGTTGCGGGGACAG
>CATOKC010000089.1 GCA_951800675.1 uncultured Oscillibacter sp.
AAAAAACCCGGGGCCCCCCCCCCACCGGGGGCCCCCGCCGCTTTTTATTTCATTTACCCGGCGGTTTCTTCAAGGGCGTGACCTTCCAGCCCCAGAAGCGCCCGGCCATGCTGTCCTAAGTGGGGCAGAAGGGTCTCATAGGGAAGCTGGAACACCTGGGACCCGGCAGCGTAGCACGCCAGCTCATAAGGGGAGAAGGCCACAGTCATGCCCTCTTCGTTAAAACTGACGGCGTAACTGCTCCAGTCCGCCAGAATGTCCGCGTAGTCCGTCCAGAAAAACTCCTCCGGCGCCAAGTCGTTTTCCAGGGCCGTTTCCTCCGCTTGGAGTACCAGCTCTGCCGTCACGGCCTCCTTGAGCTTGCCGTCCTCATCCAAAAGGGCCGGGTCAAAGAAGGTTCCGCCGTTCAGGTCGAAGTTCCAGCTCATGAGGATGCTGTTGGGGTGGGCGCCGCCGGTGTAGGTGTAGTATACGCCGCAGACGCTGACCAGGGCTTCCGTCCGGTAGACGGTGCAGCTCAAATCATCGGTATAGGGCACCGGGGCCAAGCCGGATTCATTTCGGAAGGCCCGATCATCCCGCGCGGCCTCCGCCAGGGTCTGGGGGTTGGCCTTCCATTGGGCGAAGCGGGCGTTGAAGGTCTCCGCCGCCGCCAGGGCCCGGGCCTGTTCCTCTGTGGTGGCGGCCTCCAGCTCGCTTCCGTCCGCCGCCAGGGCCTTCATCACCGGCAGCGCGTAGGAGCACTCCGCCAGCGCCGCGCCATCCTCGTCCCGGACGGTTTCCTCGTACTCCTCCAGCTCTACCGAGAGGGAGACGGTTTCGTCGGGGAGGTCCGGCAGGGCGTTTTTCACATTGGTCAGCGTCTCTCCGGCGCAGCCCACCAGGGAGCTCAGCATCAGCAGCAGGGCGATCATGGCACTCATAGGGGTTCCTCCTTTGTTCAGCCCGCCCCCTCCCGGACAATCACCGGCCCTCTCCTCCGTTCGTCGGGGATGGCGGCGGGCTTGGGACAGGCCAGGGCGTAGAGGCGGTCCGCCCGGGCCTCCAGATCAAAGAGGCGCTGGGCCTCGGGCCCCAGGCGGCGGACGGCGGCGGGCTTGGTCAAAACCGGCAGGGCGGCGGCTTTCCGCATCCCGGCCAGCAGGGCCCGTCCCCGCGCGTTGGCCGCCAGAACCCGCAGATAGGCGGGCCTTTCCGGCGGCGCGGGGGGCAGCCCCAAATAGGCCCGGAACACCATCCGGCGAAGCCGGGCCAGGGGGTAGCGTTTGGTTTTCACAGCCTCCAGCAGCCCCGCCAGGGACCCGGCGGACCGGCTGGAGGAAACAAAGCGGCGGTACAGGCCCTCGTTCCCCTGGTCCAGGGCGGCCCAGTCCGCCTCCTCCAGGAAGCGCAGCCGGGCAAGAATCGCCCGCTCGCAGTGGGCGAGGGACGCGGGGGCGCGGCCTGCGGCCTGTTCCTCCCGATAGGCCTCCGCCATGGCGGGGGCGCAGAGGCCCAGGGCGGTTTCCTCCTCCCGGCGCAGAAGCCCCCGGATGGCGGAGGCGGAGACAAAGCCGTTTCCAAGGGTCTCGCTGTCATGGGCCGCCCCCCGGCGGGGGATGGCGATGGGCCGAATCCCGCTGCCCCGGAGGGCCTTGCAGTACTCCACGCCCAGGGTGTCGTTGGGCCGGGCCAGGACCGCCGCGTCCTCTTTCGGTAATAGGGCCGCCAGGGCCCGCTGACGGGCGGCGGGGAAGCTGTCGCCCTGTTTCAGCTCCTCCCGGAGTTTTTCAGAAAACGCCTGGGAGCGCAGGGCCTCCGCGCAGCGAACCAGGGGCGCGGAGGCCCCGCCCTCGCTGCCGAAAACCAGATGGGTGACCATCCCGGTGGCTTTTAAAATCTCCACGGCGCCGCTGGCAAAGCCCTCCGCCGAGCTGAGGGCCCAGGGAACCGGCAGCTCCAGCACCAGGTCCGCCCCGCTTCGGACGGCGGCGGCGGCCCGGGCGGCTTTGTCCACAATGGCAAAGTCTCCCCGCTGGACATAGTTTCCACTCATGACGCAGAGGATTCCCGTCTCCGGCCCCAAAAGGCGGCGGGCCTCCGCCATCAGGTGGACGTGGCCCATGTGAAGGGGATTGTACTCTGTAATGATACCAGCGGCGGTCATAAAATTCCCCCTTGAAGTGGTGACAAAAAAGTGACAGTTTGGTAAAAAAGCGGTTGTAACTCCCGGAAAGTCTGGTATAATGGAGTTAGAGAACAGGGAAAGCGGGACCTTCCGCCCTTCCCTGCCGCTCTATATTATATGAAATTCGGGAATCCCGCAAGGGCTTCCCCAAAAAAGAGGAGACGGTCATCATGAACATTCTGGTCATCAATGCGGGGAGTTCCTCCCTGAAGTATCAGCTTTTGGACCCCGAGAGCGGCGTTCTGCTGGCCAAGGGCCTGTGCGAGCGCATTGGCATTGACGGCAAATTCACCTACAAGGCCGAGGGGAAAAAGACCCTGGACGCCATCGACATTCCCATGCCTACCCATTCCGAGGCTATCCAGGCCGTGCTGGACGCGGTGGCGGACAAGGACAACGGCGTGATTTCCTCCATGAGCGAAATTGGCGCGGTGGGACACCGGGTGGTCCACGGCGGAGAGGCATTCAACCAGTCTGTGCTGATTGACGACGCGGTGCTGGGGGCCATTGAGGCCTGCATCCCCCTGGCTCCCCTCCACAACCCCGCCAACCTGACGGGCATCCGGGCCTGCCAGAAGGTGATGCCCGGCGTGCCCATGGTGGCTGTGTTTGACACCGCCTTCCACCAGACCATGCCCGCCCAGGCATATATGTACGCCCTGCCCTACGCTTGGTATGAAGAGGACAAGGTTCGGCGGTACGGCTTCCACGGCACCAGCCACAAGTACGTGGCGGGCCGGGCCGCCGCTATGCTTGGTAAGAAGCCCGAAGAGGTCAAGCTGATCTCCTGCCACCTGGGCAACGGCTCCTCCATCACGGCGGTGGACGGCGGCAAGAGCGTGGACACCTCCATGGGCTTCACCCCTCTGGCGGGCGTGCCCATGGGCACCCGGTCCGGCGACCTGGACGCGGGCATCCTCCAGTACGAGATGAACAAGCGGGGAATGGGCATTGACGAAATGCTGAATGTCCTGAATAAAAAGTCCGGCGTAGAGGGCCTGAGCTGCGTCAGCTCCGACTTCCGGGACCTGGAGAACGCCGCCGGAAAGGGCGACCAGAAGGCGGCCCTGGCCCAGCAGAAGTTTGCCTATGAGGTGAAAAAGTATGTGGGCGCTTACGCCGCCGCCATGGGCGGCGTGGACGCGGTGATCTTCACCGCTGGCGTGGGCGAAAACGACAAGGCCATCCGGGCCATGGTCTGCCAGGGCCTGGAGTACATGGGCGTGAAGCTGGACGCGGAGGCGAACAACGTCCGGGGGAAGGAGACCGTCCTCTCCACGCCCGACTCCAAGGTGAAGGTGCTGCTGATCCCCACCAACGAAGAGCTTATGATCGCCATGGATACGGCGGAAATCGTGAAGAAGTAATTAGCGGAAAAAGGGCCGGGGTGTTGATCACTCCGGCTCTTTTCCTTTGGCGCGGGACCTGACGGGAGCGGGGGCTTCCGGGTGCTGCCCGATGAGCTTTTCCATGCGGGCCAGGGGGAAAAGGCAAGCAGGGCGGTCTACAGCACGTTTTTCACGCTGAACTCCTCCATCTCCGCCAGCAGCCGCAGCTGGTCCCGGAGGTCCGCCAGCTCCGCCCGGAGCTCGCTGTCCTCCTTGCTCCGCGCAAAGGCCAGGGCCCGGTGGTACATGGCCTCCGCGGCGTCCACGGCGTCGTGGTTCGTGACAATATGGAGATACGTCTGCCGCTTCGACCACTCGTCATAGCCCTCCCGGATGGCGGCGTCGGCCTCCTCCCAGTCTCCGGCCAGAGCCAGACGCTCCGCCTCCTCCAGCTGGGCCCGCCAGCGGGCGGTAGAGCGTGTCATGGACGCGCTGTTCCAGAGGCAGAAGGCCAGAATACCCGCCAGCAGGGCGGCGGGAAGCCACAGGCCCTTTTTCATGTCCGTCCCTCCTTTTTCACGCAGCGCACCGCGCCCCCCTCGTCCACCGTCAGCAAAAACGCCTCCCGGTGGGAGGACAGCCCCTGGCTTCGAAGAGCCTCTTGAAGCCAACTCTCGTCCAGGCCCCGGGTCTCCAGATTCCGCCGGAGAAGTCGACCGTCGTTGACCAGGACTACCGGAAGGGTGGCCTCCTCCCGGGTCTCCAGGCCCAGCTCCTCCGCCGTGGGGGGCTGGTTTCTGGCCCAGGGGAGGACGGAGAGACGGCCGGAGTTTTCCAGCACGGCATATTTAACCTCCTCCACGCTGGTGATGCCCTGGCCCCGGAGCTCCTCCAGCAGCTCATCCAGGGTATAGCGGTTTTTCCGCATGACGTCCTGTTGGAGGACCCCTTCCCGGATGAGGATGGAGGGCGCGCCGCAGGCCAGGCGGCGGAAGCGGAGGCTGGTGAGGGACAGCTGGCTCAGCAGCATGGACAGGGCCAGAAGGGTTAAAATAGGGATGACCCCCGCCAGTAGAGGGATGCCGAAGTCCTGCATGGGCACGGTGGCCAGGTCTGAGATCATCATGGTCAGCACCAGCTCGCCGGGCTCCAGTTCCCCAATCTGCCGCTTGCCCATGAGGCGGAGGCCGGTCATGATGAGAAAATAGAGGATGACGGTGCGGGCAAAGGCGGTCATCATAGGCGCTTCCTCCTGTGGAGATGGTTTTTATAGGAGTATCTGCCGTTTGGAGACCGGATATTCTTATCAAAATTTTCAAGCCCCCGAAAGCGTTTCGGGGGCCAAGGCTTGTACTGATACGGAAACATAAATGCAGGCAGATTGTCTCCGCCTCCTTTTTTCTCGTTATTCCTGGGAACCGCTCTAGAGCTTGTTTGAAAATTGTCAACACGCCCAAACAGCGGGCCTTTTTCTGCCATACATCGTTAAATTTTCTTGCCATCCGTCAGGATGCCCGCGAAAATGTGCCTTGTCCGGCAAAAAAATCCTCGCTGTTGGGCATATCGCTAATTATTAAACAAGCCCTAGTAAAAAATAGCCCCTCGATTTTGCCAGCTCCAAAATGATACCTGAGACTTACGGCTCTCAACAGGGACTGCGCGGATTCCCGCTTGTGTTTTTCGGGCGGGCGTGCTAAAATGGGCACATTCTGACGAAACGCGCCCCCGGGCGCGAGGAGGTCCACATGTTGCCCACCACACGCCTAAAAAATCTCTACGCCGGGCCCCTGCCGCCTATGGCGCTGACGGACTATGAGTCCATGAGCAAGTTCTTAAACCAGGGGGCCCAGCGGTGCAAGGTCTCCGGGCGGAACTTCGATCTGTTCCTGGATTGGATCATCCACGCCCTGACCATGAGCCTCACCTCCGACAGCGCGTCCCGGATTTTTCTGCCCAAGACCAAGACGGGACCCTTTGTGCTGGATGATCTAATCCCCATTTCCAGCCTTCCTCCGGCGGGGGAGAAGCGGGTTAAGCTCAATGAGTGCGGCCTCATTGCTCCGGTATGGAACAATGGAAGCCTGGAGTCGGCCCTGGAATCCTTATACGACAGCGGCTTTGCCAGCTTGGACGTGGAACAGCCCTTCGGCGGGGCCTATTTCCCGGAATTCCGCCTGGCGGTGATCGACTCCCCGTCGGACGTGGATATCCCCAACGTGCTGCGGGTGTGGAGCCGGGGCAGCGTTCGCCTCCCCGTTTACTCCTTGAAGGAGCTGGAGCCTCTGCTGAATACCGACGGGGAGACATGGTTTCTCCAATATGAGGGAATCGAGCGGGAGGAGCCCGTACAGGACCCCCGGATGGCGGCTTTGTACAACTGCGGCCTACGCCGCTACTGCGGCAGGAGATAGGCGAAGAGGCCCTGCCGTCTCTTGGCGCGAAATGGAATGCGGACCGCGGGTCCGCCTGATACCTTCTCCCCTGGGCGGATACAGAGGGGCCTTATAGCCGCCCCTCCAGGAACCGCTCAATTTTAAGGGTGATTTCCTCCAGCTCCCTCCGCAGCGCCTCCTGGGTCTCCGTGTCCCGGAGCTGAACGGCCAGCAGCATCCGCATGTTCAAAGACTGCCGCTCTTCCAGTAAGCTGTTCAGCGTAACGCTGTGGTGTGACAATAGGTCCTTTTCCATGGGGTTCTCCTCCTGCGGGGTGATCTTATGCGGAGTGATTATATGGGAAAAAACTGAAAGAATTCTGAAATGCAGGGACGGCCTCCGGGCCGCCTTTTTTATAGTCGGCGCAGTTGAAAAGAATCCCATGAATTCTTTTCAATGAACCGCCGCTGGAGTGGCGGTTTGAGCCGCAAAGCGGCTGCCTGCGCATGGCTTCATAAGAAACGCAACTGCGTTGACGATATCCCTGAAAATGGGGGAAAAACAGGGGCGGGAGCATCGCTTGGATGTTCCCGCCCCTTGAGGCGTTTTGCAATTCGAAAGGGCTTGCCGCTTCCCTTACAGCCGGGTCACAACGGGGATGACCATGGGGCTGCGCTTGGTGGTTTTGAACAGGTAGCTGCTGACAGCGGATTTCACCACGCCCCGGAGCTCCCCGTCGTCCCGCCCGCGCTTGCGGGTGACGGACTCCGCCGCATCCATGGCGATGCCCTGGAGCTCCTTCATCAAATCTCCGGACTCCTTCACGTAGATGAAGCCCCGGGTGACGATTTCCGGCGGGCTCAGCAGGCCGCCGTCGTGGCTGGAGGTGGGCAGGACCACGACGACCATGCCGTCCTCGGCCAGGCGCTTGCGGTCCCGCATGACCACGGCTCCCACGTCGCCCACGCCGGAGCCGTCCACATAAACTTCCCCGGCGGGAACGGCCCCGCCTAGCTTCAAGGTCTTGGCGGTGAGCTCGATGATGGAGCCGTTTTCCGCAATGGCGATGTGGTTCCGGTCCAGGCCCATCTGCTGGGCCACCTGGCTGTGAATTTGGAGCATCCGCTGCTCGCCGTGGAGGGGGATGAAGAACCGGGGCCGGGTGAGGGCATGGATGATTTTCAGCTCCTCCTGGCAGGCGTGGCCAGAGACGTGGAGCATGTCCGCCCGGTCATAGATGACCTTCACGCCCTTGCGGAACAGCTCGTTGATGACCCGGCTCACCGTCACCTCGTTGCCAGGGATGGCGGAGGCGGAGATGATCACCTTGTCCCCGGGGCCCACCTCCACCTGCTTGTGGGTGGAAAAGGCCATGCGGTACAGGGCGCTCATCTCCTCGCCCTGGGAGCCGGTGGTGACGATGACCTGCTTATTTTTCGGCAGGCTCTTGATTTTGTTGATGTCCACCAGGGTGTTCTTGGGCACCTTCATATAGCCCAGCTCCGTGGACACCCGCATGATGTTCTCCATGGACCGGCCCGTGACGGCCACCTTCCGCCCATGGGCGGCGGCGGCGTCTAAGACCTGCTGGATGCGGTGGACGTTGGAGGCGAAGGTGGTGACGATGATCCGCTCCTCGCAGCCCTGGAATTGGCGCATAAAGGTCTGGCCCACCGCCCGCTCGCTCATGGTGTAGCCGGGGCGCTCCACGTTGGTGGAGTCGGCGCACAGGGCGAGAACCCCGCCCTTGCCCAGCTCGCCCAGGCGGGCCAGGTCGATGACCTCCCCGTCGATGGGGGTGGAGTCGATTTTAAAGTCGCCGGTATGGACCACGGTGCCCATGTGGGTGTGAATCGCGAAGGCCACGGAGTCGGCGATGGAGTGGTTCACGTGGATGAACTCCACGGTGAATTTCCCCGCCCGGACGGACTTGCCCGGTTCCACGGTGATGAGCTTGGTGGACTTTGCCAAACCGTGCTCATCCAGCTTTAGCTGGATGAGGCCGGCGGTGAACCGGGTGCAGTAAATGGGCATGTTCACCTGCTTGAGGACATAGGGAATGGCTCCCACGTGGTCCTCGTGGCCGTGGGTGATAAAAAGGCCCCGGATGCGGGCGCGGTTTTTGATGAGGTAGGTCACGTCGGGGATGATGCAGTCGATGCCGTACATATCGTCCCCGGGGAAGGCCATGCCGCAGTCCACCACGATGATTTCCCCGCCGTACTCATAGGCGGTCATGTTTTTGCCAATTTCGTTAAGACCGCCCAGAGGGATGATTTTTAGTTTTTCTGCCATAGATCATAGAACTCCTTACCAATATAAAAAGATGTATCGGCGGCCTTGTACCCGGAATTTGGGCATAGCAAAGAAGAGACGCCCTCTGTCCACCTGGCCCCGTTACGCCGGCGGAGGTTTGGCAGCGTCCTGTCGCAACCGAATATGAAAGCCGCTTGGGCCCATGCTCTGGGTTGGAGCGCGGGCATTTATTTATTTGACCAGCCGGGAAGCGCGTCCCATCCTGGAAAAATACCATCATCAGCGCCGGGAAAACCGCCCGGCGGAACCGCTTCGGGGGCTCTAGGTGGGCCGCCGAAACGTTAACTCGGTATAGTATAGCACAGGAAAACCCGTTTGTATACAAAAACTTTTCGAAATTCCTGTTTGCCCCATTCGAAGATTTTGCGTAGGGGACGGGACAGGGCCCGCCCCCTGCAACGCGTCTCGCCTTTTGATAACATGCGTCAACGGATACGCCCCAAATTCGCCGGAAGATTGACGGCTCCGGGAAAATATGCTATCATAACTTCCGAATGTCACAATCGGTTTCCACCGCCTCCGGCGGAGGGACAGAGCTTGCGGGAGGTGAGGCCATGGGCGTTCACGATGGGCACCGGGAGCGGGTGCGTAGGCGGTTTTTGGACAATGAGCTGAACGGCTTTGCCGGCCATGAGGCATTGGAGCTGCTGCTGTATTACGCCATTCCCCGGGGAGACGTGAATCCCCTGGCCCATGCCCTGATGGACCGGTTTGGGAGCCTCTCCGGCGTGTTTTCCGCCCCGGTGGAACTGCTGACCCAGGTGGAGGGCGTGGGAGAGCGGACAGCCATGCTGCTGCGCCTGGTTCCCCAGATTGCGCAGAAGGCCCGGCTGGCGGAGCTGGAGCGGGAGCTGGCCCTGAACACCCGGGAGCGGGTGGGGGAGTATTTGCTGGAGCTCTTCTCCCAGGAGCGAAACGAGGTGGTGTACCAGCTCTGTCTGGACGGAAAGGGGAAGTTGCTGGCCTGCCGCCGCCTGGGGGAGGGCAGCGCCTCGGCGGTGAATCTGGACATCCGCAAGATTGTGCAGAACGCCATCGCCTTCTGCGCCAGCTCCGTGATTCTGGCCCACAACCACCCCAGCGGCGTGGCCCTGCCCTCTCAGGAGGATCACGCGGCTACCCTTCGGGTCAAGGCGGCGCTGGAGGCGGTCGAGGTGCGGCTGGAGGACCACATTGTGGTGGCTGATTACGATTTTATATCCTTCTCCCAATCAGGGTTCCTCGACTGAGGAGCCCGTAGGAGAATTTTTGCAAATATATCGAACAAATGTTGCGATCTGGCCGGCTTCGTGGTATGATATGGTTCACGAAGCTGAAACAGCGCGGATGGTACAGGTTCAATCAGCGGGCCAACCGCCGACAGGAGGTCTCCATGCCAAAATTCCAAGTTGTATCCGAATACCAGCCCTCCGGCGACCAGCCGGAGGCCATCGCCGCCCTGGCGACAGGCATCGAGAGCGGGCTGAAGGAGCAGGTTCTCCTGGGCGTTACCGGCTCCGGCAAGACCTTCACCATGGCCAAGGTCATCGAGGCCGTCCAGCGGCCCACCCTGGTGCTGGCCCACAACAAGACCCTGGCGGCACAGCTCTGCGCGGAGTTCAAGGAGTTTTTCCCCAATAACGCCGTGGAGTACTTTGTCTCCTACTACGATTACTACCAGCCGGAGGCCTATATCCCCCACACGGACACCTATATCGCCAAGGACGCCTCCACCAACGACGAAATTGACCGCCTCCGCCTCTCCGCCACCTGCGCCCTGCTGGAACGGCGGGACGTGATTGTGGTCTCCTCCGTCTCCTGCATTTACGGCTTGGGGGAGCCCGACGACTTTGCCAAGATGGTGGTCTCCCTCCGGGCGGGGGCGGAGTGGGATCGGGACGAGCTCCTCCGGCGGCTGGTGGAGATTCGCTATGAGCGGAACGACATCGCCTTTGAGCGGAACATGTTTCGGGTCCGGGGGGACACGGTGGAGATCTACCCCGCCTATTATAAGGACAAGGCCATCCGGGTGGAGTTCTTCGGGGACGAGATCGAGCGGGTCAGCGAGTTCAACCCCATCACCGGCTCCGTGAACCGGGTGCTGAACCACATCGCCATCTACCCCGCCAGCCACTATGTCACCACCAAGGACAAGATGGACCGGGCCATCGGGGAAATCCGCCGGGAGATGGAGGAGCAGGTCCAGGCCTTTACGGAGAACAACCAGCTGGTGGAGGCCCAGCGCGTCCGCCAGCGGACGGAATACGACATGGAGATGATGGCGGAGCTGGGGTATTGCTCCGGCATTGAGAACTACTCCCGCATCATCTCCGAGCGGCCCCAGGGCTCCGCCCCCATGACGCTGCTGGACTTCTTCCCCGACGATTTCGTGCTGTTCGTGGACGAGAGCCACGTCACGCTGCCCCAGGTCCGGGCCATGTACAACGGGGACCACGCCCGGAAGGATTCCCTGGTGAAATACGGCTTCCGCCTCCCCTGCGCCTATGACAACCGGCCGTTGAAGTTCGAGGAGTTCGAGGGCCGCATTGGACAGGCCGTCTTTGTCTCCGCCACCCCCGGCCCCTATGAGCGGGAGCGGGCGGACCAGGTGGTGGAGCAGGTGATCCGCCCCACGGGACTGCTGGACCCCCGGGTGGAGGTCCGGCCCGTCACCGGGCAGATCGACGATTTGATGGAAGAGATCAACGCCCGGGCGGCCAGGGACGAGCGGGTGCTGGTGACCACGCTGACGAAAAAAATGGCGGAGGACCTGACGGAGTATTTCAAAAACGTCGGCATCAAGGTCCGCTATATGCACTCCGATGTGGAGACCATCGAGCGGATGGAGATTATCCGGGATCTGCGGCTGGGGAAGTTCGACGTGCTCATCGGCATCAACCTTCTGCGGGAGGGCCTGGACCTTCCCGAGGTCAGCCTAGTCGCCGTGCTGGACGCGGACAAGGAGGGCTTCCTCCGGTCCGAGACGTCCCTGATTCAGACCATCGGCCGGGCGGCCCGGAACGCGGAGGGCCTGGTTATCCTCTACGCGGATACCATCACCCCCTCCATGCGGGCGGCCATGGACGAGACGGAGCGCCGCCGGGGGATTCAGGACCGCTTCAACCAGGAGCACGGCATCGTTCCCAAGACCATCATCAAGGGGGTCCGGGAGGTGCTGGAAATCTCCACCACCGCCGAGGACGAGACCACCCGGGCACGCCACCACCGCAAGCTGAACAAGCAGGAGCGGGACGCGGAGATCAAGCGCCTGGAAAAGGAAATGAAGGAAGCCAGCAAGATGCTGGAATTCGAATACGCCGCGGTTCTGCGGGACCGGATCATCGAATTGCGGGGTGAAACGGGATGAAATACGACTGGCTGGACGAATACCTCCTCTCCCTCCCCGGGGCGGAGAAGGACTATAAGCCCGAATGGGCCTGGTTTCGGTATATGATTCGGGGCAAGCTCTTTGCCGCCGTCTGCTCCCCCCAGGGGATGAAGGACGAGGCGTACAACGGGCACGATCTGGTGAACCTGAAATGCGAGCCCGCCCGGAGTGAAATTCTCCGGGCGGCCCACCCCGAAATCCTGCCGGGGTTCTACTGCGACAAGCGGAACTGGATCGCCTGCCTTTTGGATGGAAGCCTGCCGGATGAAACCCTCCGGGAGCTCTGCGCGGAGTCCCACGGGCTGGTTTTGAGGAAGCTGCCCAAGTATGCGCGGCGGGAGATTTTGGGAGAATAGATGGAGACGCAAAAAAGAGCCCCGGCCAGCGCCGCGATTCTGGCGGCGGCGGCCCTGTGGGGCATCATCGGGTTATGGAACCGGACGCTGATGGCGGCGGGCCTTTCGCCTCTTTCCATCGTCGTGGTGCGGAACCTGGGGGGAATGCTTCTCCTGGCGGCGTTCTTCGCCGTGAAGGACCGGAGCGTCTTCCGGGTGGAGCGGCGGCACCTCAAATATTTTCTCGGCACCGGCGTGGTCAGCGTGGTGTTTTTCACCGTGTGCTACTTCTCCTGCCAGAAGCTCTGCTCCCTGGCGGCGGCCTCCATTTTGCTCTACACCGCCCCCTCCTTCGTGGTGATTCTGTCCGCCGTTTTGTGGAAGGAGCCGGTGGGCGGGAAAAAGCTCCTGGCCCTACTGCTGACCCTGCTGGGCTGCGCGTGCGTCTGCGGCGTGTTTAGCAGCGGGCTGTCCGTCACGATCCCCGGCATCCTCCTGGGCCTGGGGTCCGGGTTCTTCTACGCGCTGTACAGCATTTTCGGCCGCTACGCCTTGGCCCACTACCCGCCCCTGACGGTGACGGTCTGGACCTTCCTCTTCGCGGGCCCGGCCTCCCTGGTCCTGATCCGCCCGGCGGAGCTGGCGGGAGTTTTCGGGGGGAACCCCGGCCTCTGGGGGACGGCCCTGGCTCTGGCGGTGTTCTCCACCGCCATACCCTACCTTCTTTATACCTGGGGCCTTGCCCGGACGGAACCGGGGAAAGCCTCCATCCTGGCCAGCCTGGAGCCGGTGGCGGCCACTCTGACGGGCGTGCTGGCCTTCGGCGAGCCCCTGGGGCCGCTGACGGTTCTGGGGATTCTCTGCGTCCTGGCGGGCGTGATCATTTTGAGGTGAACCATGGCAAAGAAAAAGGACGAGAAAACCAATGTAATGCGCATCCTGGACCAGAAAAAGGTCCCCTATACCCCCCATTTCTATGAGGAGGAAGAGGGCCCGGAGGGCACCCGGGACTATGGCGTCCACGTGGCCCAGGCCCTGGGGCAGGACCCAAAGCGGGCCTTTAAGACCTTGGTAGCAAAGGGGGCTTCCGGGACCTACCACGTCTTTGACATCCCCACAACCGACAGCCTGGACCTGAAAAAGGCGGCGAAGGCGGCGGGGGAGAAGTCCATCGACCTTCTGCCGGTGAAGGATATCACCGCCGTGACGGGGTACATCCGGGGCGGGTGCAGTCCGGTGGGCATGAAGAAGCAGTATCCCACCATTTTCCACCAGACGGCCCTGGAGTTTGAGACCATCTACGTCTCCGCCGGGAAGATCGGCGCCCAGGTAGAGGTGGAGCCCCGGGCACTGCTAGACCTTCTCCGGGCGGAAACGGCGGATATCATTATTTAAAAAGGAAAGGCCCAGATGGAGACCGGCGGCGAAGGCGGCGGCGGACCATTGATAATAGTAGTGACTGACCTGATCGTAAATGTGGATTCGGCGGCGTTCCTCTATCGGGAGGGCGTTCAAAAGGTCGACCAGTTCCCCATGGGGAAAATTGTTCAGCTCTTTCAGAACGGACTCGCCATAGGTGTCGAAAAGTCTTTGGATGGTTGGGTCCATGACAGCACCTCGTTCAACATTTTATGTTATATAATATATAACATAAAATGTGGTTTGTCAAGGGGGGATTATGGATACTTTGCAGATTTTAGGGACAAGGCTTTGCTCTTTAAGAAAAGAAAGAAGGCTTCGCCAAGTGGATATAGCAGAGATGCTCAACGTTACACAAACGCACTATCAGCGAGTGGAAAAAGGGAAAATTAACATTCCAACCTTGACATTATGCACCCTGGCGGATTATTTTGGAGTGAGTACCGATTATCTGCTGGGGCGGTCCGAGGAGAGATAGGGGGAAGCCTGGGGAAATGGCCTACCGATAAAAGGGTGGACCCGGGGGAACGGGCCGTGGGTAGCATGGAGGTTCCGGGGAAACGGGCCGCCGAGGGCGGCGGCCCCTACGAGGTGGCCTATCGATAGAAAGGCAGTCCCGGAAAAGGCGGACATCCACCCCCTACCACCAGATGAGCGGCAGCGAAAAGAGGAGGGAGTCCATTCGATAATCTCCAAAACCCCCGCTCAAACTACGCCGCGGGCAAAAGACATTCATACCCGGAGGAAGCGCTTTTTGCGCGTCCCCCGTCCCTCGTCCCCCCGCAGGGGCGATACTTCTTTTTCTCTTTTGGACCGTGCACGGCCCGTTTTCTCTTTTTCTTCTGG